>CAZRBP010000136.1:0-9684 GCA_964598305.1 uncultured Pseudomonadales bacterium | reverse complement strand
ACTTCGCGGGCGGACTGGTCGAGGACTTCGGCCTCCTCCATGCGGTCGATGGCGAAGGTGCGCAGGGCGTCCTTGTCCTCATCCCAAGCGTCCAAGTACCACTGGTCGCGGTAATAGACGAGGCGCTGGGGCGATGCTGTGCGTTGCTTGGTTGTGCCCGCAGCCCGACCAGCGTAGCTGAACGTCAGCTGGCGGCGCTCCACGATGGCGGTGGCTGCGGGGCCGAACTGTGCTGCCCGCACGGTTCGGGCGTGGGTGCGCAGAATGCGGATTCGATGCGAGGGAAACGGCAGGCGCCCCTTCACTCCCGCATCGAGAATGGCCTTTAACTTGTCGCGCAAGGGGTTGATGTGCAGGCTCAGCAAGCCAGGCTGGACGCTCCCCAGCAGATGCTCCATCACCAGCAGGGCTTCGAGTTCGTCGCGCCGGAACCACAGCCCTGGCAGTTCGAACTTCTCCGCGGTCCGGTCATAGAAGTAGCCCCGGCCGGGAACATTCAAGATCGGCGCACCCAAGAAGTCGCGCATTTCGGCTAAGGTCCGCTGCAAGGTCGAGCGGGAGCATTCAAGCTCCGCCATCAACTCATCGGTGGAGGCTGGATGACGGCAGCTGCGAAGACACTGATGCAGCGCGTAGATTCGTTCAAAGTTGGGCATCGCTTCGTTAGAACATCGTGTTGCCGTTGCGTGACGACTCCGGAACAGTCTGCAGCACGTCCCAGTGCTCGACGATCTTCCCCTCCTCATCGAAGCGGAAGATGTCGATGCCAGCGTACTCGTGGTCGCCGGGCCACTGCTGATGGCAATGGAGCACGACCAAGTCACCCTCCGCGACCGACCGCATGAACTGGACGCTCTTGCCCGGATACTCGGCCGTCATGCGCTCGAAGTACTCGATGAATCCCGCCTTGCCGTCTTCGACTTCGGGATTGTGCTGGATGTAGTCGGCGCCCACGTACGCGTCGATCGCTTCCCGTGGCTGGCACTGATTGAACATAAGATCGTAGAACGCCATAGCGTTGCGCCTGTTCCGGTCAGTGTTGGTGGACATCACCTGTCTCCCCTGCTTCGCTTCATCCCAATGGTACAGGGGTCTTTAAGAATCGAACCCATCCATGAGACCAATTGTTCCAAACTCGGAATCAAACTCTGAAGCACTCGGCCTTCCCAGTACTTCAGAATAATCTTCCGAGCTGTGCAGATCTGGAGAGACATCTTGACATCACCCAACGAACCAAACAATCTAGACTAATAATCTAGCCAGAGGACAACGCCATGGCGCAGTGGCAGTTGCAGGAAGCGAAAAATCGGCTGAGCGCACTCGTGGACGCGGCGATTTCCGGAGAACCGCAGCAGGTCACGCGGCGAGGCAGGCCCGCTGTCGTGGTCATTGCTGCAGAAGACTATGAGCGCTTGTGCCGCCTGGAGAAGGTAAGCTCGCCGACATTCAACGACCTTCTGCTCGAAATGCCACAGGACGACGGCGAATTCGAACGCTTGCCGATGCCCGCACGGCAATTTGAATCCTGATGCACCTAATCGACACGGACGTGCTATCCGCGTTGCGACGCAAGGAGCGTCATCCCCGCATTGCGCAGTGGGTATCGAAACAGGGGGCCGCCGATCTGTACTTAAGCGTTGTGACGATCGGAGAGATCGAGCGCGGCATCTGGCAGCAACAGCGCCAAAATCCCCCGTTTGCCCGAGCCCTTGCCACTTGGCTGGGCAAGGTAATGTCGTTTTACGAGGAGCGCGTTCTCAACGTCGATTTGGCAACAGCGAGGAGGTGGGGCCAACTCTCGGCAACGCTTGGGCACGAAGGGGCCGATCTGCTGATTGCGGCGACTGCCCTCGAACACGGTCTAACCGTCGTGACATGCAACGTGCGGCACTTTGAGCCGACTGGCGTTGAAGTAGTTGATCCCTCGACTGCGAGGCGCTGAGGCGGGAAGCGTCCGCCCAAACGCAACCCTTTTCCAAGGAGCAAAGCCATGGCTTCAACGACTCGTCGATCCATGCCATCTGAGCCCCGGCCCGACGACGCGCCCATGCAAGCCGCCCTGCCTCTTCGGGTGGAGCGCCCGGCGGATGCGCCGCTGATCCCGGCGCGCATCCTCAACGAGTTCGTGTACTGCCCGCGCCTTGCCTATTTGGAGTGGGTGCAGAAGGAGTGGGAGGACTCATCCGACACCGTGGAGGGCCGCCATGTGCATAGGCGAGTGGACGCCAAAGGCGGCGCTCTGCCAGAGCCGGACGCCGACTTCGAGGAGATGAAACCGGCCCGCTCGGTGGAACTCTCGTCAAAACGCCTCGATTTGGTGGCCAAGATCGACTTGGTGGAGGGGGCGGACGGCAAGGTCACCCCCATCGACTACAAGCGCGGCAAGCGTCCCCATGTGAAGCAGAAGGCTTACGACCCCGAACGGGTGCAACTGTGCGCACAGGGGTTGTTGCTGGAGGATCACGGCTACCAATGTTCCGAAGGCATTCTGTACTTCGCCGGCTCCAGGGAACGGGTGCGGATTCCCTTCGATGACGAACTGCGCTCCCTTACGCAGGAGTCCTTAAGCCTGTTGCGCACCGTCGTGGAGGGCGGTCAAATCCCGCCGCCGCTGGAAGACAGCCCCAAGTGCTCCCGATGTTCACTGGTCGGCATCTGCCTGCCGGACGAAGTCAATCTGCTCAGCGCCAAGGCGGACAAGGTGCGCCCGATCAGCGTCCGCCACACCCGTTCCCTGCCGGTTTACGTTCAAGCGCATCGGGCCAAGGTCGCCAAAACCGGCGAACGGCTGGCCATCACAGTGGACGACGGCGAGCCAACCCACGCCCGTTTGGCAGAGACCTCCCAATTGGTGGTGATGGGAAACGTCTATGTAACTACGCCGACCCTGCACGAACTCATGCGCCGGGAAATTCCCATCACCTGGCATTCCTATGGGGGCTGGTTTTTGGGTCACACCATCGGCGCGGGCCACGCCAACGTCGAGTTGCGGACTGCTCAATACCGGGGTTCGTTCGAAGATCAGGTTTGCTTGCGTTTGGCTCGGGGCTGGGTGCAGGCGAAAATCCGCAACTGCCGCGTCCTGCTGCGCCGCAACTGGCGGGGAACGGAGGACTCAGGGCCAGTGCTCAAGGACTTGAAACGGCTCGGCGACCAAGCGGGCCGGACCAAGAGCCTCAGCTCGCTGCTTGGCGTTGAAGGCGCGGCCGCGGCGCACTACTTCCAAGCGCTACCGCAGGTGCTCAAGGGCGCCGATGCCGAAATGACCTTGTTCGACATGAACGGACGCAATCGGCGTCCGCCCACCGATCCGGTCAACGCCATGCTCTCATTCGGATATGCCCTGCTGACCCGCGCCTTTGTGGTGGCGTTGTCGGGCGTCGGATTCGACCCCTACAGGGGCTACTACCACCAACCCCGGTATGGACGGCCTGCCCTCGCACTGGACATGATGGAGCCGTTTCGGCCGTTGATCGTCGATTCGGTAGTCGTGACAGCCATCAACAACGGTGAAGTCAAACCCACTGATTTCGTGCGCACATCCGTCGGCACCAATCTATCGGACTCGGGGCGCAAGCGATTCATCGCCTCTTTCGAGCGGCGCATGAGCCAAGAAGTGACCCACCCCATGTTCGACTATCGCGTGGAGTACCGGCGCCTGTTCGAAATGCAAGCTCGGCTGCTGAGCCGCTTTCTGTTGAGCGAGATTCCCGACTACCCCAATTTCCTCACCCGGTAGCGCAAACTCGGCAGCGGCCCTCCTTCAGGATGACTCCAGCATGAGCAGCGACGAGCGAGTGTACTTTGTGGTGTACGACATCGCCGACGCCAAGCGCTGGCGGCGCGTCTTTCGAACCATGCACGGCTACGGCGAGTGGGTGCAGTACTCCGTGTTCCAATGCCGGCTGTCCCCCCGGCGCCATGCTGAGCTAATTGCCGATCTCGATGGCCTGATCCATCACGACGAGGATCATGTCGTCATCATTGACATCGGGCTCGCCGACCGTGTGGAACCGAAAATCGTGTCGCTCGGCAAGCGAAGCTACATCCCAGTGGAACGCGAACCGGTAATCGTGTAGCGTTGCCAACGCGGCGCGAGAGGTTGAGTGTCGGCGAATTGCCTAGGGACCACTCGTGTGGGTTTTGATCTTTAAAAATCAACGAGTTGATGGTGGAAATTCAGGCAATACTCCACTTTGGACTGCTTAGCAGACCGCCAGTGCCCCAACCACTCGCACTTCGGGAAGCCGAACCGCGAGTTGATTGGGCCGTAGCAAGCGGCCTTTCCCCCGCCTTAGCGCGGGGGCCTCATTGAAGCTAGCAGGCATCGAGAGCCACAGGGAGCGGGCGCCGACCCCTTTCCCCCGCCTTAGCGCGGGGGCCTCATTGAAGCGAGGCCGAGTTGGCGGAGCGCGATAGAAAGGACGCGACTTTCCCCCGCCTTAGCGCGGGGGCCTCATTGAAGCTGGACATGTTCGCGGACGCGATGGCGCACGAGGCGAACTTTCCCCCGCCTTAGCGCGGGGGCCTCATTGAAGCGCGTCCGACATGGACAACATCGAGGTCGCCAGCGAGCCTTTCCCCCGCCTTAGCGCGGGGGCCTCATTGAAGCGATGGCAATTCGGCAACCCTTTCGATTCATCTTAGGAACTTTCCCCCGCCTTAGCGCGGGGGCCTCATTGAAGCGAGTTGGTGGGTGACTGAATCATTGCGCGCGTACCCTTTCCCCCGCCTTAGCGCGGGGGCCTCATTGAAGCTACCGGGGCAGTGCGCCGCTCACCCCCACGACTTCGCGCTTTCCCCCGCCTTAGCGCGGGGGCCTCATTGAAGCGAATCCGTCGTCCAGTTCCTCGGCCTTCTCGATCGCTTTCCCCCGCCTTAGCGCGGGGGCCTCATTGAAGCTAGGTGTACTGGCTGGGCAGAGGCGTCGCTGTCCGCTCCTTTCCCCCGCCTTAGCGCGGGGGCCTCATTGAAGCGACAGCCTCAGCACCGTGTCCGTCGGCACCTACCGTCTTTCCCCCGCCTTAGCGCGGGGGCCTCATTGAAGCGTTTGGGTTCAAAGGCGCCTATGCGGCGCCTTGTTGGCTTTCCCCCGCCTTAGCGCGGGGGCCTCATTGAAGCTACGCGAAGACCGGCGAGTTCGGCATGCCGCAGCACAACTTTCCCCCGCCTTAGCGCGGGGGCCTCATTGAAGCAGTTCATCAGGCGCTGGCTGCGCCGTCGATGTAGATCTTTCCCCCGCCTTAGCGCGGGGGCCTCATTGAAGCGGTTCCGGGAGACGATTCTGCAATCCCGGCTCCGCACTTTCCCCCGCCTTAGCGCGGGGGCCTCATTGAAGCTATTGGGGCGGGTCGCCGTCATCCGGGTTCGCGGTCCGCTTTCCCCCGCCTTAGCGCGGGGGCCTCATTGAAGCGTCAAGAACCCCGGGGTGACGCGGGGCGGGCCGGTGCGCTTTCCCCCGCCTTAGCGCGGGGGCCTCATTGAAGCCTCTTCCGTGAACCTCAAGTCTTCCGCCCCGTCTTCCTTTCCCCCGCCTTAGCGCGGGGGCCTCATTGAAGCGGTGCGAGGGACAGCCTCGCTTCAATGCACGGCTAGCCTTTCCCCCGCCTTAGCGCGGGGGCCTCATTGAAGCGCGGAGCTGGCGGAGTCCATGCTCGCCGACGGCGCGACCTTTCCCCCGCCTTAGCGCGGGGGCCTCATTGAAGCATGCGACGTAGTTTGCGGGGTAGCGAAACGCACTTGACCTTTCCCCCGCCTTAGCGCGGGGGCCTCATTGAAGCAGCGTTCCCGTCCGGTAGTTCGTCATCTTCCTTCAACCTCTTTCCCCCGCCTTAGCGCGGGGGCCTCATTGAAGCAGCCCACTTCGTACCTTGATGAATCCTTGGGCTCAGCTTTCCCCCGCCTTAGCGCGGGGGCCTCATTGAAGCATTGGCGAGCCTTTGCGCCGCAAGGTCCAAACCTGCAGCCTTTCCCCCGCCTTAGCGCGGGGGCCTCATTGAAGCGGTGAGTTGGCCACCGCCTGCTCCTATCCCGCCGAGCTTTCCCCCGCCTTAGCGCGGGGGCCTCATTGAAGCTAGAAGCACTGGGTGGCTTGGTTGGCACCGGCTCCGCCCTTTCCCCCGCCTTAGCGCGGGGGCCTCATTGAAG
Source organism: uncultured Pseudomonadales bacterium (assembly GCA_964598305.1). GTDB lineage: Bacteria > Pseudomonadota > Gammaproteobacteria > Pseudomonadales > Azotimanducaceae > Azophilus. The sequence continues at coordinate 3,537 of CAZRBP010000136.1, read as the reverse complement.
CCTTTCTGCGAGCTCGGTTCGAACCGTGCGGCACAACCACTTTCCCCCGCCTTAGCGCGGGGGCCTCATTGAAGCCACCGCATAGCTCCCGTGCGTGTTGTTCCCGCCGGTCCTTTCCCCCGCCTTAGCGCGGGGGCCTCATTGAAGCCAGTCCCTCTCGGTTGTCTGGCCGTTTCGTCGTTTCCCTTTCCCCCGCCTTAGCGCGGGGGCCTCACTGAAGCCCTTCATCCCACCAGTCCAAGGTTGCGGGGAGGCGGGTGTCCAACACTCAATAACGCCATGCGCCAGCCAACAGCGGGAACACCAAAGTCAGAACAATCACGATGACAAGCTCTCCCTAATCAATCCTCCGATTTCACTAACGCCACGGCCTTCGCCAACGCTCGCCTGGCCACTTCCCGTTGCCTGCTGGCGGCTTCGTATTCCGCCACTGTGCCAAGCGCGGCTTGGCGCACTTCGTCGCTGGCGCGAGCCAACCTACGCGCCGCTTCCGCAACGGCCTGGTTAGGAGTTCGGCGGTCCATAGATGCGAAACTTACACTTGTTACGTGGTAACACGAACTGGAGGCGAGGGGTGAGGTGCTGCGGTCAGCCCCCGGGGTCGCGGTGCGTCCATGCCAGGACTCGAACGGCGAGCACGGCCAGCCACGCCGCGGCCACCCAAATGAGCAGCCAAGCGGCCAGCCCGTGCCCGTTGGCGACGGCGGCGGTGAAGAGCAGGATTATGGCGAGCAGGACGATCATGGGGACATTCTAGCAGCCCCGCGATCTGGTTGACGCCAGCAACGCGGAATGTTCCATGACGTGTCAGACGTTCCAATCACTCAAACTGAAACGGCTCCGTCCGTTCCTCTGCGGGAGGATTGAATCCTCCGATGCAGCCTGAAGTACAGGATGATCGCGAGCAGCACCACCAAGTCCGCGCCGAGCAGCACCTTGGTCAGTGGGGCGGCCACTTGTTGCGCTTCCAGCAGGTCGCTGAACAAGCCAATGGCGTAGGTGCCGGTGCCGATTACCAAGACGTTGGCGGTGAACATCGTGAAGGCTATCGCGGTTGATTGGATGCTGCGCGGCGCTTCGTTCAGGACCAGTGAAATCATGGCGCCGTAGGGGAACGTGAGCAGGAGTACCGCGGCACCCATGCCCAAGTGGAAACTGGCGCTTTCCGGTGCCGACACCCTGAAGAGGATCACCAACGGCCAGGTGGCCGCGCCCACGAGCGCGACGAACAGCGCGTGGGTCGTGCGGAATCGACGGACGAACCAGTCGGCGGCCAAGCCACCGAGCATGGCGGATGGAATGGCGCACAGGAGGTACATGGATCCGTATAGGGACGAGGCCGTCGATTCCGGGAGACCTTTTTCCGCGACCAGCCAAAGCTGCATGAACTGGCCACTGGCGTAAATCGCGTGCAGCAGTGAGAGGCCCAAAACGGCCTGTCGGAACGCAGCGTTGTGGCGAACGGCGTCAAGCAGCTGGCCCACCACCTTGCGCACCGATGCGACGTTGTTGTCCTTCGCAGTGAGATCCACCGGCGGCGCAAACGACTTTGGTTTGAAGCGGGCAGAGGCCACAAGCACCAAAGCCAGCAAGAGCCCGGCTGCGCCCAGGGCCATGAACATCATGCGCCAGCCGATGGCTTCCCCCAAGGTGCCGGCCAGCCAGTAGGCGAGCCCCAAGCCGATGTGGCTGCCCATGAAGAACAGACCGAACACCGTCGCCCGCTGGGCGGGCGCGAACAATCGGCTGAGAATCCCCGCAGCGGCGGGATGCAGCGCCGCTTCGCCGATGCCGACCGCCATGCGCGGCAGCAGAATCTGCAGGAAGTTCCTCGACAACCCGGTGAGCCAGGTCATGGCGCTCCAGAGCGCGATGCCCCAAGCGATGACCCGTGATGGATTGAAGCGGTCGGCCAGCACCCCCATGACCGGGCCGCTGAGCGCATAGACGGCGACGAAGGCGAATCCGGTGAGCAGCCCGAACTGCTGGCGCGACAGCTCAAGTTCGCCGGTGATCTGAGCCGCGAAGGCTGGCAGCATGTGCCGGTCAACGTAGCTCAGCACGTTGATCAGGACGAGCAGCGCCAGGACGTAGTATCGGGAAGCCGTTGTCGCTTGGGTTGGCTGATTCGCTGGTGACGGCGGCCCGTTCGCCGCCGGTTCAGTTGTCATGGACCGGGCGGCAGTCGTTCATGCAGCGGTCGGCCTGAACATCGGGAATGCCGCCATTCCCGATCCCGTCATCGCCGGGCCACAGCCCGTGGTCCGTCGTCATGCCATAGCGATTGGGCAGCCGATTCTGCACGTCCGCCACATTGCTGTGCGAGAGGGTAAAGGTCTCCGGCACGATCCCGGCAAGGTGAAGCAGATAGGCGGTCAGCGCGTACACATCGTCCGGCGGCAGGGATTTCGGCGTCTCCCAAGGCATGGCGCGATGGATGTAATCAAACAGGGTGGACAGCGTGGGAAGCCGCATGAAGGTGGTGCGTTGCGCCGTCGCCGAGTCGGCGAGCGCCCGTGCATGGCCGGTGCGGATGTCGGCGGCGGTCGTGCCCCCAACGAGCGGGGTGAAGAAGGCATCCGACTCCCCCGTGCCACCGTGGCAGGCGACACACTGCGTCCCGTAAAGCTCCCGTCCACGGGCAACGCTGCCCTCGCCCTCCGGCAATCCCAGGAAATCGGCCCGCACGTCAATGTCCCAGGCGCGCACCTCCTCAGCCGTTGCGGCTCGACCAATGCCGGGGTAGCGCTCCCCGGCCCATGCCGGCGCCGCAGCGCAGACTAGCGCCAAGGCGGCCCATTCAAACCAGTTGGACATTGACGACCTCGCCGTTGGGACGAACTTGCCAAGACTGGATGGCATGGTTGTGGTAAATCGACCCGGTGCCCCGCGCTGCCCGCAACTCGCCCTGGGTGGGTTGCACGTAGCCTGTCTCATCGATTGCGCGAGACTGCAGCACCGCCGCTTGGCCATCCCAAATCCAATCGAAGTTGAACCGCGTGAGCGCCTTGGCCAGCGCCGGCCCTTCGAGGCGGGCGCTGCGCCAGTTGCGGCCGCCGTCCACCGAAACGTCCACCCCTGCCACCCGCCCCCGGCCCGACCAAGCCAGCCCGGAAATGTTGTGAAACCCTCGGCTCAGCAGCGTCTGGCCACCCGACGGCGTCGTGATGACCGATTTGCACTCCTGGATGGAAGTGTATTGGCGATGTTGACCATCGGGCATGAGATCGATGTAGTGCAATGACTCCTCTCGGGTGGCGTAGGGCGCGTCCCCCACCTCGATGCGGCGCAGCCACTTCACCCAGGAGACGCCCTGTACGCCAGGCACCACCAGCCGCAGCGGGAAGCCGTTCTCCGGGCGCAGCGCTTCGCCGTTCTGGCCATAGGCGACGAGCACCTCACCGGATTCGATCAACGCCATGGGAATGGTGCGGGTGAGTGATGCGCCATCCGCGCCTTCCGCCAAGGCAAAGCGCGCCCGCCGGAAATCCACGCCGCACTCCTCGAGCAACAGGCGCAGCGGCACACCCGTGTACT
>CAZRBP010000135.1:0-9750 GCA_964598305.1 uncultured Pseudomonadales bacterium | reverse complement strand
AATTTTCTTGCAAGCTCTCCACAACGCTGCGGATGAGCGCGAAGTCCTCGGTCTGCGCACCCTTCAGCACACGTTCCACCACGCCTTCGGCGTTGATGATGAACGCTGCCGGCAACGCGGACACGCCGTACCGGCGAGCCGTGCCGCCACCGAGGTCCAAGGCATTAGGATAACCGATGGAAACCCGTTCAAGGAAGCGAACCGCATCGGGGCGGCTAGTATCCAGATTTAGGCCGACGACTTCAAACTTTTCTTGCGGCCAATTTTTTCGCAAGGCGTCGAGCTTCGGCATCGACCGTCTGCAGGGGGCGCACCAGCTCGACCAGAACTCCAAATAGAGGGCCTTGCCGCGATAGTCGGCCAGCGCAATGGGTTCGGCCTCCGTGTCCATGGCGGGCAACGTGAAGTCGGGCGCCGGGTCACCGACCTCCACGGCCACCGCAGGCGCTGCCCAAGCCATAACCCCCAGGAAGGCCACGTAGGCCAGTGTGCTCGTGTGGAGTCTGGTCACTTGCATGTTCGCGCCGCGCCGCTGTGGAAACCCGCTGGCAAGATTGCACGGTGTCGACCCATGCCGCAAGGGCTGCTTCGATTTCGAAACAAAGCAAGTCCCTCGTGATAGGATTTCGTTTTTCCCTCGGAGCATCCCAACATGAGCGAAGCCTTGGAACTGCCGGTCAACGATCCTTGGACGATGCCCTTGGCGGACATCGATGTGAGCGAAGCGTCGCTTTACTCCAGCGACACCGTTCATCCCTATTTTGCGAGGCTGCGCCGCGACGCCCCGGTGCACTACTGCGCCGAGAGCGCCAGCGGCCCCTACTGGTCGGTCACCCGCTATGCGGACATCAAGCACGTCGACACCCACCATCAGCAGTTCTCCTCCGAACTCGGCGGCATCAGCATCGCCGAGCAGGAGCTCGAGGAGCACGTCCATCTCGAGAACTTCATCGCCATGGACCCGCCCAAGCACACCGCGCAGCGCAAGACCGTCGCCCCCTCGGTGGCGCCGGCCAACCTGCGCAACTTCAAGCCGATCATCCGCGAGCGGGTCATCGACATCCTGGACAACCTGCCGATCGGCGAGACCTTCAATTGGGTCGACCAAGTCTCCATCGAGTTGACGGCGCGCATGCTCGCCACCCTCTTCGACTTCCCCTACGCGGACCGCCGCAAGCTCGTTCACTGGTCCGACCTGGCCACGGCCACGCCGCAACTCATGGGCGAGGCGGGCCTGCCCGGCGAGTACCGGCTCAAGGAATTGACGGAGTGCGCCAACACCTTCGCCGAATTGTGGCACGAACGGGCCGGGCGCGAACCGGGCAACGACCTCATCTCCATGCTGGCCCACGGCGAAGACACCAAGGACATGCTGCAGCGGCCCGACGAATTCCTCGGCAACCTGATGCTGCTGATCGTCGGCGGCAACGACACCACGCGCAACTCGATTAGCGGCGGCGTGCTGGCATTCCAACGCTATCCCGATGAGTTCCGCAAGCTGCAGGCCAACCGCAGCCTGATCCCCAACGCGGCCAGCGAGATGATCCGCTGGCAAACCCCGGTGATCCACATGCGCCGCACGGCCACGGAGGACACGACATTGGCGGGTAAGCGCATCAAAGCTGGGGACAAGGTCATCATGTGGTATCTCTCCGGCAACCGCGACGAGGCCGTGTTTGACGACGCCGAGCGGCTGGTCGTGGACCGTCCCAACGCCCGCCAGCACATCGCCTTCGGCTTCGGCATCCACCGCTGCATGGGCAACCGCTTGGCGGAAATGCAACTGCAGGTGCTCTGGGAGGAGATTCTGGAACGATTCGAGCGCATCGAGGTGGTCGGTGAACCGGTGTACGCGGCCAACAACTTCATTCGCGGCGTCCTGGAGTTGCCGGTGCAAATCACGCGCCGGTAGGCGTCATGCAAACGGCGAAGCCGAGGCCAATCTACATGTGCGCCAATCCCGCCAACGCACTCTGATTATGGCTTTTCGCCGAAGTCGAGCGCAACGCCCTGGACCGAGGGCGTCCCGCGCTCGATGGAATCCTCCGTTCAAATCGAGGGCAAGATGCCCTCGCTCCGGCATAGTGAGAATTGTTGGCCCTCGGCGGATCAAACTGAGCCACCACGCCCATTCTGCTAGGATGTCCCTCTTTTGGGGAGTGGCCGCATGGCCTACGATGGCTTCGACCTAAGCGGCAAGGTGGCCGTCATCACCGGCGGCAATGGCGGCATCGGCCTCGGCTTCGCCCGCGCCGTGGCGGCGGCGGGCGCGGACGTGAGTGTTTGGGGCACCAATGCGGACAAGAACACCGCCGCCGAAACAGAGCTTCGAGCCATCAACCCATCGGCCTCGGCCACCCTTTGCAATGTCACTGACGAAGCTGCGGTCGAGCGCTCGATGGCGGGTGTGATTGCGCGCTACGGGCGCATCGATGCCTGTTTCCCCAATGCCGGCATCGGCACCCGCAACACCAAGCCCTTTCACGAGCACAGCAACGAGGACTGGCACGACGTCATCGACGTCAACCTGCACGGCGTCTTCTACACCCTAAGGGCCGCGACACGGCAAATGGTGGCCCAGGGCGAAGGCGGCAGCCTGGTGCTCACCGCCAGCGGCACCGCCATACAGGGCGCCGCCAAGGGCCAGGCCTACGCCGCCACCAAGGGCGGCATGATCGCCATGATGCTGGCGCTGTCCGTGGAGATGGCGCGGCACAGGATCACCGCCAACGCCATCATTCCAGGCTGGGTGGAAACTGGCATGACGGACCAGCTTTTCGCTTGGGAAAAGTTCGCCGGCAACGTCATGCCCCGCATTCCGATGCGTCGCTGGGGCACACCTGACGACTTCGGCGCCATCGCCGTTTACCTGATGAGCGACGCCTCCCGCTGGCACACGGGCGACGTCATCAAGATCGACGGCGGTTTCAGCATCTTTTAGCCAACGCGCTAGAGGAGCACCCACGACACGCATCCAAAGGAGAAAGCAATGGCCGAACCCGCCCTCATCCCCGTGCGCACCATCGACGACGCCTACCATCGGCTGCTCGACGAGGAAACCCGTCCCGTGCCGGCATCCTACCGGCGCGACAATCCCATCGTCCCTGGGCCGACCCGCGTGCCGGTGGCGCGTTACACCTCCCAGGCCTTCTTCGACCTGGAAGTGGAGAAGATTTGGAAGCGGGCCTGGCAAATGGCCTGCCACGAGGACGACATGCCCAACGTGGGCGACTACGTGCCCTACGACATCGCAGGGCTTTCGTTCCTGGTTGTGCGCACCGGCGCGGATGAGTTCAAGGCCTACTACAATGCCTGCCTGCACCGGGGCCGGAAGCTGCGCGAAAACCGCGGCGGGCGGGCCACCGAGTTCCGCTGTCCCTTCCATGGCTGGACCTGGAACCTCGACGGCAGCCTGCGCCAGGTGCCCTGCCAGTGGGACTACCCCGGCCTGAAGGCCAGCGAGCAGTCGCTGCCGGAGGTCCGGACCGGCCGTTGGGGGCGCTTCATCTTCATCAACCCCGACCCCAATTGCGAGCCCCTGGAGGACTTCCTGGGCGATCTATCCAGCCACTTCGAGCTGCTGCCCTACGAGCGGCGTTACAAGGCCGCCCATGTGGCCAAGACCATTCGCTGCAACTGGAAGGTGGCCTCGGAGGCCTTCATGGAGTCCTACCACGTCATCGCCACCCACCCGCAAATCCTGCTCGGCGGCGTCCACGACGTGGACACCAAGTACGACGTCTTCGGCAACTACTCCCGGGCGATCCGCTGCGGGGCCTTGGAGAGCCAGGGACAGCCGGAGTGGGACCCGCTCCCCGACGACGGCAAGCGGCGGCTGCGCCACCCGCTCAACGGCTGGGTCTATGAGGCCGCTGGCGAGGGTCTGGTGCGCGTCACCACCCCCAAGGGCAAGACCGGCTTGTTCACCGCCAACGCCGAGCCGGTGGAGGGTGAGCTGGGGGACGTCAATCCGCACCTGTGCAACTGGGTGGGCGGCCAGCAGCTGCCCCAGTCGGAGCTGGAGCGGGCCATGGCGGAACGCAGCGCCAAGAACGACAAGTCCCAGCCGACGCACCCCCGCGTCGCCTACGCGCAGATGCAGCGCGAAATGCTCAAGCCCGTGGTTCCCTCCATCGCCGACCAAATCGCCGACATCGAGTTCTCGTCGGTGTTCTTCACGGTATTCCCCAACTTCCACCCGTGGGGGTCGTTCAACAGCATCAACTACCGCTTCCGCCCCAAGGGCCGCAATCCCGACGAATGCATCATGGAGTGCATGTTCCTAGCCCCCATCCCGGAGCACGGCGACTACGAGCCGGTCCGCCAGATCCACTGGCTCGGGCCGGACGACGACTGGACCAACGCCCCCGAACTCGGCATGTTGGCCAAGGTGTTCAACCAGGACGTGCGCAACCTGCCCCACGTTCAGGACGGCCTGCACGCCACCGCCAAGGAGTACGTGCAGTTCGCCGATTACAACGAAACCAAGCCCCGGCACCTGCACATGCTGATCGATGAGTGGATCGCCCGGCCGTGAAGGGATGGTTTGAGCGACCCAAGGGCATTGGTCCGTCAGCGGTACGCCGGAGAACGGTATGTTGATTCTGGAAGCACGGTTGGCGAGATTGGGCTAGCGCCGCTGGGGAACTCGTGATGGGCACGCCAATTGCGGAGATAGCTAGGCGACCAGACTCGTACCATGCCCTTTCCGAGAATGTGAAGTGAGGGCGGGGGAGTGAAGCCAAGAGATTCTGGTGATGCTGGGCGGGATGATGATTGGGGGTCGCCTTGAGGCTCGGTTTGGCACGGATTCCTGACGGCTGTTTCCCTTGTGGGGATTTCTTGGGCTTTGTTCGTCTATGAACCCGGATGGGATGCCTCGGATGTGTATTTGCACGCGAAGGCTTATCCGATCATTCCATTTGCATTGACGTTGCTGGGGGTCTTCGCCGACCTTGCGGCCTGCGGCTGGGGGCATCGCCAAGGCAAGCGCATGGCATGGCATCTGCGCACTGCTGCGGTTGCAGCTATGACATTTCCTTCGCTGATTGGGTTGGTTGTCTTCACAGGCTCAATGGGATTAGGCAATGATGGTTTAGGCGCTACTGTCCAAACAGGAGTGGCGATAACTCTGGCCTTTGGACTTTTGGTCCTTGTTGGCTACGCAATCGTCGCCGTCCGCTGGATGATCGGGGGCGAGTGGCGGGTAGCCATTCCACTGCTCATGTTGCTGATTTGCTTGTTCACTTTCCTCAGCGAATTTTCACTGTTCGGGCTGGGCCTAGTCGACTGGATGACTGGGTTTTTCCTGATCGGCACGTTCTTGTGGGTAACCGTAGATGCGTCTAGGCGCGGTCATTCTCGGTTTTGGTGGCCGCTGTTTTCTCTCACCACACTGCCGTGGATGGGCGCAGCAAGGTATTGCCGAGATTCGGACTCGGTGGAGATGGGACCAACAGGACCGAAACTCAACATGGATCAGCGGTAGGCGCAGGGCTAGGATGGGTATGGGCTACCAACCAGCACAAGGGCTCCGCTGCGCTCCGTCCAGCCACACAGGCACACGCTCCAAGCGGGCGAGCCAACTTCGTTCGAGAGTATCAGGGTACAAGACGAACCCCGCAAGGCTCCTCGAAATAGGACAGCTCCTACAATGTCCCAAGCGTCTTCGCCGTAGGAATTCGCTCCCGAACAATGGGTTGAGGACAGCGCCTTGAGGGCTACAGGTGCTCCCACAGTCGATATCCGTCCACCGCCCAGGCATTTTCCGCCACCGGATGGCTTTGTTTCGTGCGGCACAGCACCTTGACCGGCCAGCGCACTCGCGGCAGCAGCGCCTGAACGGCCATGGCCTGCCCAAAGTCCCGCGCTGTGGGTAGTTCCTTCCACTTGGATTCGGCAAGGGTTAGCTGACCGTCCCGGTCGATCACAAAATCCACCTCCCGGGATTGGTCCCGATAGAACCAGACCGTTGCCTCGGGCGCATCAATGCGCAGATGCTTGCGTAGTTCGCCGAACAGGAAGGTCTCCCAGATGGGGCCGATCAGATAGCTTTCTGAGATCGCCTCGCGACTGAGTCCCAATAGAAAGCACAGCAGGCCCACATCGTTGAAGTAGAGCTTCGGGGTCTTCGCCAAGCGCTTGCCGACGTTCACGAAATACGGTTCCAACAGGGTGATCTGGTTGGTGGCCTCCAACACGCCCAGCCATGCGTTGACGGTCTTGGCGCTGACGCCCACTTCCTTGCCGAGCTCCGTCCTGTTCAGCAACTGGCCGCTGCGCACCGCCGTCGCCCGCATGAATCGGTCGAAGTCCCGCAGCGAGGCCACGTTCAGGAGTTGGCGCACGTCCCTTTCCAAGTAGGTTGCCTGGTAGCTGCGAAAGTAGTCCGCTGGCCGCAGCGCCAAGTCCTTCCACAGTTGCGGCATGAAGCCGCGGATGAGCACCTCGGCCGGTCCCCCGGCAGCCTCCCGCGAGGTGAAGACGGGCCCAAGTTCGCGAGCGGTCAGCCCTTCGAGCTCCACAACGCCGCAACGACCAGCCAGCGAGTCGGATACCTCCCGCATGAGGCTTAGTTTCTGGGACCCCGTGAGAATGAACCGCCCGTTGGCATTCCGGTCAGCGTCGATCTCGACCTTTAAGTGGCGGAACAGCTTGGGCGCGTACTGCACCTCATCGACAAGAAGCGGCGGTGGATGCCGGTCCAGAAAAGTCTGGGGATCCTCTTCCGCGAGCTGCGCCTCGGCGGGCAGGTCAAGGCTGACGTAATGATGGTCGGGGAACAGCTTCGTCAAAAGCGTTGTCTTACCGGTCTGACGGGCACCCGTGACCACCACGGCAGGAAAGTGCGCTGCCATACGCTGCACCGAAGGGGCCAAATCTCTGGAAAAGTAGTGGTTCGACAATTCGGGAAGGCATAGTCTGGATATGTTGGAGTCAAGGTATCGCATACGCCCCCTGTTAGCAAACGCTGACGGCAACGACGAACCCAATGGATTGACCATTATTGCTCCATTATTATGTTGCATAATATAATAATGGAAAACATAATATCTTCATGGACTTCATCGATCGGCAGGATGAACTACGCCGCCTGAACAACGCCCTTGACCACCCCCGCGGGTTTGCGGTCATTTGGGGACGCCGGCGCGTGGGCAAGTCCCGCCTGCTGTTGGAGTGGTCAAAGCGCCGTGATGGCCTTTATACCGTAGCCGATCAATCGGCGGCGCCCGTCCAACGCCGCTACATGGCCGGAGCCGTGCAAAGCCGGTTTCCTGGTTTTGCCGAAGTCGAGTACCCGGATTGGCGTTCATTTTTCGAGCGCCTAGCCAGCGAGGCACGCCAATCTGATTGGGCCGGTCCGTTCATCATTGACGAGCTGCCCTATTTGATCGCTGCGGATACCAGCATCACCGCTATGCTGCAGAATTGGCTCGACAGCCCCCAACAACGACCCTGCCTCGTGGTGAGCGGGTCAAGCCAGCGCATGATGCACGGCGCCGTTCTCGACGCTGGCGCACCGCTCTACGGCCGCGCTTCAGAGGCCTTCGCCTTGCAGCCGTTGCGGCCCGGCCACCTTGCCGATGCCTTCCCTCAATGCACTTCCAGGGAGTTGGTGTGTGCCTACGCCCTCTGGGGCGGCATGCCCCGCTACTGGGAATTGGCCGAACCCTTCGGCGCTGCCTTTGACATGGCTGCCGACGCCGTGATCTTGGATCCGGGTGGCCCGCTGCACGAGGAGCCCAACCGCCTGCTGCTCGAGGAAACGCCGCCCTTGACCGCCCTACGCACGCTTTTGGACGTCATCGGGGGCGGCGCCCACCGAATCAGCGAGATCGCCAGCCGCCTGGGGCGGCCCGCGTCGAGCCTTTCCGGTCCCATCGCGACGCTCGTGGCCATGGGTCTCGTCCAGCGCGAGACGCCCTTTGGCAGCCATCCCAAGTCGGGCAAGCGCAGCCTCTACCGCATCGCCGATCCCTTTCTGCGCCAGTGGTTCCGAGTCGTAGCGCCCCATCGCGCCCTGTTGGCGGCCGCCCCGCCCGAAACCCGTCTTGCCCACTGGGCGCGCCATCGAATGGCTTTGGAAGCTGCGGCGTGGGAGGAGCTGTGCCGCCGCTCGGTGCCCTTCCTGCATCGCTGCGACCTGCCTTTGGCCAAGCTGGGCCCTTGGGAAGGCGCCCAACGCTATTGGCAAGGCAACAACCCGGAGTTTGACGTGGTGGCGCGCTCGGTCGATGGCCAGCGTCTGCTGGTGGGCGAAGTCAAATGGTCCGAGACGCCTTCCGCCACCTCTCAAGCCCAGGCTCGGCCCGGCGTCGAGACCTTGCCAAGCGCAGGCGAGTCCGATGTGGTCCACGTCCTGTTCGTCCCCGAAGCGGCTGCGCCTATGGACCCGGACACCGGCGTCCACATCGTCGACGCGAATGTGGTGATGGCGGTGCTGCGTTGACCAAGCGCGCCATCCGCAGGCGGAGTGTTTCCTTCCGGGCAGGCAGAACGCATAATTTCGGTTTCGCCTAGATAGGAACCGCCCATGCCCGAAGCCGTCAACCGTCAATTCCTGCTCGCCGCGCGCCCTCACGGGATGGTCAAGGTCTCCGATTTCGAGTACCGGGAGGTCGCTGTGCCGACGCCGGGACCGGGCGAGGCGCTCATCAAAACCAGCCACATCTCGCTGGACCCCTCCATGCGCGGGCAAATGGAGAATCGGGCCGACTACGTCGCACCCCTCGCCCTCGGCAGCGTCATGCGGGCGCGGGGCGTCGGCACGGTGGTGGCCTCCAACCACCCTGACTATCCCGAAGGCACCCAGGTGACCGGCACCTTCGGCATGCAGGACTACGCCTTGACGGACGGCAAGAAGCTGCCGCTGCGGCCCTTCGAGGCCGGCATCGACCCCAAGGTGGCCTTGGGCGTGCTCGGCGGCACCGGCATGACCGCCTACTTTGGGCTGCTCCATGTCGGCCAGCCCAAGGCGGGCGACGTGGTGATGATCAGCGGCGCCGCCGGGGCCACCGGCAGCGTCGCCGGACAGATCGCCAAGATCAAGGGCTGCACGGTGTTCGGCATGGCGGGCAGCGACGAGAAGTGCGCTTGGCTGACCGATGAACTCGGCTTCGACGGCGCCTTCAACTACAAGACCGCCGACGTGGCGGCGGAGGTGGATCGCCTCTGCCCCAACGGCATCAACCTCTTCTTCGACAACGTGGGCGGCGAGATACTCGACATTTGCCTCGACCGCATTGCCATGAATGCCCGCATCGTGATCTGCGGCGGCATCTCCCGCTACAACCTCACGGAGCAGCCGCCGGGACCCAAGAACTACTTCAACCTGGTCTTCCGCCGCGCCCGCATGGAGGGCTTCATCGTCATCGACTACGAAGACCGCTACCCGGAAGCTGAGGCGGAGATGCGCCGCTGGATCGACGCCGGGCAGCTCAGGCAGCAAACCACCGTCATTGACGGCTTCAAGGAACTGCCAAACGCGCTAATCCAACTCTTCAAGGGCGCCAACACCGGCAAGATGATGGTGCGAACCACCTGAAGCCCGAACCGAAGGCCCCAGTCGAGGGCAGGATGCCCAATGGCGGGCCGAGGATGCCCTGCCCTCAAGGCCCGGGGCGAGGGCATCCTGCCCTCGATTTCGAATCGGGCGTTGACGCGAGTGGAGTCGAGCCGCTCCGACGCGCGGCTAAGGCGCCTGAAACAGCGCCTCGCAGCCGGTTCCAGCCAGCAGTTCATCCACGCAGG
>CAZRBP010000134.1:0-9759 GCA_964598305.1 uncultured Pseudomonadales bacterium | reverse complement strand
CCCATCGATTCGGTGGAACGCTTGCAGTTGGTGCTGGACAGGCAATGAGGCGACCCACGCGTGCGATACCGTACTTTTATGCGCATAAAAGTACGGAAATCGAAGATTTTTATGCGCATAAAAGTCATAACTGCTAGACTCTAGGCGCCGACTGGCCACTGAGGAGGCTTTGCGCATGGAGCGGTTGTTGTATGACGACTTGCTCGCCTGGAAACGGACACCGACGCGCAAGCCGGTGCTTCTCGATGGCGCGCGGCAGACCGGCAAGACCTACTTGGTTCAGCATCTGTTCGGTCCGCGTGAGTTTCGCAAGGTCCACGCGCTCGACTTTCGGCTCGCCCCGGAGACTGCGCGTCTGTTCGCAGGCGATCTAGCGCCGAGCACCATCGTGAACAACATTGAGCTCCACTTCGACACCGATGTGGACCTCTCCAAGGATCTCATCTTCCTCGACGAGGTGGGCGAATGCCAAGCCGCGTTGGACTCGCTGAAGTACTTCGCGGAACGTGCGCCGGAGGCGTTCGTGTGCGCGTCGGGCTCCAACATCGGGCCGCTCACTTCCTTCCCCGTGGGCAAGGTACGCCAGCTTGAGCTGTTTCCACTCTGCTTTGAGGAGTTCCTAATGGCCTCAAGGCGGTCGCGGCTGCTCGACGCCTTTCGGTCGCGCTCCGACAGCAACACAGCGCATGAGCGCCTCTGGTCCCTGTTCCTTGACTACTGCTTCGTCGGCGGGATGCCGGAGGCGGTCGCCGCATGGTTCCAAGAGGATACGGCCATCCGGGAACGCGCTGCCAGCGTGGATGCCATTCACGCCGATTTGGTCGCGGGCTTCGAGCGGGACTTCGGCAAGTACGCCGGTCCGCAACATGCTGCGCACATCGAGACCCTGTTTCACAGCATACCGAGGCAGCTTCAGACAACGCAGGACGGCTCGGTGAAGCGATTCCGGTTCAAAGGCGTCATAGAACGCAAACGGAGCTATCTCGATTTGCAAGGCCCCATCGACTGGCTGGTCAAGGCACGTCTAGCCTGGAAGTGCCACCCCATCGACTGCCGCCCCGCCCTGCCCCTGCCGCATTTGGCCAAGGAGAGCCGGTTCCGTCTGTTCCTGTTCGACGTTGGCACCCTGCGCCACATGCTGCGCCTGCCCTACGCCGTCCAGCGCGACCCGAAACACGCCTACAAGGGCTTCATGGCCGAGAACTTCGTGCAGACGGAACTGCGGGCGCGGGGCGCATACCCCACCTACGGCTGGGCGGAGGCCCGTGCAGAGGTGGAGTTTCTACATCAGACGTCGGACGGCGAGATCGTCCCGGTGGAGGTCAAGAGCGGCAGGCGCTCCCGGGCGCGCAGCTTAAGTTCATACATCCAACGCTACTCGCCGCGCCGCGCCATTACCCTCACGGCAAGTCCGCGGGCGGCTGCGGCGGGCATCGTCCACAACTGGCCGCTCTACGAAGCGCAATTCCTGGGGGAGTTGTAGGGGCCGCGCTGCGACTTGCGGTTCTGAGTCAGCAAGGGCACTCTTGCGGTGGAGGGAGGCTGTTCATGAGTGAGTTCAACGCTGCCGAGGCCATTTGGGACTTGGTCGCCAAGGACCAGATCAAGCTGGCCATCGCCCGGCTGCAGCGTGGGCTGGACCGGCGCGACGCGGCGTTGCTCAGCTCCGCTTTCCACGACGATGCGGCGGTGGATTACAGCTTCTTCAACGGCTCGGCGGCGGACTTCTGCGCCATGATGACGGGTGGGCCGGACCGGCCTGCGCATCAGGTCACCATGCATCGTCCCACCAATCTGTGGATTCGCGTCGCTGGCGATGCCGCGATATCCGAGAGCTCCATCATCGCCTATTCACCGAGCGGCGAGGGGACGGATGCCGTGCAGTCGCTGATTGGCGGCCGCTATCTCGATCGCCACGAATGCCGCAACGGGGACTGGCGGTTGACGCACCGCACCTACGTTCTGGACTGGAACGTCAATCAGCCGGGCACCGGCACCGCGCTGGCCAGCTTCAGCGAGCCGGTGGTTCGCGGTGGCTGGGGCGGCGACGACCCGGGCGTCCGTCAGTTGGCCGATTGGGGTGTGCAAGACCCGCCCTACGCAGAACAAGGAGGAAATGTGGAGATATCGCAGACGCTGGCGGCCAAGGCCGAGGCGGCCTTGGCCCGCAGCGAGATTCATGATCGGATCGTAGCCCTATCGAGGGCCATGGACCGCGCTGACGAAGCGCTGTTGCGCTCGCTCTGGCATCCGGGTGCCCAATTGGAGTTGGGCGGCTATTTCTCCGGGACGGCGGAGGAGTTCATTACCTACATGCTGGAAACCGCGCGCCGCATGGTGCGCATGGCCCATACCGTGGCCAACGAATGGATCAACGTGGACGGCGACGCCGCAGTGGCGGAGAGCTACGCCATCGGCTTCTCCACCAGCCGCACCGACGAGAGCGATCAGGATGCCATCGTGGGCGGGCGCTACCTCGACCGCTTTGAACGGATCGACGGCACTTGGAAGTTCACCCACCGCACGTTCGTTCACGATTGGCAGATCGAGCAGCCCTCCACCGACCAGCGCGACGACCCGGACGGGATGTACGCCGCCCTGACCCGGCGCGGAAGCCATCATCCCGACGATCCGGTCTATGCGTTCTGGGACTCGCTGTAGCCAGCCACGGTTTAATCGGACCCAATAGGAGGCCCCATGGAAATGCGCGTGCTCGGCCGTACGGGCGTCAGCGTCAGCAAGTTCTGCTTCGGCGCAGGCATGTTCGGCTACTTTGGCAATGCCAGCCAAGCGGAAGCGGACCGCATGGTGCATCGTGCGATGGACGCGGGCATCAACTTTTTCGATACGTCCGACTTTTACTCGCACGGTGAGTCGGAATCCATGCTCGGCAAGTCGCTGCAGGGCCGGCGCGACGACGTGGTGCTCGCCACCAAGTTCAGCCTGCCCATGGACGACGATCCCAATCATCGCGGCAACTCCAGACGTTGGATCGTCCGCGAGGTGGAACGCAGCCTGCAACGGCTGGGAACGGACTACATCGACCTTTACCAGGTGCATCGGCCGGACGCCAGCACGGACATCGACGAAACCCTGGGCGCGCTGTCGGACCTGATGCATCAGGGCAAGGTGCGGATGATTGGCACTTCGACCTTTCCCGCCGAGCAGCTGGTTGAGGCGCAATGGGTTTCCGAACGGCGGGGTCGGGAGCGATTTCGTGTGGAACAGGCGCCTTATTCGCTGTTTGCCCGTCGCGTGGAGGGAGACGTTCTGCCCACCTGCCAGCGTTACGGAATCGGCGTGGTGGCGTGGAGCCCCTTGGCGCAGGGCTGGTTGACGGGCAAGTGGCGCCGCAACGCGAAACCCAACGATACGCACCGCCAGAACCTGCAGCCCCATCTCTACGACATGGCACGGCCGGACAACCAGCGCAAGCTTGACTTGGTTGAGCAACTCGACGGCATTGCGCGGGAAGCGGGCATCTCCTTGATGCATATGGCCCTCGCCTTTGTGGCGGCCCATCCGGCGGTGGCGTCGGTGATCATCGGGCCGCGCACCCCTGAACAGCTCGAGGGGCTGCTGGAAGGCGCCGACGTGGTTCTGAGCAACGCGACCCTGGATGCCATCGATCAGATCGTCGCGCCGGGGGAAAACGTGAGCCACGATGATGACGGCTACATGGCGCCTGAGCTGACGGACGCCGCGTTGCGCCGTCGCGACCACGCGCCCGAGGCGCACGAATCGGCTCGGCGAACCGTCGACAACATCCAGGCCTATCGCGAGCAGCAGGCGAAATAGCTGCCAGCGTGACCGAGAAAGGGAGACGCCGGTGGCGGTTAGAGTTGCTGGCGGTTGGTCTGCTCTGGGGCTTGATGGCGCCGCTGCCGGCGCACGCCCAGTGTGATGACCGTGGCAGCTTCGGCTCGGTTTACGCCGAGGCTTGGGGCATCGACAAGCGCAACACCCGTTATCAGCCGCAGTCGTCGCTGAACTCGGTGAACGCTGAGCGGTTGGCCCTCAAATGGGTGTACGGGCTTGCGACGGAGACCCCACGGTTCTATCCCCTGGTGACCGAGGACACCATTGTGATCGGGGACTCCGGCCGTGGATTGGTTGCGCTGGATCGGGAATCCGGGTGCGAGCGCTGGTTGTTTCCCCACGACGGGGAAATCGCCAGCGCCATTCTGCACTCAAGGGTGAAAGGCAGGGACCTGCTGATCTTCAACGATCGCACGGCGGGCGTGTTTGCCGTTGACGCAGGCACGGGAACCGCCCTCTGGCACGCCAAGGTGAGCCAAGAACCGTTGCCTTGGTATTCCGGGTCGCCGGTGGTGGTTGGCAACCTGGTGTACGTTCCCGTGTCATCCATGGAGGTGGCGCTGGCGGTGAACCCGCTGTACGGGTGTTGCGTCACCAGTGGGGGGCTCGCGGCATTCGACTTGGCGACGGGCGCCGCGCTCTGGTATCTGCCCACCATCCGGCAGCCGGCCAAGCAGACTGGGCGTCACTTCCTTTTTGTGGAGAAGCATGGCCCGAGCGGGGCATCGGTGTGGGCCGCGCCCGCCTACGATGCGGAGCGTGGCCAGCTGTACTTCGGCACCGGGCAGAATTTCTCGCATCCCACGACGGGCACTAGCGATGCGCTGTTTGCCGTGCGCGCCCAATCCGGCGAAGTCGCCTGGGTGCGTCAGTTCACGGCCAACGACGCCTACACGGCGGCCTGCAACATCGCCGCTCTGAACCACCCCAACTGCCCCGATCCTATGGGCCCCGACGTGGATTTTGGCGCACCTGTGGTGCTCACGCGCACACTCTCCGGCAAGCCTCTGCTGCTGGCCGGCCAGAAGTCGGCGGAAGTGTACGCGGTCGATCCGGATAGCGGTGAGCGGGTCTGGACCCGCAAGTTGGGGCGTGGCGGCATCATCGGCGGCGTCCATTGGGGCCTTGCGGTAAACGAGCGGCAGGGTTTGGCGTTTGTGCCGGTGAGCGACAAGGCGCTGCTGGGGTTTCCATCGCCGGGCAAGCCGGCGCCGGGGCTGTACGCGCTCGATACGGAAACCGGCGCGGTGCGCTGGTCCTACACGCGCGAGTCGCGCTGCAGCGATCGGGAATGCGTCTTTGGCCTCTCGGCCGCCGCCGTGGCCGCCAACGACATCGTTGTGACGGGCAGCATGGATGGATACCTCATGGTCCATCAGGCCACGTCCGGGGAGTTGTTGTGGGAGCATGATGCGTGGCGGGAGTACTCGGCGGTCAACGGCGTGTCCACCCGGGGCGGGGCCTTCGACGCCCACGGCGCCATGCTGGCGGACGATTTGCTGATGGTTACGGCCGGCTACCGGTACGTGGGCCAGCAGCGCGCCGGCAATGCCTTTCTGGTGTTTCAGGTGCAGCCGGCTCATGATTGACGGGCAAGCGCTTGCCGGGCGTTGGCAACGTCTCGGCGCGACCGCGGTGGATGCGGTGCTGGTCCCCGGCTTGACGGTTTTTCTGGTGATGGCGTTCGAGGTCATGGAAGACCCCGAGGACTTCACCAGCGCGTGGTGGATGTGGTGGGTGCTTGTGTTGGCGGTGGCGAGCTACCTGATTCTGAACGGCCATGGGCTCGCCCGTAGGGGGCAGACTCTCGGCAAGCGCCTGTTCGGCATTGCCGTGGTCCGGGCGCACACCTTGGAGCCAGCGCCCTTCTGGAAGCTGGTCTGCGTGCGGGCGCTTTTTTTTCCGCTATTGTTTGCTGTTATCTACCCACCGCTCATCGTGTTGCCGCTGTTGGATCTGTTGCCGATACTGGGCAAGTCCCGTCGATGCCTGCATGATCGGGCGGCGGGCACTAGCGTGGTGCGGGTAACCGCCATGAACCGGAAGGACCACGAGTAATCACACTTACTGATCGGACAGGACACTAGGTCAACAGGGAGGAGATATGCGAGTTCTTTTTGTGGTTTTGCTGGTTTTGCATCTGCTCATGGAAACCATGGCGGCCGTGGCGCTGATCGGGGGCCCGGAGGGCATCTCCGCGGCTGGCCAGGGCGCCCAATGGTCGATGCACTACGGCTTTGCGGCGCTGGCCATGGCCAGTGTCTCGTTGTGGGTATGGCGTCACCGCGACGACTTGGCGGCAGTGACCGTGGCGCTCGGCCTGTTAGCGACCTTTCATGTTGGCTTAACCCTCTCGCTGGCCGTGGCCGGCGATCAGATGGGCGGCATGATCGGTCATGGGGTCCTCGCGGTGATCAGCCTTGTGTTGATCACCCAGCGCGCTAAAGTCTGTGCCCCGGCCTGATCAGCGGATGATGACAGTGCTGCGCGCAAGTTGCCTGCTGCTGTGCTCGGTGTGCCTCGGGGGCCAGGTTGCGCTCGCCAGCGAGCAAGCGGTGGCTCAAGGGGATCTCCCCACCCTGAGCGTACAGGCCTGGGTTCACTTCAACACCAACGTGAGCGACTTTGAGGCCGCCCGGGCGTTTTACGGCGCCCTCGGCTTTGAAACCCTGTCCGGATTTCCGGATGCCAATACCCAAGCCATGGCCAAGGCCATCGGCATCGCCACGCCCACCGAATACGACGGCGCCAAGGGCGGCGAGGCAGGCGGCTATCTGCTGCATGGCGAGCTGATCGGGCTGGGCTTGTTCAGCGGCGGCGTCATCGATCTCATCGAGTTCACCATTCCCCGTGACGACACCGCGCCTTATGAGGCGTTGAACCGGCTCGGCATGGCCCGGGCGGTCATGCACACCACGGACTTGGACAGCGCCCACGCCTACATGTCCGCCAACGGGGTCAGGTTCCTGTCCGGCCCGACGGAGCGCCAGGATGGGCGGCGGTTCGCGGTTTTCACCGATTTGGACGGCACGTTTTACGAACTGGCTGAAATAGACGGCGACCCCGCCGATACGCCGGCGCCGCACATCGTGGGGCTCGGGCCGGTGCACATCAACGTCAGCGACTTCGAGCGCTCGCGGGCTTGGTACGAAATGCTCGGCTACCGGGTGTCGATTGAACGGCCGGCCACCGACAGTGCGGCCGTTGCCCGGGCGCTGGGGTTCGAGCACCCGATCCTCATCCGGGGAGCGCTGATGACCCACGTGGAGGACGGCTCGCAGATCGAGTTGACCCAGTGGCTGGAGCCGTTTGATCCCCGGCCGCCTTATCCCATCCCGGTAAACCACCTAGGCATTCACCGCATGGCGTTCGCCACCACCGACATCGAAGGGGACGTTGCCCTGCTCAAAGCGCAGGGCGTGGAGTTCGTTTCCGAGATTACGCCCTGTTGTTCCGGACCGGACTCATCGGGCCGCATCATCCTGTTCTACGACCCCGACGGCACCATCATGGAGCTGGTGCAGCAGCCTTGGTACCTGTCGGCACTGATGGCCGTGTTCGGCTTTTTTGCCGACCTTTTCGATTAAACGTGGGTGCTGCCGCAGCCCCCTGTCAGGCAAGCTGCGCCAATAGCGTCCGGGCCGGAACGATGATCGGCCATCGCTGCATTTGGTCAAAGCCGACGTTCAACCCGCAGGCCAAACTCGCTGGCGTCGTTGCTGAGTATTTGCAGCAGGTAGTCGCCGGTGTTGAGGCGGGCGTGGTCGTAGCGCTCATCGCCGGCGTTGCGCCCGTAAAGCGCTGCGCTCCAGGCACCGCTTGGGGCGGTGTAGCCGAAGTGGAAGTTGAGCAGGGCGCGGCTGCCGATGCGCGTTAACCGGGCGGGGTCGGAACTCGGCTCGCCCCACATGCCGTCCCGGTAGGCGTAGTCGAGCCGGGCCGCGAATTCGCCGCCGTTGGCAAGCGTCCGCCGGTACTCTGGGCTGATCGACAGGGTGAGTTCCGGGGTCAGTGGCGCGACCGGCCGCACCCCGTGTTGGCGGGCGACCTTCACGTCCAGATAGCCCAGCGTGACGTGCAGCCGGAGGGCGCCGGCGAGGTGCATCGCGCTCTCCCATTCGAACCCGGTGGTCTCCTGCTCGACGATCAGGTTGACGGTGTTGAACCCTTCGCCTGCGGTGGTGCTCACTTGGTAGGGCAGGTCCTCATAGCGGGTGTGGAAGATGGCAGCGCTTAGCTCCCAGCCGTCCCAAGGCTGGCCCTTCAGGCCCGCCTCAAGGTTCAGGGCGGTGATGTTGCCGCTGGCCGTGAAGCAGGCGGGGTCGCTGAACAGGCAGTAGGGCCTGGCCGGGAACTGGCCGGATTGGTAGCCGCTCTGCAGGGTGGCGTAGGCGCTCAGGCGGTCGGTTGCGGCGTAGTGGATGGCGAAGTCCCAACTGGTCTGCCGCCAGCGGCGCTTGGCGGAGACGGTTCCGGTGCCCACGTCGGTGGTCGCCCGCTTTTCATCGCGGGTGGCCCTTAAGCCCCCCGATAGGCGCCAGCGGCTTCCTAGGTCCCGGCTCCCATTGACGAACAGCGCCGTGCTATCAACCTCCTGGGACAACTCAAATCGGCCGCGAAAGCCGAGGAATACGGTCGGATCTTGGACGTTGGCGCCGTCCTCGCCGAAGTGGAGGAGGCCGGCGACGAGGTGCCAGCCTTCGAAGTCGCCGTGCAGTTGCGCCTCAAAGGAGGCTTGGTCCGCTTCGCCCCGTTCCGGGAAGGACAGGAAGTCGTCGAGGAAGCCGTCGTCATCGAGGCCCGCTTGGTACTTGGAGCGTCGAACGCTGCCGATCGCCTTGGCCGTCCAGTGGCGGGCAAATTCCCACTCAGCGGTGGCCGAAAGTCCGCTGGCCGAGTTCGTGGTGCGCAGTTGATCGGCTTGCCCGGTGTTGTTGTCATAGGGGTTGGCGGCCAGGTCGCTGTTGCGGTAGCCCGCCGCGTAAACGGCGCCAGTCGGCAGTTCGTCGATCAGCGTGGTGTAGGGGTTCAGGCCATTGTCGCCGTCATTGGCATCTGCGGCCAGAGTCAGGGTGAACGCCGGGGCAGGTTGCCAAGCCAGCGCCAAGCGTCCGAACAGCTCCCGTGTCTCGCCCACCTCCACCTTCGCATCGGGCAGGTTGCTGAAGGTACCGATGCCGCTGCGCCGCTTGATGCCGACCGACAGGGTGGCGGCGAGGCGGTCGTTCAGGCGGGCGTCACCGTGGAAGTCGGCGTTGACTCGGCCCCGGCTGCCAACCTCGGCGCCGATGCGCGCTCCCGGCGCCGAACCGGGCGCTTCGGTGACAATGTTGATGGCGCCGCCGATGGCGTTGCGGCCGTAGAGGGTGCCTTGGGGGCCGCGCAGCACTTCGACGCGCTCGATGTTGGACAGGTTCCAGTGCTGGCCCACTTGACGACCGAGGTACACGCCATCCACATAGACGCCGACGCCCGGATCGGTGGTGATCAGATGGTCCTGCACGCCGATGCCGCGAATGAACGGGTTGGCGGAGGATGTGTGGCCCGCGGAAAAAGTCGTGATCGCCAGATTCGGCACGAATTTGCCAATGTCCACCAGGTCGGCGATGCCGCGCTCGCCGAGCTCGTCACCATCGAAGACGCTGAGCGAGGCGGGGACTTCGTAGAGGCCCTGCTCCCGCTTGGTGGCAGTGACCACCACTTCCTCGATCAGTTGGCCGTCGCCCTCAGGCCAAGCGCCAGGAGCCAAGACCGCCAAGGAAAGCGCCGCTGACACCACCCCAAACGGGAGTGGGAGCCGCGCCTTCCCTCGCCTCACCCCGGCGTCCAGCGCAGCTTCAGGTCCCGGGCCGCCTTCACGTCGTCGAGCCGCCCCACCGGCAGGCTGTGCGGCGCGGTTTTGAGGTGTTCCGGATCCCGCTCTGCCTCTTCGGCGATGGC
>CAZRBP010000133.1:0-9808 GCA_964598305.1 uncultured Pseudomonadales bacterium | reverse complement strand
GGAGGCCGACTACCGGTATCGCGTGCAGGAGGCTGAAGCGGCTGTTGCGGACCGTAGGGTTGCCTTCCTTGAAGCCCAGGAGGATGCGGCCATCGCCCAAGCGGAGTACGAGCGCTATTCCCGCCGTCCGGGCGCAGCGGCCTCGCCGGCGCCGCCGAGTCGCCTGACCCTGCGTGAACCGCAGTTGGAAGCGGCCGAGGCGGCGCTGAAGCGGGAGGAGGCACGGCTTGCCGAGGCGGAGTTGGCGCTGGCGCGAACCCGGATCAAGGCGCCCTTCGATGGCTTCGTACGCGAGGAGTCGGTCGCCTTGGGGCAATTGGCGGCGCCCGGCGAACCGGTGGGACGCTTGTTCGCTGCGGACGCCGTTGAAGTGGTTGTTTCGCTATCCGATGCCGACGTGGCGCTGATCCCGGGGCTGTGGGCGACGGAGGAAAGGCCGGTCGCTGCCCGTGTGATCGCCGACTATGGCGGCGTTGGTTACGTTTGGCAGGGCGGCGTGGACCGAGCCGAAGCCTCGCTTGACGAAGGGACGCGAACCATCGACGTGATCGTGCGGGTGCCGGATCCCTTCACGGCGGGCGAACCGCTGGAGGCGGCTGGCGGCTTGGTCAGTGACCCGCCGCTGCTGGTCGGGAAGTTCGCGGAGGTGGCGATCGAAGGATTGGCGCCCAGCGACTATTTCCAAGTACGGCGCGCGGCGCTGCAGCCCGGCAATGAGATCTGGGCGGTGGACCGTGATGGGACCGTGCGAATTGTCCCGGTGCGCGTTCTGCAGCGCGGCAACGATGAGGTCTTCGTGACCGGGGCGCTGAACCGCGGTGAAACGGCCATCATCAGTGGCTTGCAATTCGCCACCAACGGCATGGCGGTGCGCATCGCCGGCGCTGCGCCCCAATGAGCGAGGCCGACGCCTATCAGGGTGAGCCGGGCGGGCCGATCGCCTACATGGCGAGCAACCGGGTTGCCGCCAACCTGCTCATGTTGGGCATTCTGGCCGCCGGGCTGGTGTCGCTGACCGGCCTTGAGCGGGAGGCTTGGCCGACCGTGCCGTTCAACATGATCGAAGTCACCATGGCCTACCCGGGCGCCGCGCCCGACGAAGTGGAGGAATCGATCGTTGCGAAGATCGAGGAGCAGGTCCGCGCCTTGGAGGACGTGAAGTCGGTCAAGTCGGTGGCGGCGCCGGGCATGGCATCGGTCCGGGCGGAATTGAAGTTCGACACGGACATCAGCCGGGCGATGGATGAGATTGAGTCGGCGGTGGCCCGGATTCAGTCCTTCCCCGGTGCCGCGGAGCGCCCGGAGTTCCGCGAGATGAGCAATCGACAGAGCATGATGCGCCTGATCGTTTACGGCGGCATCTCCGAGCGTGCGCTCAAGGAACTTGCTTACCAGATTGAGGATGAGTTGGCGTCGTTGCCTAGCGTGTCATACGTCGAGGTCAGCGGCACAAGGGACTACGAGATCTCCATCGAAGTGCCCCTCGTCCGCCTTCGGGAGCTTGGGCTCAGGTTGCAGGATGTTGCGGATGCGGTGCGGCGCTCCTCGCTCGACCTGTCGGCCGGAAGCATCGATACCCGCGATGCTCAAGTGCGCATCCGCACCCGGGGCCAGCGCTACGATCAGCAGGACTTCGAGGGAATCATCCTGGTTGCTCGGCCGGACGGCACAGTGTTGCGCCTGGGCGACGTTGCCGACGTGCGCGATGGATTCGAGAACACTGACTTGATCGTGCGTCATCAGGGAAAACCCGCGCTCTTCGTTGAAGTTTCCCGCGCCGACGGTGAACAGGTGATGGATGTCGCCGCTGCAGTTCATGACCACATCACCAACGCAATCGTTCCGTCGCTGCCCGAAGGCGTGGACGTCACGGTCTGGAACGACGACTCCCAGACCTATTCAGAGCGTCTTGACCTGCTGCTCAAAAACGGCCTGCTAGGGCTGGGGCTGGTGGTGATTGCGTTGGCCCTGTTTCTGGAGATACGGCTCGCGGTGTGGGTGGTGGTTGGGTTGCTGACGGCGGGCGTTGGCGCCTTGGCTGTCATGCTCGCCTTCGACCTCGCGATCAATACGATCTCGCTGTTCTCCTTCGTGCTGGCCATCGGCATCATTGTCGATGATGCCATCGTCGTGGCCGAGCACATTCATCAGGAACGCATGCGGGGCACGGCCGACCTTGCCGCGGCAATCCGGGGTGCCCGCCGCATTCGGGGACCGCTGACCTTTGCGGTTCTTACCTCGGTGGTGGCGTTCGTCCCACTGCTCTACATCCCCGGCGGCATCGGCGAAGTGTGGACCGCGCTGCCGGTCATCATCATCGGGATGCTGCTGATTTCCTTGGTCGAGTCGCTCTTCATCCTGCCGAGCCACCTGTCACGCCTGCACGGACCCGATTGGACCCCCACCCGGCCGATCGACCGGTTTTTTGCAGGCACCCAGGCCCGGGTGGGCCGGGCGCTGGATCGTTTCCTCGACGGTCCGTTGGACCGCGCCTTGCAGTTCACTACGCATCAGCCCACCGTGGTGGTGGCTGGGGTCGTTGGCCTGTTCATCTTCAGCGTCTCCCTGGTGCCGGCGGGCGTGGTGCCCACCACCTTCGCTGACGTGGTCGAGGGGGACTTCGTGACTGCCACCTTGGAGATGCCGGAAGGGACCACGGCGCAACGCACCCATCAAGTGGCGAGGGAGTTGGTGCGGGACGGTGAGCGGGTGCTGGAGCGGCTCTCGCGCCAGCAGGACGATGACGCGCCGCCGCTGAAGGTCGGCGTCACCGTGACGGTTGGACAGGAGCCTCGGGTGGAAGGGGGCGGTCTCAATCCGGCGCCCACCTTGAACCCCCGGGCCAACATCGCCACCGTCGAGTTCAAGCTTGTAAGCGCCCAGCAGCGCGACCTCTCCACCATCGCCGTCATGCAGGCCTGGCGCGACGAGGTTGGCATTCTGCCCTATGCTCGCGGCATCGCCTTCAGCGGCGAAGTTATCGATCTCGGCAGTCCGGTAGAGGCTGTGCTGTCCCACCCGGATCCCGAACGCCTCAATGAAATCGCGGATGCGGTGGTTGACGGTTTGCGAAGCGTCGCCGGCGTCTTCGACGTTCGCTCGGATCACGCGCCCGGCGTCAGGGAAGTGCAACTTGAGTTGCGACCCGAAGCGCGCACGCTTGGGCTCACTCTAGAGGGATTGGCCCGTCAGGCGCGATCGGCCTTTTTTGGCACGGAGGCCTTACGGATACAGCGCGGCACCGAGGAAGTGCGCGTCTATGTGCGTCTGCCGGTGGATGAGCGCAATGCCATCACCGATGTGGAATCCTACGTCGTGCGCGCGCCGGGCGGGGCCGAGGTGCCGCTGCGGCAGGTGGCAACGCTCGGCATGGGCACCGCCCAACCGTCAATTCGCCGCCAAGATGGCCGGCGTGTCGTGACCGTGACCGCCGACGTGGATGAAGGCGTGATTTCCGGCGGGGAGGCGAATGCCGTTCTTAGGGACGCCATCCTAGCGGAACTCAGCTCCGTCCATCCGGAGCTGACCTATTCCTTTGGCGGAGAGCAGCAGCAGCAAATTGAGTCCTTGGGTGCCCTTTACCGGGGCTTTCTCCTGGCCATGCTCCTGATCTTTGCGCTGTTGGCGATTGCGCTCGGCTCCTACGGCAAGCCGTTCATCGTCATGGCCATCGTCCCGTTCGGCCTCATTGGCGTCATCCTGGGCCACTTGGCGTTGGGTGTGGCGATCAGCGCCGCTTCGCTGCTCGGCTTCTTCGGCCTCTCTGGCGTGGTGGTCAATGACTCCTTGGTGATGATCGACTTCATCGACCAAAGGCTAAAGGAAGGGGCTTCGCCGAGAGAGGCGATCGTCGACGGCGCCAAGGGGCGTTTCCGTCCCATTTTCCTCACCTCTCTGACCACCTTCCTTGGTTTCACGCCGCTCATTCTGGAGCGGGCCATTCAGGCCCAGTTTCTCGTGCCGTTCGCCGCCTCGCTCGGGGTCGGCATCCTTATCACCACCGCCTTGCTGATGGTATTGGTGCCCGCTCTGATGGCGATCTACCTGCGCGTCAACTCCTCGCGTGCCGCGGCGGCGACGCCTGCTTCGGCCTAGGACACCGCCTAAACGCGGTTCCTGACTTCGGCCACGCGAAACTTGAGCTTTCGGTTGGGGGCTGCAGTCGGGAACGGGTTGATACCCATTCGATAGTTTTCCGGCACCACCTCCAGCTTAACGTGGTGGGCGATCAGCAGCAGGTTGACGGCGATCTGCAACTCCAGCCACCGGTGTCCGAGGCAGGTGTGCGTGCCAAGCCCGTATGGGGCATAGGCGCCAGGGGCCATGTGCTCCTCCCGCCCAGGTAGGTAGCGGTCGACGTCGAACTTCAACGGATCGGGGAAAAAGTCCGCGCTGTAGTGCGTCACCGTGTGGCAGATCAGCAGCCGAGTCCGCGATGGAATTTCGAAGCCATCGACGACGCACTGGTTCATGACCGTTCTGAACTGCCAGGGAATCACCGGGTAAAGACGCTCGGATTCGAGAAACAGCCGGTGCGTCACGTCCATGCTCTCACGGTTGAACGCCTCTGCGTTGGGGTCGTGGCCGTTGCCGAACAGGGCGTCCGCTTCCTGACGAACCGCCTCGTACACCTCCGGGTGGCGCAGCATGGCATAGACGGCGAAGGCCAGCCCGCTGCCGAGATAGATGCTGGCGACCATGGATGCGACGAACGGGAAGATAACGTCCGTTTCGGGCAGGAATTGCGGATCGTTTCGATGCAGTTCGAGCACCGCGTCGGAGAGGTCGAGGGGCTTGCCTGCCCGCTGAGCCGGTGTGTGCGATGAGTGGATCGACTCCTGAAGCACGGCGATGTGCTTCTTGGCGCGCTTCATCCTTGGCGTTGACAGCATGAACTTCGGCATGGCCCGCATGGTGTGCGTGACCAGGGCGCGATGTTCGTAGTCGATCAAAGCGTCGGCGTACTCACTGCAATCCACCCCGATCAACAGGTGCGACACTTGGTGGCTGACGTAGTTGCGCAGGGTGTCCGCCGCACTGAGGACGTCGCCTTTCTGCCACTGGCCGATGCCTTCCTTGCACAGGCTGATGAGTTCCGGCAGCCTTTGCGCCAGCGTGGCGCGGGAATAGGCTCCTCGCAGCGCCTTGCGCATCTTGTGGTGTTCGGCGCCGTCCATGCCGGGCAGCGATCGAGAAGCCCCGAAGACGCCCTCAAGATCCTTGATGTAGTCCTTGGAACGCAGGTAGAAGCGTCCTTGCTTGTTGACCCACTGGTTTGCTTCGGCGCCCATCAAGGCGACCACTTGCTGCCCGCCCATGCGGATCGGGACTTCGGCCACTGAGCCGTACTTGTCGTGGATTTGGCTCATCGCCTTCGGGATGTTGCCCTTAAGGAAGTCCCGCTGCCGGAGGATGTCTGCGATCCGCAGCTTGGGGATGGGCTTGGTCGCCAGAACCCGCCGCGTCATGGGCTTGACGGCGCTTTCCCTGACCGCGGTGAACACGGTTCGGCCCACGATGTCCAACTTGGTCAGTGCCTCGATTCGCTCCAGGCAGTCTTGGTAGTCCTCTTCCGAGAGGATGAGCTTGAACCCGTCGGCGGAATGCATCAGCCCGATCAGGATGATATCCCTCGGAACGGGGATGGTGTCGGTCATCAACTCGTTGAGAATTCGGGTCTTGGCCTCTAGGCTCACCGTGCTCCTTTCGGCGCCGGGATAATGGCGTGAACGGGAAACGTCGCGGGACAGTGTCCAGAAGCCGCCCGACTCGTAGTCGAGAATGCCCTTGTTGACTAGGCGTTCCAGCGTAGCGGAGACAATCTCGTCGGATCGGGCGGCAGTCCGCTCGATCCAGTACTGCATGGAGAACGTTTCCGTCGCCTCGCTGATTTCAAGCAGCGTCGGATCGAGCAGTTCGTCGCCGGTTGGCGTGGCGTCGATGAGGCGCATGGCCTCCAAGTCGGAATCGGTCCGGCCATCAAGGGCGAGGTCGGCAAGCACCCCGCCGCCCATCATACAGGCGAAGTCCCAGCCGGGGACCATTTCCAGATACCCGCTATCCTCATTGAGCATCAGCAGGATCAGTTCTTCTGTTAGCCGCATTGTGAACAGCCCTCTGCCGGACTGGCGTTCCATCCAGCAAGTCCGCATGATTGTTGGTCGCCATTCCTTGGAATGGACACAACCCGGTAATGATAGTTAATTTTGCGTGAAAGGGCATTCCGGTTTGCATATCCTCGAAAATGTCATGGGAGTTGACAAGTTTGGGTCAAGTTCCTCTATAATTGTGCACATTGGCTGGTGGGAGGCAGCGAATCGGCCCCAGTGGCGACCGGTTTTCCAAACTTGGAAAGGGTTGTAATTGACATGTCAGTGACACTTACTCACATGAGGGACGGGTTGCCGCTGCACCCGTTCCCCGAGGGATGGTACTTTGTTGCCAGCCGCGCTGATCTCCGCAAGCGCAAGCTCATCCACAAAACCTGGCTGGGCGAGGAGATCGTCGCTTGGTCGGATGAACAAGGGCGTGTTTGCGTGGCCGATGCCGTCTGCCCGCACTTAGGCTCCTCGCTGGCGCCGGACGTGGGGACGCGGGTGTGCGAGGGGCGGCTGGTTTGCCCGTTCCACGGCTTTGAATACGACACCACCGGTCGGTGCGTCGCCACGCCCTATGCCCTGCCGCCCAAGTCCGCTCGCCTGAACATGTACGCCACCCGGGAGATCGAGGGCATGGTGTTCGGCTGGTGGGGCATCCGCTGCCGCCCCCCGCAATGGGAACTGCCGGAGGTGCCGCAGCAGAGCCCTCAGCTGGGGAGCGCGAGGGGTAACCCTTCGCATGAAAATAGCTTTCAGCCGGGGTGCGCGTGGGGTAACCCCTCGCATGCAAAGAGCCTTCAGCCGGGGAGCGCGAGGGGGAACACCTCGCATACAAACAGCGGCTGGACTGGCCTGCGCTTTCACACTCTTCGGTTTCGCGGGCATCCCCAAGAGACGACCGAGAACTCGGTGGATCTGGCCCATCTTCGTTACGTGCATGGCTACGAAAGCGTTAGTCGGGTGGGCGAAATCAGGATTGACGGCGCTTATCTTCGAGGCAGCTTCAAATTCAAGGCCCGAATTGGGGTCAGCCGGTTGCTAAGCACGACGTTCGATGTGTCCGCGGTGGCCCACATCTTCGGGTTGGGATACTCCCAAGTGGACTTTGAGGAGCACAGCACCGGCTATCGATCCCGTCTTTGGATTCTGTCCACGCCCATTGACGGCACCACCGTGGCCATGACGATTGCCAGTCAGGTGGGTGGCATGGAGCGGCCGAAAGGGGTGGCATTCGGGCTGCGGCTGCTCCCGTTGTCCGTCCGACTCCATCTGATGAATCGATTGACGTTGCGGATGGAGACGGGCTACGTCAAGGAGGACTTGGTTATCTGGAGCCGCAAGCGCTACCTGACCCACCCGCGGCTTAATGGCGCGGACGGAGAAATCCTGGCGTATCGCCGCTACTGCGAGCAGTTTTACGGGGATCGTGATGAGGACCGTGCCGGCATGGGTGGCCGGCTGATTGCCCGTCAGGTTTAACGCCCGCAACCTCAAACCCCACGCTCTCAGCGCCGCAGGCTAGGCGTGGCCAGT
Source organism: uncultured Pseudomonadales bacterium (assembly GCA_964598305.1). Taxonomy (GTDB): domain Bacteria; phylum Pseudomonadota; class Gammaproteobacteria; order Pseudomonadales; family Azotimanducaceae; genus Azophilus. The sequence continues at coordinate 2,177 of CAZRBP010000133.1, read as the reverse complement.
GCTCGTTGACCACAGGCGCGAATCGAGCCGTGGAAATTCGTTAATATTCGGCCTTTCGACTACCGGGTCGGTGGGATATGGGAGCTAGGGGCTTCCTTTTTTGGTTTGCTTGCGCGTTTTCGCTGGCTGGCGCAGCCCATGCGGAATCGTTGGCAGCCGCCCGAACGGCCTATGCCGAGGGACGGTTCCTGGAAGCCGCGGCGCTCGGGGAGGCGCTTGGCACGTCCGAAGGCTACGTCTTGGCCTCCAATTCCGTCGAACGACACGGCAGCTATGTGGCTGAGAAGGCCGACCGGCAGGCGCTGTACGAAAGGGCCATGCAACTGGGCCAGGAAGCCATTCGCCTGGATGCCGCCAACGCTTGGGCGCACCTGCAAACCGCCCAAGCCGTTGGCCTGTATGCGGAAAGCCTGGGTGGATTGAAGGCCGGACGCTATGTCGGACAGGTGCGCGAAGGCATGGAGAAGGCGCTCGAGTTAGATCCGACCTTAGCTGATGCGGCCTACAGTTTGGGCTCTTGGCATGCGGGCGTCGTTGGCAACGCGGGCCGGATGATCGGCCGCATGGCCTACGGCGCGACCGGCAAGCAGGCCATCACCTACTTCGACCGGGCGCTTGAATTGGGACCGCAGCTGAAGGAGGCGCACTACGAGTACGCCAAGGGGCTGTTGGCCCTCAATCCCAGGCGCAACCGGGAACGGGCGCGTGAATTGTTCAACCAAGCGATCGCGCTTCCGTCCAAGGATGCCGTTGACCGCATACTGCACGAGAAGGCAGTCAAACGGCTGGCCGAACTCGACTGAACCCGCCGCCACAGGAGCGCACCATGCCTTGGACAGAAGACAGCGAACTCATCATCGAGCAGATCGAGATCGGCCCCATGCAGAACTTCACCTACTTGGTGGGTTGCCGCTCCACCCGCGAGGTGGTCATCGTCGATCCGGCATGGGACATCGACCGCCTGCTCACGCATGTGGCGGAGAAGGACTACCAGCTCACCGGTGCCCTAGTCACCCACTACCACCCGGACCACATCGGCGGCTCGTTCGCCCGCAACCAGATCGAGGGCTTGGCCGAACTGATGGCCAAAAACCCCGTCAAGGCCTATGCCCATCGCGCGGAGGCCAGCGGCGTCAAGAAGGTCACTGGGCTGTCGGACAGCGACATCGCGGCGGTCGATTCCGGCGATGTGCTGAAGGTGGGCGACGTGGAGGTGGAGTTTCTGCACACGCCAGGCCACACCCCGGGTTCGCAGTGCTTCCGCATCCGCAACACCCTGGTCTCCGGCGACACCCTGTTCATCAACGGCTGCGGACGGGTTGACCTGCCGGGCTCCAATTCCGAGGACATGTACCACAGTCTGCAGAAGCTCAAGACCTTGCCGGACGACACGCTGCTGCTGCCGGGCCACAACTACGGGCACGTTCCCAATGCCACCATGGGGGAGACCCGGCGGCAAAACACCTACTTGGCGGTCAAGGACATGGCGACTTGGCGCATGTTCATGGGCTAGTTGGAAGGCCCACGCAGGAGACACAATGAGCGCTGTCGTCACCTACCAGTCCGCGGATGGCGTGGCCACGGTCACCATCGACCGGGCGGAACGCATGAACGCCTTGGACGAGGCCGTGGTTCAGGGCCTGAACGCCGCCTGGCGGCGGTTTGCCGACAGCGACGACCGGGTGGCCGTGCTGTGCGGCGCGGGCGAGCGGGCCTTTTCGGTGGGCGCGGATGTCAAGGCACCGCCCCGGGAACTATGGCAGGGCGTTCCGGGCATTGGCGTGGTGCTGGACAAGCCGGTCATCGCCGCAGTCCAGGGCTGGTGCATCGGCGGCGCCTACGTCATCGTGCAGATGTGCGACCTGGTGGTTGCGGCGGACAGCACGGTATTCAAGTACCCAGAGGCCCAACTGGGCTTCACCGGCGGCTTGATCGCCAGCGCCGTCGCTCGCATTCCGCACAAGGTGGCGATGGAATTCATGCTGCTTGGCGAGGACTTCGACGCCGAGCGGGCCTTGCAGGCGGGCATGGTGAACAAGGTCGTGCCCGCTGGCGAGGAACTCGATGCGGCCCGTGCTTGGGCGGGCGTTCTGGCCAAGTCGGCGCCCTTGGTGGTCACCACCCTCAAGACGCTGGCCATGCAAACCCTCAACAAGAGCCCGGCGGAGGCGGGTGCC
>CAZRBP010000132.1:0-9831 GCA_964598305.1 uncultured Pseudomonadales bacterium | reverse complement strand
GGGGATGCGCGCCCGCCTCTCCGATCCCGACGCCCACGCGGACGATGAACAACTGCACGAAATTCCAAGCCAGCCCGGTCAGGAGGGTCATGAGGCTCCACAAGGATAGTGCCAAGGCGATGATGCGGGGGCGATGCCCGATGTCCGCCCAGCGCGCGATCGGCAGGGCGAACGCGGCGTAGAAGACCGCGAAGGCCGGACCGAGCAGCAAGCCCATTTCCAGATCCGAGAGCCCGAAATCGTGCCGGATCGCCTCGATCGCGACAGTGATCAGCAGACGGTCCGCCCACGCAAAGATCAGGACCAGCCCCAGCACCAGGACCTGGAGCTGTTTGACGTTGCCCATCATCGGTTTCCTTGTGAAATCTCCACACCTGAGCCTTCCCGAGCCGGGAATCCCCCTTGGCGCTCCAATCCGCTGCATGGCATCATGGCCCGAAGTCCGATTTGGTGCCAGTGCGCGCTTGGATTGACCCATCCCAACCCTAAGGACAGCAGAGGAACAGCGGAGGAATTGAATATGAGCCCCACGGTGGAGGAACGCGATGCGTTGTTCAAGGCATTCGGCCGCGCATTTTTTAGGCAGGACCTAGACGCCATGTATCAGGTGGTGACCGAGGACTTCGCCTATTCCATTATGGTCAACGATTCGCCCCGGCGGATGACCACGCGCGGGCAGGTTGCGGCGTTCTTCGAGGAGCGGCGGGGGATCCAGAGCGGCGTTCGCTTCGAAGACGTGGTGTTTCACCACGCCCAGGATGCGACCTTCATGACCTATCGCGTGACCGGAACGGACGTTGCCAGCGGTGCGCCTTTTGAGCGCGTCGGCGTGGAGCGCTACACGTTTCGCGATGGGCGCATTGCCGAGAAGGACGTTTACAGCCGCCCTGTGCTCCAAACGGCGGCTTAAGCGGCCGAGCCCCATCCGCAAAGGGACGGCAAGGCGCTCACCAATCAGGTCTCACGGCTTGCCGGATGTCCGCTACCTATTGAAGTAGTCCTGCAGGTGCTTCCACTGGCTGACGGCGGTGACGCCCATCCAGCGCAGCGGTTCCGGTTCCCAATGGCGCGGAAACCCGTCGCGCACCCAAGGGTACGAGGTCCGTTCACTCTTCCGGCCCGCGATCAGGTCCGCAAGGGTCGCGCCCATGAGGAAGGAAGGCGCGAGCCCCGATCCCGAAAAGCCGCCGAGCCACGCCAGGGTTTTTTGCGCGTTGAGAAACACCGTTGGCGCCCGGTGCCGTGAGAACCCCATGGCGCCGCCCCAGCGGTGGGTGATCGGCACGTCGCCGAGCTTCGGGAAGCTGTCGAGCAGGCGGCCCTGGGCGAACTGCGACTTGAACTCGGCGCCCTTCTTGAGGCGGCTGCCGAAGTAGTAGGCATCGCCCGCGCCGAGCACGATGCGCCCGTCGGCCGTGGGCTGCCCATACAGCGGCAGCGGGCTCAGGACGGAAAAGTACGGCCGGCTCGGTGGCGTGATTCCGGTCTTGTCAAACAGCTCGTTCCCAAGCGGGGCCGTCGCGACCATTTGCCCGTGGATGGGGGCAAGCAGCCGTTTGAATCCCTTGATGCTCTGTATGTAGGCTTCGGCCGCGAGGACCACTGTTTTCGCCCGCACGGAACCCCCGTCCGTCGTGACCGAGCCGGGCGCTGTGGCGCGCACCTTGGTGCGCTCGAACAGCCGCACGCCCTTGCGCCGCACCGCTTGCGCGAGGCCACGCGCCAGACGGGCCGGATGGATGGCGGCAAAGTGGGGCGAGTAAACGCACGAACGCACGCCGTCGATGGCCACGTGCCGCGCGGTTTCCTTGGCGTCGAGCAGTTCGTAGTCGGGCGGGCCAAACCCCATCGCGCCAAACCCCTTGACCATTCCCTGCACCACCGCCTCCTCCTTTTTGGTGGTGGCCACCATGTAGTTGCCTTCCCGGGCGTAGTGGCAGTCGATGCCTTCGGCCTCGCAGATCTCCCCAATCCGATAGACCGTCTGGATCATGTCCTTCTTCACGGCGACGGCGGCGTCACGCGTGGCGGGGTCGGCCACCCATTGCTCGAATCCATCGTAGATGCCGCCGAGTGCGCCGCCGTTGCGTCCGGAGGCGCCATAGCCGGCGGTCTCGGCCTCCAGCACGACGATATCGACGTCGGGGACCGCGCGCTTGAGGTGGTAGGCGGTCCACAGGCCGCCGAAGCCGGCGCCGACGATGACCACGTCGCAGCTGAGGTCGCCGTCAAGGCCAGGCAGCGGCTCGAGGGGCTCGGGAACCGAGTCCAGCCAGTAGCTTTCCCGGCGGTAGGCTTTTGCGAGGTCCGATTCCATGGTGCGCGATGCAATCCGCTTGAGAGGCAACCGATCAGTGACGTAAGCTTAAACCAACCGAACGGCACTTTGGACCCAATGCAAGCCAACAGCAGACAGCCAACGGTCGTGGGGGCGGCCTTGAGCGACTACCCGAAGGCGCCCCATCTTTCCGAGCGCCAGCACCACGCTCAGGCGCTCACGCGCGCGTTGGACGATGCGGGGCTCAGCATCAAGGACATCGACGGCTACATGTGCGCGAGCATGGGCGTTGAGAGCGCCATCTCGATGGCGGAGTATTTCCGCATCGACCACAAAGTGCTTGGGGGCGTGGGCCTTGGGGGCGCCATCTTCGAATGGATGGTGCAGCAGGCCAGTGCGCAGATTCGTGCCGGGCAATGCGAGACCGTGGCCATCACCTACGGCTCCGACCTGCTCTCGCGCTCCGGCCGCACCTTGGGCACGGCCGGCTTCTACCGCGAGGGCGATACCGTCACCGACTCGGTGCAGTTCGAAGCGCCCTACGGCAGCACCATCGTCGGCGCTTATGCCATGGCGGCGCGTCGGCACATGCACGAACACGGCACGACGTCCGAGCAGCTCGCGGAGATTGCCGTCACCTGTCGGGCGCATGCGGGACTGAATCCGCACGCCCTGTACCAAAAGCCGATCACCGTGGATGACGTTCTGCAGTCGCGGATGATCGCCGATCCCCTGCACATGCTGGACTGTTGCGTCATATCGGACGGCGGCGGCTGCATCATCATGACGACCGCCGAACGGGCGCGGGACCTGAAGGCGACGCCGGTTTACGTACACGCCGCCGAAGGGGCCCAGACGCACTGGAACATCAGCGAGATGCCCGATTTCACCGTGGCCCCCTCGGCAATCGCCGGCCCCCGGGCGTTTCGGGCCGCCGGCCTCACGCCCGCGGACATCGACACCGTTCAGCTCTACGACAGTTTCACTATCACCGTGCTGCTCATGCTCGAAGGCCTCGGCTTCTGCGAGCAGGGTGAGGGCGGGCACCTTGCGGCAAGCGGCGAGCTCAGGCTCGGCGGCCGGCTGCCGATGAACACCGACGGCGGCGGCCTGTCGGCCTGTCATTCGGGCATGCGCGGCATGCACATTCTCGTGGAAGCGGTTCGACAGCTGCGCAATGAGAAGGGCGACGCCCAGGTGCCGGACTGCAAACTGGCGCTGGCGTGCGGATCGGGGGGCTTTCTGTCCGGCCATGCGGTGGTCATTCTGGGTACGGAGCAGCCGTCGTGAGCCGCGCCCTGACGTTGCCGGATGATCTTTCGTCCTTGCCGCAGCCCGATCTGGAGGGCGAGTGGAAGCCGTTCTGGGATGCCACGGCCCGTGGCGAGTTGCTGATCCAGGAGTGCACGGCCTGCGGCAGGAGGCAGTTCTATCCCCGAGCCATCTGCACCCACTGCGGGGGAGAGCCTAAGTGGCTCACCGCGTCGGGCTATGGCACCCTGTACACGTTCAGTCTGGTTCGCCAAAATCTGGTGCAGCCGTTCAAGGCCATGCTGCCGTACGTTCTGGCGATGGTGGACCTCGACGAGGGTGTGCGCATGATGACCAACATCACCGATTGCGATCTTGACGACGTGGCGATTGGCATGCCCCTTGAAGTCCACATGGTCGAAGCCAAGCCGGGGCTCTGGGTGCCGTACTGGCGCCCGCGCGCCGGCCGCGGAGCGGATTGACGTGTCCACCTTGGGATTCTGGCCTTGGGCGGCGCTCGAACCCGACCGACTCGCTTTGGTCGATCCTGCTGAGCGCCGGGTGTCGTTCGGCGCACTGCATTCGGCCTGCAACCAGGTCGCCAACGGTCTTCGGGCCATGGGCTTAAGGCGGGGCGACGGCATCGCGGTGATTCTGCCTAACTGCGTGGAGTTCTACGAAGTCTTCCTGGCCGCCTTGCAGACCGGCCTGTACTTCACGCCCATCAATCACTTTCTGACCGCGCGGGAAGGCGCCTACGTGCTGGCTGATTGCGAGGCCAAGGTGCTGGTCAGCCACTCGCAATTCGCGGAAACGACGCATGGTGTGCTTGCCGAGTCAGGTTTCGAGGCCGGCAGTTGCTTGGCCGTGGGGGATGTTGACGGGCTGAGATCCTATGCCCAATTCAAGACGCAACACTCGGCGACGCCACCGGCCAACCGGTGCGCGGGCACCAACATGGTCTATACGTCAGGCACGACCGGCAAGCCCAAGGGCGTGCGTTCGCCACTGCCAGCCGGGGTGCCCGAAAGCCCAACCGCAATCCGTGCGGCGATGGGCGAGATGATCGGCTGGAAGTCCGGTGACGGGGTCTATCTGCTAAACGGTCCGCTGCACCATTCGGCGCCCATCGCCTTCAGCACCCTGGCCCTGCATCTTGGCCACACCGTGGTGATGACCGACCAATGGGATGCCGAGCGGGTGTTGGCGCTCATCGACCGGTACCGGGTGACCAACACGCAGATGGTTCCGATTCATTTCCACCGGCTGGTCAAGCTGCCCGAGGCGGTCAAGCGCCGCCACGATGTGTCGTCGGTACGCTCGATCCTGCACTCGGCCGCGCCCTGTCCGGTGCCTGTGAAGCGGGAGGTGATCGAATGGTTCGGGCCGGTGGTGTATGAGTACTACGGCGGCACCGAAGGGGGCGTCACCCACTGCAACTCGCAAGAGTGGCTGGGCAAGCCCGGCACCGTGGGCCGGCCATGGCCCGGAGTGGAGATCAGCATTCTCGACGATGAAATGAATCCGCTGCCCGCCACGGAAGTCGGCGCGGTGTACTTCAAAACCCCGAACGGACCCCCGGAGTACTTCAAGGATCCGGTGAAGTCCGAGTCCGCCCGGCACCGTGACTTCTTCACCCTCGGTGAGATGGGCTACTTGGATGAGGACGGTTGGCTGTTTCTTGTTGATCGCAAATCGGACATGCTGGTCTCGGGTGGGGTCAACATCTATCCGGCGGAAATAGAGGCGGTGTTGTTGCAACACCCGAAGGTGCAGGATGCCGCGGTGTTCGGGGTGCCGAACGAGGAGTGGGGCGAGGAGGTGAAAGCCGTCCTCGAGCCGGTTGCCGCGGTCGAGGCCGGTGCGCCGCTTGCTCAGGAGGTGCTCGGTTTTTGCCAGGACAAGCTCGCCCGCTACAAGCTGCCGCGTTCGATCGAGTTCATCGACGAAATGCCCAGGGGCCCGAACGGCAAGCTCTACAAGCGCCAGTTGCGGGAACCCTACTGGCAAGGTCGCCAAAAGAAAATATAAGGAGAAGCCGAAGTGCCATTTGATGTTGCGCAGGCCATGGCGGCGGAGTTGCCCAGCGTTGGGTTCAGTTGGGAGCCCGATGACGTCATTCTGTATCACCTCGGTGTGGGGGCGGGGGCCAAGTGGACGGACGCCGCTGAGCTTCAATACACTTTTGAGCAGAACCTGAAGGTGCTGCCGACGTTTGCGGTGATCCCCGTGTTCGCCACGGCCGGGGGCGCCCTTAAGGCGCCGGGGATCGATGTCAAACCGCTCTCGATTATGCACGGTGAGCATGAGATCGTCCTGAACGGCCCCATTCCAACGCAAGCGTCGGTGCGCTCCGACTGCCGCATATCCGGCATATACGACCGCGGCTCCGGCGCGGTCATCGAGATCGAGGTGGCCACGCACGCCACGGACACCGACGAATTGCTGTTCACCAACATCTGGTCGCTATTCGTTCGCGGAGAGGGTGGGTTCGGCGGCGAGCCCGGTCCCAAAAACGAGGTTGTGTTGCCGGAGCGCGCACCTGACGGCGCCGTGGACGTGCCGGTGCTTCCCCAGCAAGCGCAAATCTATCGACTGTCCGGCGACAGGAATCCCTATCACATCGATCCCGAGACGGCTGCCAAGGCCGGTTTTGACCAGCCGATTCTCCATGGTCTTTGCTCCTTTGGGATGATCTGCAAGGCCGTGGTCGATGAAATGCTTGAAGGCGACGTGACCCGGGTTGCCAGATATCGAGGCCGATTCGCCAAACCGGTACTGCCCGGCGAGACCATCGACGTATCGTTCTGGCGCGACGGCAATCGAATTCTGATCGGCTCCGAGACCCGGCAACGAAGCACGCCGGTGCTCACCAACGCGTGGCTGGAAGTGACCGGCTAGAGATGGGGCACCACACAGGTCACAACAATTGCACGGGAGGTTAGGGCATTGAAAACGCTGGAAGGAAAGGTCGCCATTGTCACGGGCTCCGGGCGCGGGCTCGGTCGGGCACACGCCAAGGCACTTGCCGCCGCGGGTGCGGCGGTGGTGGTCAACGACCCCGGGGTGACGGTCAACGGCCAAGGCAGTGAAGAGCGACCGGCGGACAAAGTGGTTGATGAGATTCGGGCAGACGGCGGACGGTCCGTGGCAAACCATGCCAGCGTATCCGATTGGGCCGGGGCCGAGGGGCTCATCGAGACGGCCGTGGCCGAATTCGGCAAGCTGGACATTTTAGTGAACAACGCCGGGATTTTGCGTGACCGCATGTCGTTCAACATGACCGAGGATGAATGGGACGCCGTGATCGATGTCCACCTCAAAGGCCATTTCGCGACCTCGCGATTCGCCGCCAGCCACTGGCGGGACCGCGCCAAGCAGGGCGAGGCCGTCAGTGGCCGCATCATCAACACCACCTCCGAAGCGGGCCTGTACGGGCACATGGGTCAGGTGAACTACGGGGCCGCGAAGGCGGGCATCATCGGCATGACGTTCGTGATGACCCAGGAACTCGCCCGCATGGGCGTCACCGTGAACGCAGTCTCACCCCGGGCCATCACGCGCATGACCGGCTCGGACCCGGAGAACCCCGAGCAATTGGCCATGACGGGGCTGCCGGAGCAGGTCTCGCCGCTGGTGGTTTACCTAGCCAGTGACGCCGCCGCGCACATCACCGGGCAGGTGTTCCTAAACTACGCGGGCAACCTCAAGCTGCTGAAGGGGTTTCCGGCGGTTGCCGAGCAGCATGTGGACAGGGCGTTCACCGAGGAGACCATCGCCGAAGCGGTGGAAGCGCTGTTCGAGAACGCGAGCTCGCGGCTGGAGGCGTTCGTGCCGTAATGGGGCGCGCTAAAGGCTTCCATGGAACAAATTCCAAGCCGCCGAGACCAATGCGGGTTTGGGGGGCAAATCGAGGGCGAGTCGCCCTCGCTCCGGGGGACGGCGTCGAACGAAGGTCGGAGCGAAGGCAACTTGCCTTCGCAATGAATCGAGGGAGTCCATCGAGGGTGCGAAGCGCCGTCACTTCCCGCGATGCAACTTCGCCAGGAAAGCCGCGTGTTCCTTGCACGCCCGCGCCCCGCCGCCGCGGGGTTGTTGGCTCGCATGGAACTTGGATCGTCGCCAATAGGGGGATGGAGGATTCGCGCCGCCGCAGCTCCGCCAACCGCGTCCACGAGGCGCTGCGGGCGCTCGGCAGGGATCTTGTGGTCGAGACCCGGGCTGCATTGAACGTTGTGGACCTTAGCGGTCAGGTCTAGACTGGCGCCGTGAAGAACGTCGCCCGCAAAACCGAGCAGCCCCTGCCCCACGTCTCCTACGTCCGTAGGGACCGCAGCTGGGCGCGGTCGCAGCCGGAGTTCCCCGGCTGCCGCCCGGTGCGCATTCCCAGCGCTGAGATCAGCAGCTACGAAGGCCGCTACGAGGTCTGGGAGGCGCAAACCGAGACGGCGTGGATGGTGCGCGAGCCGACCACCCCGTACCACGAGCGGCCGTCGCGGGACCTGGTGCAGTCGGTGCGGCTGATCGCCGCCCTGCGCGGCGTGCGCATCAACGGCTTCGGCGCCGGGGACATCGTGGTGCGCAACCCGGAAGGGCAGCGGGTGCGCATCCTGCAGGCCGACGAGATGCTGCATCTGCGCCCCGAGGAGGCCATGGCCATCGGCGACGCGGTGCAGGCCTTCGAGCGGGTGGGCGGCGAGCGCCATCCCGATTCCGACCCGCTGCCGGACGTGGTCCTGGAGGTGGACCTGACCACGGACGTGCGCCGCGGCAAGCTCGGCCTGTACGAGTCCTGCGGCTTCCCGGAGGTCTGGGTGCACGTGCCGGAGCACCGCCTGCCGAGCAGTCCGAAGGGGACCATCCCGGGCTTGACCATCTACGTCAACGGCCCCGACGGGTTCCGGGAGGCGGACGAGAGCCTGGCGTTTCCGAGCTGGACGGCGGCAGAGATTCACTTGGCGATCAACGAGTCGAAGCTGTCGCCGGAGACCACGGCGGCGCTGCGACGGGTGGGTGGCCTGATGGCGGAGCGGGACGGCGGCGGGCCGGACCTGTTTCTGCGCTTGGAGCGAGAGGAGAGCCGCGCGGAAGGACGTGCGCAGGGCCACGCCGAAGGCCTCGCTAAAGGCGAAGCGATCGGTGTGCGCAAGACCGTCGAGTTCATGGCGGTGCTGGCGTCCCGCGGCTTCGTCCATTCGCCGGCGCTGGTGGACGGCTTCGGGCTGATTGCCCGCATCGATGAAGCCGAGTTGCTGCGGCTGGGGATGAACTGCCGCGATGAGGCCGACCTGCTGGAGCGGATGGGCGCGGCGGCATCGAGGGGAGGCTAACAAACGGGGACATGACGACTGCCACCGTCGAGCGCTTCGACTCCGGCGTCTCGGATGAGAAGCTGATCGAGACCCTCGACCGCGATGGCTGCGCGATCGTGGAAGGGGCGCTGTCGTCCGTACAGCTCCAAGGGATGAACGCCGACCTCGAAGCGTTGATCGAGGCAACGCCGCCCGGCACGCCCACCGCCATCGACTTCATCCAGGAGTTCTACGGATTCAACACGATCCGCATCGACGGCCTGCCAGCCAAGTCCAAGACCTACGTTGACGTACTCCAGAGCCCGCGGCTGCTTGCGGTCGCGGACCACTTCCTGCAACCGCACTGCGTGCACTACTTGCTCAACACCGCGCAACTGATTCAGATCGGCCCCGGCGAGACCGACCAGAGCCTCCACTGCGACGACCACGCCTTCATGCACCACCCCAAGCACGCCGCCGAGCCTGGGACCCAGCCCCAGATCGAGGTCGAGGCGATGTATGCGCTCTCAGACTTCACGCGCGAGAATGGCGCCACGCGCATCGTCCCCGGCAGCCATCTTTGGCCCGCCGACCGGGTGCCGGACGCGCACGAGATCGTATCGGCAGAGATGCCCGCAGGTTCCGCGGTCTACTATTTGGGGGCGACGATGCACGGCGGCGGGGCAAACTCGACCAACGACACGCCGCGCCGAGGCCTGTTCACGGGCTTCATCGTGGGTTGGCTGCGCACCGAAGAGAACTTCTTCCTCAGCACGCCAATCGAAGCGGTGCGCGAGATGCCCGAGCGCGTTCAGGGTCTGCTCGGCTACGACGCCTACCTTGGGATCGGCGTGGTCAACGTCGGGAGTCCGCGCGCACTGCTCTAGCAGTGGTCACGCCGCAGAAAAGTTCACGCAACCATCTTCAGCGTGTTCGCATCCAGGGCGTAGTAGCGAAGCGCGTTATCGAACAGGATCTTTCGGCGGGACTCGTCGGTGAGCCCGGGCAATC
>CAZRBP010000131.1:0-9837 GCA_964598305.1 uncultured Pseudomonadales bacterium | reverse complement strand
GTCAAGGCGAACCCGCTGGCGCGGGTTCGTTGGAGTTTCGCTATCGCGAAACTCCAACGCGCCCGTCAGGGCGCGCGGGTTCGCCTATTCCGCTTCGGCGGACAATGCCGCCATTCGCTCGCCGATGGACGCCAAGGAGCCCTTGAGCTTGGCGACGGCTTCGGTTCCTGACGCCGGCCGCTCAAGCCAATAGCAGCCCAGGTCGCGGCCGCCGAAATCCACCCCCACCACGTCATCGGGCAGGGCTTCGAAAAGCGGCTGAAGCTGGCCGAGCCATCCGGCAGGCAGATCCATGCCTTCATCCGCAACCCAGCCGCGGGGGGAGCGCAGCAGCCGCCAAGGGGGCGTTTCGATTGGCATCCGATCCAAGGTCAAGGCGTACCGCGCACTGGCGTGCATGGGCGCGCGCGGTTGACCTCCAGCCGTCACACGCTCCTCCGCCGCAGCGTCGGGGTTGCGAACCGGCTTCAGTTCCACGGTCAGCCCCAGCCGCCTCGCCTCCCCCCTGAGCGCGGCAAGACGACGGTCCCTCTTGCTCGGCAGCACGTAGAGGATGGGTCCGAAGGCAACAATCAATACGCCGACGATGATGACCCCGACCCAAATTCCGTCCATGCGCCTCCCGTTTTCCTGATCGCAGCGATGCTGTTTCGGATGCGCCCTAAACGGGCGCCGCCCACCTTGAGACTGTGCCGCTCTTCCAGTTAGTCTATTCCATTGTCGTTTGGTTGCAGTTGGGTCAACGAAATGAAGCTCTACGTTATCGGCAGCCACCGGCGGCGCGGCCAATTGCTTTGAACAGGTTCCATGGAAGGCTTTGCCTCGGGCTGGCCCTGCTCTTCGCGTTGTTGACCGACAGCCCACTGGCTAGCGGGGCCGTAAACACCACGCTCCATGAGCAGCGCCAGGCCTACCGCAAGGCGGTGGACCTAGTACATGCGGGCCATGTGTCGGCGGCCCTGAAGATGCAGAAGGAACTGGCCGACTACGTCCTTGCGCCCTACATCACCTACCATCGCAATCGGCTGCGCTTGAGCCGCCTGAGCGCGGCTGAGGTCAACGGCTTTCGACAGGACTATCCGGACCTGCCGGGCGCCCAACGCATCTTCCGGCAGTGGCTGCAAAGTTTGGCGGCGCATGGCCAGTGGCGAACCTTCCTTGAGCATTACGAGCCCACCGACAGCGTCGAGCTGCAATGTCTGCGCCTGCGGGCGCTGCACATCACCGGCCAGCGGGAAGCCGCCCTGGACGGCGTGGAGGCGCTCTGGACGGTGGGCGAGTCGCAGCCCAATGCCTGCGACCCCATCTTTCAGATCTGGCAGCGCGAACGGCTCAACGATGCCATCGCGTGGCGGCGCCTGGGGCTCGCCCTCGACGCCAACCAACGCCTCCTCGCCCGCTACCTGGTCCGATTTTTCTCCTCACAAGTCAAGGTTTGGGCGCAGGCCCATTACGACGTGCACGTCAATCCCGCCCACATCGAGCGGACTAGCCGCTACCGCACTGACAATGAGTGGTCCCGAGGCGTCATCGCCCATGGATTGAAGCGGCTGGCCGGGCGGGATGCCGAAGCCGCCCGGGACGCCTGGGCGAAGTACCAAGCCAGCCACGCCTTTTCCGAAGCCGAGCGGCGGCCCATCAACGAAGCCGTCGATGCCGCGCTGGCCGAAGCCGGGCTGCTGGACAGGGCGCCGATGGCGGAGGACTCGGCGGAGACGGCGGTTCGCTTCGCCCTCGCCTACCTCAAGCAGCAAAACTGGCCGCTGCTCCAAGCTTGGATTGAGCGGATGCCGGAGGCGGAGCGCTTCAGCGACAAATGGCAGTACTGGCTGGCACGGGCCGTTGACGCCTCCCACGACGACTCGGAACGAGCCCGGCTTGCCTACCGTTCGTTGGCCGAAAAGCGCTCCTACTACGGCTTCCTGGCCGCGCAGCGGGTCGGTCTTGCCGTGCGGATGAACGATGCTTCGAGAATCATCGGCGAGGCGGAGATGCAGCGGGTGCTTGCCATTCCCGCCGTTGGGCGCACGATCGAGCTGTTCGCCGTCGGCGATGAAGTGAACGCCCGCCGCGAGCTGCTCGGCGTCATTCCCCGGTTGAGCCTTGAAGAGCGCCGGGCGGCAACTGCCATGGTGCAGCGCATCGGCTACACCACCCTCGCCATCCACACCGCCAATCGGGCCGAATTGCGCGATGACCTGGGGCTGCGGTTCCCGGTGCTGCACCAACCCCTGTTTGGACAGGCCAGCCACGCCACCACTGTGCCGTTGCCGCTGCTGCTGGCCTTCGCCCGCCAAGAAAGCGCCTTTGAGGCCGATGCCCGCTCGTCAGCCAACGCCCGGGGCGTCCTGCAGATGCTCACCAGCACCGCACGGCTGGCCGCCAAGCGCGCCGGGTTGCCCGCACCGACGGCCAATGGGTTGTACGATCCCGCCATCAACATACCGCTCGGCGCCAGCCACATTGCCTGGCTGCTGCGGCGCTACGATGACGTGCTGCCGTTCGCGGCGGCCGCCTACAACGCCGGGGAGCATCGGGCAGACCGCTGGATGCGCGAGCGCGCGGGCGTTGCGCTGGACGTGTGGATTGACGCCATCCCCTTTCGCGAAACCCGCAACTACGTCCACAACGTGCTGGCCTTCAACCAGATCTACGCCGCCCGCTTCGGTGATGAGACGCCGATGCTGCCCAGCCTCGACATGGTGGTGACGCCGCGATGAGCGACATGGGATTGGTGGACATTGGCGCCAACCTGCTCAACGGGCAGTTTCGCGACGACCTCGACGCCGTGCTCGCCCGCGCCAGAGACGCCGGGCTCGGCCACATGATGGTGACTGCCACCGATGTGGTGGATTCGGCAGCCGCCATCGAACTGTGCCGGGGCCATGCGGATCTCTCCTGCACCGTTGGCGTTCACCCTCACGCCGCCGCCAAGACCCTGGCAGAGGGCGGGGACTGGGTGGGGGAGTTACGGGCGCTGGCCGCCCGGAAACCGGTTTGCGCCATCGGCGAGGCGGGGCTGGACTTCTATCGGAACTTCTCGCCGCCAGAAGATCAGCACGCCGTGTTCGACGCCCAGATCCGCTTGGCTGCCGAACTCGGCCTGCCGCTCTTCGTCCACGACCGGGACAGCGGCGGGGCGGTGTACGACGCCTTGATGAACCAAGCCGGGCAACTCAACGGCGTGGTGATCCACTGTTTCACGGGCGATGAAGCGGATCTGCGGCGCTACCTGGCGGCGGGCTTTCACATCGGCGTCACCGGCTGGGTATGCGACCGCCGACGCGGCGAACGCCTGCGTGGCCTGATCCCGCAGATTCCCCTTGACCGGCTGTTGATCGAAACCGATGCGCCCTTTCTGCTGCCCCACGGGGCGGCCAGCCCAACCGCTGACAAGCGGCGCAACGAGCCCTGCCTACTGCCTTTCATCGCCCGCACCATCGCCGAACTGCGGAACGTGCCCACGGCGGAACTGGCCCGTCAAACCGCAGCCAACGCCAGACGGTTGTTTGCCCTCAGGGAGGGGCCAACAGATCAATGACCGCGTCCCGATCAAGGGGCGAGTCAATTTCCCGGCCCGCGAAGCCAAGCACTGGGATGCGCTCGCCGTAGCGCTCCAGCAATTCATCCTGATCGGCCACATCCACCACCCGCAGGGCCAGGCCGCTGAGTTCTGGCATACTCAGCAGCAATTCCAGGGCTTGCTCGCACAGTGCGCAGCCGCCGGTCGAGTAAAGAACCAACTCCATGCTTGCATCATACCGCCACGGCGACCGGGCCAGCGCCGCCAAGTATCCCTTGGCCACCGCTGCCCGCTTGCCGTGGCAGGCGGCCGCCGACGGCGCTTGGTGCGAGCTGGCCTTGCCGCCCTGTCCGGCCGCCCACATCATCGTGCCGAGCCTTTCCACTGACCTAAGGGATTGCGCCTATCAGGTGACGCTGCGCACCGCCGACGGCCATTGGCCCCTGCAGGACGTGCCGTCTTTGCCCGCCCCTCGGTGGCGCCGGACCCGCAGCCGATCAGCGACGGAATTGGTCAGCACGCACATCGACTGCTTTCACACCGAAGCCGACCTGCCCGCCAGCCGCCTGCGCTTTAGGCTGCGACAGCCTGAGCCGCCAGCGCGCCATCTGCTGGCCGTCTCCGTGCGTCCACTCGAAATGCAGCCGTCAACGCCGAAGGCGAAGCGGGCCATCGCGCCACAGCCCCCTACCATCAGTCAAATGCAGGGACCCCAAGCCATTCAGCAACGAATCTGCTCGCCCACCGCCTTGGCAATGACCCTCCAGGCGGCGGATGCGGACATCGACTGGCTGGAGGTGGTGGAGGGATGCTTCGATCAACGCACCCAATCCTACGGTTGTTGGCCGATGGCTATTCGCTGTGCCGCCGGTTTTGGCCGGCTTGGGGCGGTGGAAGCGCTGCCCGGCTGGGAGCCGGCCATCCAGGTGCTGCGCGCCGGCCTGCCGATCGTCGCCAGCATCGACTTTGGCGCTGGTGAACTGCCCGGTGCGCCGCTTTCCAAGACTGCGGGCCACTTGGTAACCTGTTATGGCGTTGACGGCGATGCGGTGCTGGTCAATGACCCGGCGGCCGGCGATGCGGCGGGCGTGGCGCGCCGCTACGACCTTGAAGCCTTCAGCCGGGCTTGGCTGCGCCGCCGGGGAGCGGCGTACATCATGCCGACTGCATAAACGGAGGGGCGGAAGGCGCGATGAAGCACCTGGGATGGTTCCTGTTGCTGATGGCGGGTTTTGGCCTCACCACCGCCGGGTTGATGCTATGGCACGACCGGGGCTTTGCCTTCGCCGGGATGTGGCGGCTCGACGACGGCCTGCACCCGCTCTACTTGCTGATCGTCGGCATCGCCATGATCCCACCGGCGTTCGGCGAGATCTTCCTGCTTGAACAGCGCCGCCGCGATGGCTGAGCCAGCGGCGCGGCGGGTCTATCTGCGCCCGGTGAACCGTCGGGATCGCGAAGAGTTCATCGCCGTCATGCGTCGAAGCGCATCCTTGCACGAGCCTTGGATCCACCCGCCCATCACCCGCGAAGCCTTCAGCCGCTACCTCAAGCGCCTGGAGCAGGACGACCATGTGGGGCTGCTGGTGATCGAGAAGGAAACCGACACGATCGTGGGCTGCTTCAACATCAACAACATCGTGCGCGGCTCTTTTCTAAGCGCCTCCCTCGGCTATTATGCCGCCCAACCTTACGCGGGACGCGGCTACATGCAGGAGGGGCTTGAACAGGTCATCACGTGGGCCGTCGAAAAACTCGGCCTGCACCGCTTGGAGGCAAACATACAGCCACGCAACCAACGATCCATCGCCTTGGTGCGGCGGTGTGGCTTCAAACGGGAGGGCATCTCGCCGGACTACCTGTTCATTGCCGGCGCTTGGCGCGACCATGAGCGCTGGACTTGGCTCGACCGGCGCCACGGCCTGCGTCCGCCGCCGTGACGGCCTACGGCACCTGGCCTTCGCCGATCGCACCCCGCCTCGTGGCGGAAGCGGCGGTCGGCATCGGCAGTCCGCAGGTTAGCGGCGGCGCCGCCTACTGGCTGGAGTCGCGCCCCGCCGAAGGGGGCCGCGTCACCCTGTTCAAGCAGGTCGGAAAGCAGGCGGTGGAGCTCACGCCCGGCTCCTACAGCGTCAAGAGCCGCGTCCATGAATACGGCGGCGGCGCCTACCTGCCCACCGACAGCGGCGTCTTCTTCGTCAACGACCAAGGCCAGAACATCCATCGAATCGCCACGGACGGCGGCATCAGCCCGGTCACCGACTCCCCGTCCAGCGTGCGCTACGCGGATTTCTGCTTCGATGCCGCCCGCCGCCGACTCATCGCCATCACCGAGATTCACGGCGACGGCGAGCCGGAGAACGCCTTGGCCGCCGTCAACATCGACGACGGCCATGTGGCGCTGTTGCACAGGGGCCACGACTTCTACGCCGCGCCCAGGGTGTCGGCGGACGGCGGGCAACTGCTGTTCATCGCTTGGGACCATCCGAACATGCCCTGGGACGGCACCCAACTGGTGCGCTGCAGCTTGGAAGGGGAGGCCCTCGGCGAGGCGGCCGTGATCGCTGGCGGCGCACGGGAGTCGGTCATGCAGCCGACCTGGGCGCCGGACGGTGCCATCCTCTACATCAGCGACCGCAGCGGCTACTGGAACCTGCATCGGCTCGACGAGTCCGGGGATGCGCCGGTGCTGGCGGACGACGCCGACTACGGCGGACCCCCTTGGCAATTCGGGCAGCGCAGCTACGCTTGCCTGAACGAACGTTTCATTGTCGCCTGTCGGCACGGCCAAGGCGGACAGGACTTGGTGTTGATCGATCGGCAAAGCGGCTTTGCCACCCCCTTGCTGGAGGACTCGGCTGGTTGCGGGCAGCTTTCGGTCCACGAGAACGACATCTACTTTCTCGCAGCCCACAGCGACCGGCCCTCTGAGTTCGTCCGCCTGAACCCAGGCACCGGCGAAACAACCACCGTGGCAGAGCCACCGGCACCGGAGGTGAACCGGGCCTATTTCACCGCACCGGAGCGCATTGCCTACCCGACGCGGGATGGCGAGCAGGCATACGCCTACCTCTACCGGCCCCATAATCCCGATCACTCAAGCGACGGCGAAAAGCCCCCCATGCTGACGCTCTGCCACGGCGGACCGACCGGCGCGGCATCGCCGGCGCTCAAGCTGCTCGTGCAGTTCTACACCAGCCGCGGCTGGCTGGTGGTGGACGTCGACTACCGGGGCAGCGCGGGCTATGGGCGCGCTTACCGGGAGGCCCTGAACGGCCGTTGGGGCGAACTGGACTTAAGCGATTGCGAGGACGCTGTGTACCATCTCGCCGCCCGAGGCGAGGCGGACCCTGCCCGCGCCGCCATCCGCGGCGGCAGCGCCGGCGGCTACACCGTGCTGCGCGCCCTGACCGCAGGCAACGTGTTCCGGGCCGGCGCCAGCCACTACGGCATCGGCGACCTCACCGCCCTGGCCCGCGACACCCACAAATTCGAGTCCCGCTACCTCGACGCGCTGCTCGGTTCGGATGAAGCGCTCACTGAGCGCTCGCCAATCAACCATCTTGAGGGCCTGAACTGCCCGGTGATTTTCTTTCAAGGCGCCGAGGACCGCATCGTGCCGCCCAACCAAGCCCAGGAGATGGTCGAAGCGCTCCGCGGCAAGGGCCTGCCGGTCGCTTACATCGAGTACCCCGGTGAGGGCCATGGCTTTCGCGACGGGGCCAACATCGCCCACAGCATCGGCGCGGAGTACGCTTTCTTCTGCCGGGTCTTCGGCCTGCCGGTGTCCGAAGGCCTTCCTGAGATTGAGGTGGAGAACCTGTGAGCGACGCTCGCAATGTGACCGTGCTGCAAGGCGGCCATTCGCTGGAGGCCGAAATCTCCCGCGTATCCGCCGCCCAAGTGGCTGCTGGCCTGGAGGCGGCCGGACATCGCGTCACCCGCTTGGAAGTGGATCGGGACGCCCCGGTGCGGCTGGCCGAGACCCGCCCGGACGTGGTCTTCCCCGCCCTGCACGGCCCGCCTGGCGAGGACGGCACGGTGCAGGGCCTGCTCGACATTCTGCGGTTGCCCTATGTAGGCGGCGGGGTCGCCGCCAGTGCGCTGGCGATGGACAAAATCGGCGCCAAGGCCATGTTCCGCCGCGCCGGGTTGCCGGTCACCGACGATGTGGTCGTTTTTCCGGGCAGCGCCAGCAAGCACGCAGCGGCGCAGATCATGGACGCCCTCGGCGATCGGGTGGTCATCAAGCCTTCCGGCCAAGGCAGCGCCATCGGCGTCGCCCGCCTGCCCGCCCCCAACGAAATCGCCGCCGCGGTGGCCGAAGCCCTGAAGCTCGGCAACGTCATCATCGAACCCTTCATTGCCGGACGCGAGATCACCGTCGGCGTGCTCGACCTTCACGGCCAAGCGCCAAGCGCCTTCCCGGTCATCGAAATCCGCACCGCGCCAGGCGAGTGGTACGACGCCGTGAACCGCTACGACGCCGAAGCCAGCGAACACCTCATCCCCGCCTCCCTGCCCGCCGCCGTCAATTCCGAACTGCAGCGCATCGCCATCGCCGCCCACAGCGCCTTGGGCCTGCGGGACCTGTCCCGCGCCGACTTCATCGTAGCCAACGACGCCGACATCTACCTGCTCGAAGTCAACTCCATGCCGGGCATGACCCCCACCAGCCTCTACCCGGACGGTGCGCGGGCGGATGGCTTGGAGTTTCCGGAGTTGCTTGATGCCTTGGTGGGGAGCGCTTTGAGGCGAGGGGGTGTGCCTTCACGGGATGTTGCGGATGCGTGAAGAGGCCCTTTTGGCCCAAGTGCGCGTTCTGACGGAGAAGCACGAGGCGCTCGCAGCAGCCACGGGCCAGAATTTCAATTTATTCAAAATCCTTGGGCGGGAAACGGACGAGGTACATACCCATTCGGCCATCTTGGCCGAACTGCTCAACCCAGCGGGATCGCACGGGCAAGGGCCGGTCTTCGCAAGGCTGTTCGCGAAGCGGTTCAAAATCCCGGCGGAAGGGATCGAGAGGGCACAGGTCAGGTGTGAGAAGACAATTGGCAAAGGGAACCGCGCCGACATCCTGATAGAGATGGACGATACTTGCGTCGTCGTTGAGAACAAAATTTACGCGAACGACCAACCTCGGCAACTTGAGAGATATCACGAATACGCGAAGAAGTCGCTCACACACAGGCTGATGTATCTCACTCTGCATGGCGATGATCCAAGTGAGGACTCTCTTGGCGAGTTGCAACTGGAAGATGTGGAGCGCATTTCCTATGAACAAGACGTACTCGAATGGCTCGACGACTGCATCAAGGAAGTAGCCCGGGTGCCACAAATCCGGGAGATCCTTTCGCATTACCAAGCGTTGCTGCGCAAGCTGACCGGCAAATCGACGGGAGAACTTATCGTGGAACTCAAGGATCTGCTGAAGCGTCCGCAGGGCGACGCCTATAACTTCGAAGTCGCGGCGAACATCGCCGAGGCAATGACAGCGTTGAGCGTCGAGACGGAATGGAGTTTCTGGAAGACGCTACAAGACAAGCTACAAGACAATATGCTAGAGACGGACGACGACTGTGATTGGGGACTGCAAAACGTCGCCTCTGCCGAATTCGTGGCGAAAAAAGTCAAGGAGGTGGACGAGGACGCCATCCGAAACGCCCACTACGGCGGCAGGCACAATTATGGCTGGTCCTTTCGAGTCAAATCGCAAAAACACCCAGAGCGATACTGTGTGGAATCCGATGAAGTGCTCCTCCGGATCCAGTGCGATGGGGACGATGTCTACTATGGATTCATCGTGGTCAAGAAGACGCCCGAAGGGCTGCGGCGTTTGTCGCGCTCACAGGACAA
The DNA here is from genome assembly GCA_964598305.1 of uncultured Pseudomonadales bacterium. Taxonomy (GTDB): domain Bacteria; phylum Pseudomonadota; class Gammaproteobacteria; order Pseudomonadales; family Azotimanducaceae; genus Azophilus. The sequence continues at coordinate 455 of CAZRBP010000131.1, read as the reverse complement.
ACGTCTTTTTCTTTGGGGTGAGCGGTTGTGCGACCAAGAGGAGGGTTGGAACATTGGCGATGGACAGTGGCCCGCATGGGGATATCCCTACGGGACGGTGTCTTTGCGAAAGCAGGCAGGTAGCTTGTCACCCAAAACGATGCGCCGACTCATGGAGAAGGAAGAATCAAACTCAGTGGTCAGCGAAATTGTCCGCAGCATACACGACACAATCGACTTGATCGAAGGATGGGAGGTATCCTTGGATTCGGTTTCAGGCGAACATCAAAGGGGGGGCGGTTAAGCCAATGGCAGCGCCCTCCCAGACCCGCCCACCCCAGGAGACCTGCATGTCCGAAGCGGAAGCACGAGGGATCGCGGTCCGGTCTCCGCCGCAGGCTCGCCCTGGTCGGACGCCACGGCCCCGAGGCGGCTCGGAGCTCGTTCACTACCCGGAGTCGGACGGCAAGCCGATG
>CAZRBP010000130.1:0-9849 GCA_964598305.1 uncultured Pseudomonadales bacterium | reverse complement strand
ATGCTGATGCGGCCGAGCGGCTTGCGGCCCAACTCGTGGGGGGCTTGGCCGTCATCCCAGTCGGGGTCGTACAGGCCCATGTACTCGTAGGCGTAGCCGTGGGACCAGCGATTCACGGTGATCGCCTCGATGTCGCGGTCGGCATCAAAGCCCTTGGAGCCGAACATGGCGGTCAACTGCTTCGCGATCTCCGCTTCGTAGGCCGAAAAGGGGGTCGTGTACAGACGGTGCTGGCCCAGGCGATACAGGTCGCGGCTGTTTTGGCTGCCGTTGTTCCGGGGCGCCGGCATGTGGGCCATCCACAGCACCATGGGTTCGTCGCCCTTGCTGCCGCCCCGGTATCCACCGAGGCTCACTGGCGGCGCCTGGCTGACCGCTTCGAAGAAGCTGCCGGGGCAGAAGTGTTGGACGACACTGGAGGCGTTGACGGCAGCGCCGCTGCGCAGCAGGACGTTGGCCATGGCAAACGGCGTCTTGACGGCGTACTTGAGGCTTTCCTTCTGCGATTCCGGCAACTCGGGGCACAGGTGCGGAATGATCCGGTTGTAGCAGGCCAGGACGCAGTGCCGGGCGCGCACGGTGTAGGCCTCCCCGTTCTCCACGTAGGAGACCTCGACACCATCATCGACGTTGGTGGCTTTGACCGCGGTGCTGTTCAGGCGCAGGCGAACCGGTGACTCGGGGCGGTCCAGCCGGCTGTAGTCGAACCGGGCCTCGACGATGTCCTCCATCGTGTTGCCGGGGGCGACTTCGGGGATCAGGTTGCGCACCAGCAGGCGGGCCACGGAGGCGTTGCCGTCGGGGAACATGGGAAAGCGCACGCCCTCGCTGAGGAAGGCGAACAGCCCTCCAATCAGCGAGCCCGTGAAGCCTAGGCTCTTGAGGCCGGGCAGGCCGAACATCAACGCCTCCGTTACCGAGATGCATTCCGTTCCCAAGCCGAAGATGAGCCTCGGCATGGGTTCAAATAGGGCGATGGTGGCCGGTGTCAGCCCGGCGCGGCTGATGAGAAACTCCTCGTAGGAGGTGGTGTCGATGTAGCGCTTGGATTCGGCTAGGGAGAGTTCGTCCAACAGGTCCTTTTCCCCTTCGATCAGGGCCAGCAGCCGCTGCCGCTGATCGCCGGGCAGGCCCAGCGAATCCACCAGCGCCCGATGGTCGCCACCACCAAGCCAAGCGCCAGCCGAGCCGCCTTGCACGATGCGGTCCTGCCCGTACTGCTCGGCGTTCAGGTAGTAACCCACGTCCGCGAACGGATCGGACAAGAAGTAGTCGCGCTCGCCCGCCGCATCGAGCTTCTCAAGATCGATGCCGAGCTCCCGCAGCACGCGATGCACGGTGTCGCTGAAGTTCTGGTGCTCCAGATTGAGGCTGCCGCCGACGCCGAGCAGCATGCGGCCGTTGGCGTGGAATTCGTTGCGCCGGGCGTGGCCGCCGAAATCGTCGTGATTGTCCAGAATGAGGATCCGGCTGTCCGGCCCGGCCTGCTGGCGATACAGGTAGGCCGCCGCCAAGCCGCTCAGGCCCCCGCCGACCACCACCAGGTCATAGCGCTCATCGAGCAGGCTGTAGTCGGCGGGCCGTTCGCCACGCCACGCCAGGGCATGGGCCACTTCGAACGAGCCGTCGTGGCTGCCGCGCATGCCGGTGAGTGTTGGCGGGTAGTAGTCCTTGCCACTGGGGCCAGGGAGGGGTGCGACACCTTCCTCCAGCGCCAGCAGGTCGCGCGGGGAAAGCGTCGCCCCCGCCGCCAATGCGAGGGCGGCCCCGTTGAGAAAGTCGCGCCTGGTGATGGTTCGGGTCATACCCTCCTCCTGTTCCTAGCCTGTTCCGGGAGCCGACTCAAAGGCCTGACCCGTCGGCCGAGTAGATCACCCATATCTTGGTGTAGCCGTCGGTATCCCAGGTGCCGATCCACTCCTTGGGAATGGTCACCGCCTCGCCGGCATTGATCGTCTGCACGGTGCCATCCGTGGAGGTCAGCGTCACGCCGCCTTCCAGGAAGTACATGAACTCATCCACCCCGTAGGGCTCCTGCAACTCGAAGCGAACCTTGCCGGATCGATACATGCCGGATGCGAACTTGCCGTCGCTCGACAGCAGCGTGGTGACGTCGAGCGTGGTGTTGCCGTTCTCATGCACCGTCTCGGTGGTGTCCTCACGCTCGAAAATGCCGCCCGCCAATTCGCTCTTGTTGATCTTCGCCGGAACCACCGCTGCCTGTTCATCGGCGGCCGCGGCCAGCGAAGCGGCCATGGCCACCGCACCCAGAAAGATCGACGCCTTTGCTTTTTTCATCGCTTTGCACTCCTGTTCAGTTGTTTGGGTTGTTGCAATTGCTCCTGCTCATGCGCTGGCCGGTTGCGCGGCGCGGGCATGAACTCCTACCAGTACGCGAGCGCAAGGAAGCCCGCGACCGTGATCAGCGCTCCAATCAGCGCATAGGGAATCTGGGTCAGCGCATGCTGCATCGGCGTGCAGCCGGATGCCTGGGCGGTCAGCACCGTGGCATCGGAGTAGAAGCAGGCGTGACTGCCAAAGGTGCTCGCCGACAGCGTGGCGCCGATGACCAGCGTCATGTCCGCGCCGAGATTGTGGGTCAGCGCGGTGACGATGGGCAGCACGATGACGAACACGCCCCAGTTCGACCCGGTCAGGAACGACACCAAGGCCATCGACACGAACACCACTGCGGGCAGCGACTCGGCCGTCAATAGCGGCTGCATGGTCGCCACGACGTACTCGGCGAGGCCGAGGGCATCGTTCACATCCTTCAGGATGAAGGCCGCGACCAGCACGCCGAGCGGCTCGATCATGGTCTTGAACCCGTCGATGATGGTGTCGAAGGTGTCCGGCAGGCTCATCATCCGGGCGGCGAGGATGTAGGCCGCCGTGCAGCCAAGCGTGACGTAGATGCCGATCAGGAAGTCCTTGTCGAAGTAAAGGGTGGCAACCACCAGCAGCAGCATGGGTGCTACGAACAGGATGAGGCTCGGCGGGATGTCCTCGCGCGGCTTTATGGACTCATTGGCCTGTTCGATGTGCGCAGCATCCGGCGGCACGGTTTCGCCGGTGGTGGCGGCACGCTGCTCGGCGGCCTTCATGGCGCCCAGCGACGGGATGACGCCGAGGATGACCAGCGGCACCAGCAGCACCGCCACCCAGGCATAGAGCATGTAGGGTATGGCGCTGATGTAGGTGTCGAGCCCTTCGCCCTCGGGCGCGATGCCGTTGGCGACGATCAGCCCCGCAAAGAACACGCCCCAGGTCGAGAACGGAATGATGACGCTGATGGGCGCCGCCGTGGAGTCCACCACGTAGGCCAGCTTCTCGCGCGACACCCGGTAGGCGTCGGTGAGCTTGCGCATCGCGGAGCCGGCGGCGAGCGAGTTCAGGTAGTCGTCCACGAACAGGAAGATGCCGAGCAGCCAGGTGGCGCCCAGCGCGCCCTTTGCCGAGCGGACGCGCCGCCCCATCGCCTCGGTGAAGGCCCTGGTCGAACCGGTGCGGATCAGCACGCCGATGAGCCCGCCCATGAACCCGCAGACCAGGATCACCCAAGCCACGTCGGCATCGGTCATGACCCGCACCGAGGTCTCGGCAAAGCCGCCGATGAACCCCGTGCCATGCAGGATGACCAGGCCCGCCAAGGACCCCGCAATCAGCGATTCGATCGGCCGGCGGGTAACCACTGCGAGAACGAAGACGCAAAGCGTCGGCACAAGCGAAATCGCGCCCAAGTCCTCCACGGGTGGCTACCTCGATAGTGTCCGGTCAGGCCAGTGACGGGACACTAATCAAAGGTGTAGCTGAAGCGTGCGCCAACCGTTCGCGGACGTCCCGGACCCCAATCCGTCGACACGAAGGGATTGGTGGGACCGCCGTTGGGAATGCCGCCGTCGAAGTACTTGTCGTCGAACAGGTTCTCCACGTACACCGCGGCCGTCCAGTTGCCCGGCGCCCGGTAGCCGACCGTCGCCTGGGCGATGGAGTGGCCGTCCACGATGCCGTAAACCTCGGGATAGTTCGTGGCTTCCGGCCGCAAGGGCAGCCAGCTGGTGCGCCGCTCCCCTTCCCAACTCCAAGCCAGATTGCCGAACACGCTGCCGTTGCCTACCGGATAGTCCGCGTCCAGTGATGCGAAGAAGGTCCACTTGGGTGCGTTGGGAATTGGCCGGCCCTCGCAGACATCAACGTCGCCGAACACCCGCTCGCCGTCGCCGCAGAATTCCTGGATGCCCTTGCCCTTGCTGTCGAAGAACGAAAAGCCGGCCATGAACTGCCAATTATCGTTCAGCACCGTTTGCAACGTTCCTTCGGCCCCGATGCCCTCAAGCTTGCCGACATTGCACACCACCACGGGCAGGGTGAGGCCGCAGGTGGCCTGCATGTCCTCAAACTCATAGAAGAACGCGTTCAGCGTGAGCTGGGTGCGCCCGTCCATGATCGTGCCCTTGTAGCCGACCTCGTAGGAGATGGAGGTTTCGCTGTCGAAGTGCGCGGGCACATGGGTGTCCGGCAATGCCACGGTATTGCCGAACGGCATCACGTTGGGGTTCAGCGTGAAGCTGTTGAAGCCGCCCTGCTTGTAGCCCGTGGTCACGCTGGCAAACAGCAGCAAATCGTCGTTGGGCCGGTAATTGGCCACAAAGCGCCAGGTCACGTCCTCCCACTTGACCTTGTCGCTGACGGGGCCGTTTGGGGTGAAGAACCCGGTCGCCGCCTTGGGCCCGAGCACCGGGCTTGGATTGAGTGCGCTCAACGCTTCCTGGGAGAAGTCCTTCTCATCGGAGTTGTAGCGCACGCCCAAGCTGGCATCGATGCTGTCGGTGAATTGGTAGTTCAGGTCCACGTAGGCGGCCCAGCCCTTGAAGCTGCCGATGGTCTCGTTCCAGTCCTCCAAGTAGCCGGTGGGGCTCGGCGTCCAAGTGTTGGTGCCGAAGTAGTAGCTTAGGAAATCGGCGTAGCCGATGTAGTTGTAGTAGTCGAACAGGCCTTGGCAGGTAGCGCCCCAATAGACGTTGCAGTAGATCTCCTCGTCCTGGCGCCCCATGAACCGGCTGTCGATGTCCTCGTCGTAAAACGACACGCCGGCGTACCAGTCGAGCGGCCCCTCGGTGTGTGAGGTCAGCCGCAATTCCTGCTCGAAGTAGGTGCCGTCCTGGTCCTGCTCGTAGTCGTACACGCGCAGGATGGTGGCATCGTAGTCTTCCGTGTAGCCGTACTCGTGGTCCTTGAAGCCGGTGAGCGAAGTGAAGGTGCCGATGGGCAAATCGACGTTGATCTCGACCGCGAAGCTTAGGAATTCGCCCTTGTCGAACACGCCGTTGGGCGGCTCGTCGAGGCTCACCTCGCGCAGGCCGTCGGGCAACCTCAGATCGCCGAAAATGCTCTCGAGCAGGTCGTAGGAACCGCCCTCCCCGTTGGCCCGGTACACCGTTCCGGTCTGATCCCGGTCTTCGTACTCGGCCATCACCATGACTTCGACATTGTCGTTGTTGTCGTAAACGCCGGTTACCCGAAACGCCGTCTTGTCCTGGTCGATGAGCTTGTTGCCGTTCACGACATTGGTGATGTAGCCGTCCTCCTGCATGTGCTGGCCGGCCACGCGCACCGCCAAGGTGTCGCTCAGCGTGACGTTGAAGCCGCCTTCGAACTCCACCACGTCGCGTTCGCCGACGTTGAGCTCCGCATAGCCGTCGGTCTCGCCGTTGCGCGGCCGGGTGGTGTGGACGTTCATCGCCCCGGAGATGGAGTTGCGGCCGAACAGGAAGCCTTGGGGACCGCGCAGTATCTCCGCGCGGTCGATGTCGAACAGGCTGAACACGCCGGAGCCGGTGCGGCCCTGGTAGAGCCCGTTCTTGTACATGCCGATGGACGGGTCGCCGCCGTTGCCGAAGTCGTTGGTGACGATGCCGCGCACCCGCACCGAGTCGATGAAGCTGTCCTTGGAGTTGCCGGTCACGCCCGGCGTGAACTGCGTGAGGTCCTTGACATCGTTCAGGTTAATTTCGCGGATGAAGTCGCCGGACAGCGCCTGAATCGCCACCGGCACGTCCATGACCGATTCCGCCCGCTTGGTGGCGGTGACGATGATCTCCTCGAGCTCCTGGGCGTGCAGCGCATGGGACGCGCCGCCTGCCGCCACCGCGGCGGAAACCGCCTGGGCCAACAGCTTTTTCCTTGGCCGGAAGGCGGCCGTCGCGCCTAGTCCGCCGGACGAACGCCTTACGTTCGCTTCTTGTGTGCTGCGCGGTCGTTTCCTCGCCATGTCATCCCCTCCAGCAATCCTCATCCGCAACAGGCGACAGGCTAAGGCATGTCACATGACAGGTCAAGCGCTGTTTCCGAGCGGCACCCCCTGTTCCTCCAGTGTCCGGCGCATGACGGCGAGTTGCGTTTCGTAGCGGCGCCACCGGCCGATGGAGCCGGTGTGCACGGGCTGGCGGACCTGCACGGCGCTGGCGGTGGTCACTGCCGCTTCCTGCTTGTGGAACTCAAGGCAGGCGTCCTCCCAAGGTAAGCCCAGGAACTCGATCAGCGCCCGGGCGTTGGGTTCGAGGTTGCGCGCCGTGTCCTCATAGGCGATGTCGTGGAAGCGGTCCCCGAACCGCTCGCGCCACAGCGCCATCAGGTGAAAGTAGCGGGCGTGATGGCGGGCCATCTCCGCTTGGTCGTATGAGTGGGGGTAGGCATCGGCGAAGAGCTGCTTGAAGCTGGCGAAGCAGGCATCCATGGGGTTGCGCGTCAGGTGGACGATCCTGGCCCGGGGCAACGCCTTCAGGATGAGCGGGATGTAGAGGTAGTTGGTCGGCAGCTTGTCCACGAACCGCGGTAGCGTGCCGCGCAGCTTTTCGGTGGTGAGCAGATAGGCCCGGCCCAGTTTTTCGCAATCGACGCCGGCGGCGAGGCGCGCCAGCTTGGCCGAATGCCGGGTTGGCTCCCGGTAATCGGACAATCGCCGCACACAGGTTCCGAACTGCCTCAGTTCGCCTGCCGAGTGCACCTGGGAGTGGCTGGTGATGATCCGCTCGACCAGCGTGGTGCCGGTTCTCGGCTGGCCAACCACGAAAATCGGCGCGGGATCGTCGTGCCCGCCGCCATCCCGCGCCAACCATTCGGCGGTGAAGGTTTCGCCAAACGCGCGGAACATCTCGATTTCTGCCCGTTCGTTGAAGTCCATGGCGCTGCGGCGCGCCTTGGCGCCCCGGCTGAAGGCGTCGAACGCCTGCTCCCATTGCTGCAGGTCCTCAAGCTCCTTGCCGAGGCCGTAGTAGAGAAACGCGAGCGCCCGTGGATTGCGCTGATCGTTGCGGGCCAGCTCACGCAGGCGGTCGATGTGCGCACGGTCCTGGGCCTTGCGGACATTGGCCAGCAGCCAGTGGGCGTTGGCGTTTTCCGGCTGCAAGGCGAGTGCGGTGTCCAACACCGCCGCCGCCTTATCCGTCGCGCCGAGAAACACATGACTGTTCGCTTGGTTCACCAGAAAGGGCACATGCTCGGGCGCCCGGCGCACGGCCTTGGCGATCCACCGAGATGACTCCTCCTGATCGCCGAGCAGGCTGTGCACCGACCCGATCAGATCGAGGACCACCGGGTTGTCGTCGTGGTGCCGCACGGCTTTTTCCAAGGCCGCATCCGCCCTCGCCGCCTGCCCACCGAGCATGAACAGCCGCGCCAGGTTGGCCCAGGCGGCGCCGTGTTCCGGATTAAGCTTGGTGACCGATCCGAAGGCGCTGACCGCGGTGCCGTTGTGCCGCATTTCAATGGCGATCAGGCCGACCAGAAAATGGGCCTCCACGAGATCGGGCTTGGCACGCAGCAACCGCTTGCAGCACGCCGATGCCTGTTCGTGCCGACCGGCTGCCAGATGGCGGAACCCTTGCTGCAATGCGTCCCGCATCCAAGGCTCCGGGGCGGGACTCGTTGCCGCCCCTCGCCCGTGCGCCAGTTTCCCTTCCGTCATTCGAGGGCCAGCTGTTCGTTGACGGCCCGGTGCGCCGCGTCGATGGCGCCATCCACGTAGGCGTAGGCGGATGCATCGGAATTGGCGATGGAAATCCGGCCAATGCGCGCCCGGCCGGCGATATGCGGTCCGTTGTTGCGATCGTATTCGGGCGGGTCGGCGTAGTCGTTGTACTCGTACGCGTAGCCGTGCGGCCAGCGATTTACTGTGAGCGCGGCGATGTCGCGCTCCGCGTCAAAACCGCCGCCCGCCAGTGCGCCGCTCATCTGCCGGACGATCTTGCGCTCGAGTTCGTCGAACGATTGTTCGTAGAGCAGCCTGCGTCCCTCTATGTGCTGTTCCCGCGCCTTCAGGCCCCGCCCGGGTGCGGTCGGCACATAGGTGCCGTGAATGACGGTCGGCTCACTCGGCTTCTGCGTGAACCCATAGCCGCCCATGCTCACCGGAAAGTCCATGCCGAAGGAGTGCATCAGTTCGCCTTGGGGAATGTAGAAGCTCTCAAAGCCGAGGCTCTCGAACGCCTTCCAGTTGCGCAGCGCCACGCTGATGTACACCAGCGGCACCTTGGTGGCGTAGGCGATCGCCTCCCGCTGCGTCTCGGGCAGTTCCGGGCAGAGGTGCGGAATCATTTCGTTGTAGCAGGCGAGCACGGCATGCTTGGCGCGAACGCGATGCACCTTGCCGTCCTGCACGTAGGTGACATCGACATGCCGGCCCCGGTCGGCATGGCTGACGTTGACGGCCGTGCTGTTCAGCCGCACCCGCGTGTTGTGTTCCGGCCTGTCCAACAAGGCGTAGTTGACGTGTGCAAGCACCAAGTCCTCCATCGACTCGCCAGGCACGGCCTCGGGGATCAGTTGCCGCACTAAAGCGCGGGCCACGCCCGCGTTGCCGTCCGGAAAGTGGAAGATGTAGGGCTCGTCGCGCAACGGCCCGCTGTTGAACTCAGCAATGTCCAGCCCCCCGGTGCCAGGCATGCCGAGACGAAAGGCCTCCAGCGCGGAAAGCGCGTCCCAGCCCACGCCCCAAAAGCCCTTGGTGGTGTCCCGCAACAGGGTCGCGACCTCCCCGGTGACACCGGCCCTGCGCTCCAGAAAATCCGTGTAGCTCAAGGCGCGCAACGCCTCGACTTTCTCCTGCCGGTCCATTCCCTTCAAGTAGTCAGCGTCTTCGGTGAGCAGGCGCACCAAGCCCGCACGAGACGCATCGGACAGCGGATACCGGCCCACCGTGCCCGCAATGTCGTCGTGCGGCTCGGTGCGGCCGAAGAACCAGGTCACGTTCGGATGAACGCTGCCGGCGCCGTACGCCTCCCGGCTGAAATAGATGGCGCGACCGAGGCCTCGTCGGCTGTAGTAGTCCTGGTCGAAGTAGTCGTAGAACCGCTCCGTGTGGATGGCGATGTCCTGCAGCAGCTTGCCAGCCACCTCGGAGTAGCGCCCGGGCGTATCGATCGACTGGCTGCCGCCGTAGCCAATCAGCAGCTTGCCGTCCACGTCGAACTCGTTGCGCTTGGCGTGTCCGCCGAAGTCGTCGTGGTTGTCGAGCACCAGGATCTTCGATTGCGGGCCGGTGCGCTGGCGATGGAACAGGGCCGCCGCCAACCCCGAGATGCCGCCGCCAACGATCACCAGATCATAGGTTTGGTCGGTCCGGTCGACCGGCCGCGGCCAAGTCGCACCATGCCGGGAAAGGGCATGGGCGACCTCGAACGACCCGGGATGATTACCGCGCAGGCCGGTCAACGCAGGCGGATAGGGTGCCCCTTTGGCACCGCCCATCGCCAGCAATTCCCGCGGGGAAAGCGACAGGCCCGCCGCTACGCCCAGTGCAACGCCGTTGATGAAATCTCGGCGGGTGATCTTAAGCTGCCCGGACATTCC
>CAZRBP010000129.1:0-9982 GCA_964598305.1 uncultured Pseudomonadales bacterium | reverse complement strand
GTCGATGGGCGGCATTTCGTACTCCTCGAGCATTCGCTTCCAAACTTGATTGGCGCGTTGGCTGGCGTCGAGGCGTCCTTCCTCGCGCCACTGCTCGAAGCTGTTGTTGTCGTTGATGCTCGACTGGTAGAAGGCGGTGGCGAAGTTGGCCTGGGTGTGGGCGCAGCCGAGAAAGTGGCTGCCGGGACCGACTTCGCGGATGGCGTCCAGGGCTTGGCCGTTTTCCGATAGATCCACGCCTTCGCTGAAGGTTTGCAGCATGCCGAGCTGATCGAGGTCCATGGCGAACTTCTCGTAGCTCATCACCAGCCCGCCCTCCAGCCAGCCCGCCGCATGCAGGACGAAGTTGGCGCCGGACAACAAGGTGGGCTGCAGGGTGTTGGCGCTCTCGAAAGCAGCCTGGGCGTCGGCGATCTTGGATGCCGAGAGGGCGCCGCCGCTGCGGTAGGGCAACCCGAGGCGCCGGGCGAGCTGGCCCGCGCCATAAACCACCAGGGCCGCTTCCGGGGAGCCGAAGGTGGGTGCCCCGGACTGCATGGATATGGAGCTTGAGAAGGTGCCGAACACGCAGGGCGCGCCAGGTGCGATCAATTGCAGCAGGCAAACCCCGGCCAGCACCTCGGCGAGAATCTGCGCCAGCGTGCCCGCCGCGGTGACCGGCGACATGGCTCCGGAGAGGATGAACGGCGAAACGATGCAGGCTTGGTTGTTGCGCGCATAGACCTTGGCGGCGCCGAGCATGGTGGCGTCGAAGGTCATTGGCGAATTGGCGTTGATGAGCGCAGTGACGACGGTCTTTTTGCGCAGGAAGTCATCGCCAAACAGGATCTTCGCCATCGCCACGGTATCCTCCGCCCGTTCCGGGTGGGTGACCGAGCCCATGAACGCCTTGTCGCTGTAGCGCATGTGGGCGTAGACCATGTCCAGATGGCGCTTGTTGACGGGAACGTCCACCGGCTCGCAGACCGTGCCCCCGGAATGGTGCATGTAGGGCGATAGATAAGAGAGCTTCACGAAGTTCCGGAAGTCCTCCAAGGTGGCGTAGCGCCGCCCGCCTTCAAGGTCGCGCACGAACGGCGGTCCGTAGCCCGGCGCAAAGACCGTGTGCGGGCCGCCAATGTGGACACTGCGGCTAGGGTTGCGGGCGTGCTGGACGAATTCCCGAGGCGCATGGGCCTGGATGACCGATCGGCACAGCCCCCGAGGAAAGCGCACCCGTTCGTGCTCCACCTCAGCGCCCGCTTCCTTTAGGACTGCAAGCGCTTCGGGATCGTCGCGAAACTCTATGCCGACCTCCTCAAGCAACTGGTCGGCGTTGCGCTCGATGAGTTCCAAGCCCTCTTCGTCGAGCACCTCCAAGGGTTTGATGCGGCGGGTGATGTAGGAGGCTGCCTCCACCTGTGTCTCCAGGCGGGCCTTGATGCGCGCCGCCCGCCCGCCGCTGCGCCTGCCACCTGCCCGCTGACCACTCACTGCAATGTTCTCCACCGTCGCAAAAGCAAGAGTATGGAGGGCCACCCGGCGCCTTTGTAGGACGGTTGCGACCTTGGGCTGCCTGCTTGCGTCACCAAAAGCGGGGCTTGGCCTGAGTCGTGTTTGCATAAGCCCGTGTCGCCTTGAAAGCGGCTTGCGCTCAAGGCTAGGCATAGGCTTGCGCCCGCTAGGCGATAGGCTTCTCAACGGAGTTTGCGCATGTCCGACGGCGACCTTTATCTGACCGCGCTCGACGATGTGGCGCTCGTGCCGCAAAAGCAGGACGCGCCGCTGGGCGTCATCGCCTGCGGAGCCATCGCCCGGGAATTGGTGCAGCTTGGCCGCATCAACCGTTGGGGCCATTTCAAGCTGTATTGCCTGCCTGCCGATCTGCACAACCGCCCAGCACGGATTCCGGCTACGGTGGCGGCGAAGATCGCAGTGGTCAAGCGCCGCCACGACCGGGTGCTGGTGGGCTACGGCGACTGCGGCACCGGCGGGGCGCTCGACGCGGTGCTCAAGGAGGCCGGGGTGGAACGTCTGCCGGGCGCCCACTGCTACGAGTTCCTGACTGGCACGGAGCGCTTCAATGCGCTCATGGACGAAGAGCCCGGCAGCTTTTTCCTGACCGACTTCCTGGTCCGCCACTTCGACCGCTTGATTGTCCGGGGGCTCGGACTCGACCGCTTCCCGCATTTGCTCAACGACTACTTCGGCAACTACCGGCGGGTGGTGCATCTTGCCCAAAGCGAGGAGGCCGGGCTGCGCGAAGCCGCCGTCCGGCACGCCAGCGCCTTGAACCTCGCCTTCGAGTACCGCTACACCGGCTTCACGCCCCTTCGCCAAGCGCTGGAAACGCGCAACGCCTTTGCAACCTTGGCTTGGCGAGCCGCCTGAGAGCCATCATGCGGGCGGTGCGTTATTGGTCGGTGTCCCACGCCGGGGCCATGCAGCGGGTGTATCGAGCCTTGGAGCGGCTGCTGGTCCGGATCGATCCGCTGCTGCGCATGGTCGGCTACCAACGCTTGGAAGCGCCCTTCGCCGCCGCCGAGCGGGTGCTGAAGGGCTGGTTCTTCGACTGCCGCATGTGCGGCCACTGCGTCCTTCAATCCACCGGCATGTCCTGCCCCATGAACTGCCCCAAGCAACTGCGCAACGGCCCCTGCGGCGGGGTTCGCGCCGATGGCACCTGCGAACTCGACCCGGGCATGCGCTGCGTGTGGGTGGAGGCGGTGCGGGGCGCGGAGCGGCTTCCGGGCGGCGAGCGCATCGAGGTGATTCAGGCGCCGCTCGACCACAGGTTGGCTGGCCGGTCCGCCTGGCTTGCGGAACTGCGCCAGCGCGCGGCCGCCTGAGGCAATCCGCACCATGCGCTTCGACGACGAACCCATCCAACCGGGCGACCCCTTGCCGATTCTGCCCGGCCACCATTCAGGGGGGCGCTTCGAGCGGCTGCTGCGGGCGGGCGTGTTCGCCATCACCGCCGAACTGTCGCCGCCGGACTCCGCCAATGCGGAGGATGTTTACGCCCGCGCCCGCATCTTTGACGGCTACGTCGATGGCATCAACGCCACCGATGGGTCCGGAGCCAACTGCCACATGTCCAGCGCGGGCGTCTGCGCCCTGCTCACCCGGGTCGGCTATGCGCCCGTAATGCAGATTTCCTGCCGCGACCGCAACCGCATCGCCATTCAGGGCGATGTGCTCGGCGCCGCCGCCATGGGCGTCAACAATCTGCTGTGCCTTACCGGCGACGGGGTGGCCGTGGGCGACCATCCCGCCGCCAAGCCGGTGTTCGACTTGGATGCCATCGCCTTGCTGGACATTGTCCGCACCATGCGCGAACAAGCGCGCTTTGCAAGCGGGCGGGCTTTGACCACGCCACCCCAAGTGTTCCTTGGCAGCGCCGCCAATCCTTTTGCTCCGCCCTTGGACTTTCAAGTGGCCAGGCTCGCCAAGAAGGCGCGGGCGGGCGCTGAGTTCGTGCAGACGCAGTACTGCTTCGACATGCCGTTGCTTGAGCGCTTCATGCGGCAGGCCCGTGATGAGGGCCTGACTGAGCGGCTCTTCATTTTGGTGGGCATTGGCCCGCTGGCTTCGGCCCGCGCCGCCGAATGGATGCGCTCCCATGTGCCTGGCGTGCGCATTCCCGATGCCGTCATCGACCGCCTCCGGCGGGCCCGGGGCAAGGGTGCGGCCAAGGCGGAGGGCAAGCGCATCTGCATCGACATCCTGGAGCGCGTACGGGAAATTCCCGGGGTGTGCGGCGTTCACTTCATGGCCTACCGGCAGGAGGAGGCCGTCGCCGAAATCATCGACCGCTCCCGCGCCCTCGACGGCCGCATCCCTTGGTATCCGGGACGGGACGCCTGCTTTGCCCCGGCGTCCGCTTCGCCCATTGAATTGCAACAGGAGGCCTGGGCATGACCGATACGCTATTGAGTTCCGCCAGCCGCGAAGTGGCGCTCGGCTTTGAGCGCCCCTTCGTGGTCATAGGTGAGCGCATCAATCCCACCGGCCGCAAGCTGCTGGCGGCGGAAATGAAGGCCGGCAACTTCGCCCGAGTGGAAGCCGACGCCGCCGCCCAAGTGGCCGCCGGCGCCCACATGCTGGACGTCAACGCCGGCATTCCCTTGGCCGATGAGCCTGGCCTCCTCGCCGAAGCCATCCGCCGGGTGCAGGCCGTCACCGATGTGCCGCTGTCCATCGACTCCTCCGTGGTGGAGGCCTTGGAGGCGGGGCTTGCCGCCTATCAGGGCAAGCCGCTGCTCAATTCGGTCACCGGCGAGGACGAGGTTCTGGAGCGGGTGTTGCCGCTGGTCAAGCGGCACGCCTGCGCCGTGGTGGCCATTTCCAACGACGAGACCGGCATTTCCGAGGACATCGACGTGCGCTTCGCCGTGGCGAAGAAGATCGTCGAGCGGGCAGCGGACTACGGCATCCCGGCCAGCGACGTGGTGGTCGATCCCTTGGTGATGCCGGTGGGGGCCATCAACGGGGCCGGATGCCAGGCGATGAAGCTGATCGGACGCCTGCGCCGCGAACTCAAGGTCAACACCACCTGCGGGGCGTCAAACATCAGTTTCGGCTTGCCCAACCGCAACGGCCTAGGCGCAGCCTTCCTGACGATGGCAGCGGGGGCGGGCATGACCTCCGCCATCACCAACCCGTTGCACGCGGAGGTGATGGCCGCCGTGCGCGGCGCCGACGTCATGCTCGGTCACGACCCGGACTGCCGCCGCTGGATGGAAGCCTACCGCGAGCAGGCGCCGGTCGCAGAGGGCCGTGAGCGCCGTCGGGGAAGCCGCCGCCGGGCTCGCGCATGAGCGCAGGCCCGCGCTCATGCGCGGGGTGCGATGCGCTCGTGCTGTTCATGCCCTCCGGCCGCCGGGGCCGCTTTCCCTTAGGCACCGCGCTGCTCCAAGCCGCACGGCAACTCGGCGTGGACATCGATTCGGTCTGTGGCGGGCGCGGCATTTGCGGGCGTTGCCAGATCGAACTGGCCGAAGGGCAGTTCGCCAAGCACGGCATCACCTCAACGGCAGCGCACATCACGCCCTTGAGCGACCCCGAGCGGCGCTTCGCGGAGCGACGCGGCTTGGCCGGCGGACGGCGGCTCAGCTGCCACGCCAAGCTCAAGGGCGACGTGGTGATCGACGTGCCGCCGGACAGCCAGGTCCATCGCCAAGTGGTGCGCAAGGCCGCGGAGGCCTGCGACATCCAGATCGATCCCGTGGTGCGGCTCTGCTATGTGGAGGTCGCGCCGCCGCAATTGGATCACCCCGCCGGAGACCAGGAGCGGCTGCTCGACGCCTTGGCCGACCAGTGGGGGTTGCAGAACCTGTGCTGCGACCTCCGACTGCTGCCCGGCCTGCAGGCGCTGCTCCGTGACGGCCAATGGCGGGTCACGGCGGCGGTGCAAGCCCAGCAACAGATAGTGGCGCTATGGCCCGGCCTTCAGGAGCGCCTGTACGGGGTGGCGCTGGACATCGGCTCAACCACCCTGTCGGCCCATCTCTGCGATCTCGCCACCGGCGACGTGTTGGCCGGGGCGGGGCGCATGAACCCGCAGATTCGCTTCGGCGAGGACCTGATGAGCCGGGTGTCCTGGGTCATGATGCACCCCGGCGGCGAGTCCGAGTTGACCGCCGCCGTGCGCGAAGCGGTGAACGGCCTGATTGCCGACCTCACTGCCGAAGCCAAGGTCAGCGCGGATGCGGTGCTGGCCTTGACCGTTGCTGCCAACCCCATCATGCACCACCTCTTCTTCGGCTTGAGCCCGGTGGAGCTCGGTGGCGCCCCTTTCGCGTTGGCGGTGGACAGCGCCCTGCGAACCCCAGCGGCGGACTTGGGCTTGGCCATCAACCCGGGTGCCGGGGTGTACGCCCTGCCTTGCATCGCTGGCCACGTGGGTGCCGACGCGGCGGGCGTGCTGCTCGCCGAAGCGCCGCACAAGCGATCGGAATTCAATCTCATCGTCGATGTGGGCACCAACGCGGAGATCCTGCTCGGCAACCGGGAGCGCCTGCTGGCGGCGTCCAGCCCCACCGGCCCGGCGTTTGAGGGGGCGCAGATCAGTTGCGGCCAGCGCGCCGCGCCGGGGGCCATCGAGCGGGTGCGCATCGACCGCGAAACCCTCGAACCGCGCTTCAAGGTGATCGGCTGCGCGCTGTGGTCCGACGAGCCAGGCTTTGCGGATGCGGTCGCCGCCACCGGCGTCACGGGCATCTGCGGCTCCGGCATCATCGAAGCCTTGGCGGAACTGTACTTGGCGGGTGTGATCGATTCGGATGGCGTCATCGACGCGGCGCTCATCGGGCGCACGCCCCGCATCCGCCAGCAAGGGCGGACCTGCGCCTACCGCCTGCAGGAAGCTCCGACGGCCGACACGCCCGATATCGAGATCACCCAGAACGACGTGCGCGCGGTGCAGCTCGCCAAAGCGGCCCTTTACGCCGGCGTCAAGCTGCTGATGGCCCGATTCGGCGCAACGGAAGTGGACCGCATCCGCCTAGCCGGCGCCTTCGGCAGTTTCATTGACGTGAAGTACGCCATGGTCCTTGGCCTGATCCCCGACTGCGCCCTCGACCAAGTCTCCACCGCCGGCAACGCCGCTGGCACCGGCGCCCGCATGGCCCTGCTGAACGCCGCCTCGCGCACCGAAATCGAAGCCTTGGTGAAGCGCATTGAAAAGGTCGAGACCGCCACTGAGGCCGACTTCCAGGCGCAGTTCGTGGAGGCGATGGCAATTCCGCACAAGAGTGACTCGTTTCCGAAACTGGCTGCGGCGGTGGATCTGCCGCCAGCCAGGACGAGCCGGGCCACCCAACCACGGCGTCGTAGGCGGCGATAGGGGGATCCGCCGAGGCTGCCACCTGATAGGATAATGCCCTGATGTGCAGGAGCCTCTGATGCCAGCATCAAATTCAATAGAGACCGCGGAGCCGGGTGCCGCAGCCCGACTGGCCGGTGCGGAATGGAAGCTGGCCGTGTGCCCGCTCGATTGCGCGGACACCTGCAGCCTGAAGGTGGAAGTGGTGGACGGCAAGATGACCAAGGTCAGGGGCGGCAGGGCCAATCCGCTGACCGGGGGCCGGATTTGCGCCAAGGTGGCGCGCGGCCTAGCCCACCAAGTACACGGGCGCAATCGGCTGACCACACCGTTGGCCAAGACGATGTCGGGCTTTCAACCCATCTCTTGGGATGAGGCCTTGGGGACGATTCACCGCAAGTACACCGACATCATCGCCGAATTCGGCGCGCAAGCGATCGTGCCGTTGGCATACGGCGGCCCGATGGGGCTGCTGGCGGGCGGCTCGATGGACAAGCGCTTCTTCAACAGGCTGGGCGCGACTCGAGTGTGGACGGCGCCGCTTTGCGCCGGCATCTCGGCGGCGGCCTGGGACAGCGTTTTTGGTGAAGCAGGTGGCATGCCCTACACCGAACTTGCCGATTCCAAGCTCATTGTCATCTGGGGCAACAACATCACCGGCGGGCACCTGCACCTGACCAAGCTCATTCGGCAGGCGCGTCGCCGCGGTGCCAAGGTGGTGGTAGTCGATCCGAAACGCATTCGCATCGCCGACGAAGCGGACCTGCATCTGCCCATCAGGCCAGGCACCGACGTGGTGCTCGGCTACGCCGTGGCGGCGGCCCTCGAACGGCGTGGCGCCGTCGATCGGGACTTCATCGCCGCCCATGTGTCCGGTGCCGAACGCTATCTCGCCGAAGCGCGCAAGCACTCCTTGGAGTCCACCGCCCAAACCTGTGGTCTCGACCTCGCCGACCTAGGCGCCTTCGTGGACTATTGGGCGAGCCTCTCCCCGGTGGGCGTTTCCGTCGGCGTCGCCCCGGAACGGAATCGAAATGGCGGGTCGGGCCTGCGGACCATCTATGCACTGGCCGCGCTGACCGGAAACATCGGGCGGCAGGGTGCGGGCATCTGCGAGGTGTCGGGGCTGTTTCCGGTCAACCGGCCCGCGCTCGAACGTAACGATTTGCGGGCCAAGGACGCCCGGGAGCTCAACATTCTCGACGTCCCGCAACACATTCTGGGCGACGACCTGGCGGTGCCGATCAAGTCGGTGTTCATCTACAACCACAACCCCGTGGCCGTTCACCCACAACAGCGGGCGATGCGCCAGGCGCTGTCCAAGCCGGACCTGTTTGTCGTCGGCTGTGACCTCACCATGACGGACTCCATGGCGATGGCCGACATCGTGCTGCCCGCTGCATCCCATCTGGAGGTGGGCGACATCTACAAGTCCTACGGACACCAGTTCCTGCAGCGCGCCGAACCGGTGATCGAACCCGTGGGCGATGCGCTGCCAAACACTGAGATATTCCGCCGGTTGGCGCGGCAGTTCGGCTTCGAGGACGAGGCCTTCGCGGAGTCGGACGCGCAGTTGATGGCGGCGTCCATCAGTCCTGAGCACCCAGCCTTGGGCGGGCGCTCGGCGTTGGAACTCGCCACCGACTCCTGCGTGGACCTGTCCGTCGGCACGCCGGGGCTGCTGGACGGGGCGGCACCAACCACGCCGAGCGGCAGGATTGAACTCTATTGCGAAGCCCTGGAGCAATCCTGCGGCATGGGCCTGCCGCGCTACCGGCCGCTGGAGCGGCGACGGCGCTTCCTGCTGGTGAGCCCCGCATCCGAGAACCGCACGAACTCCACCTTCGGGGGCGAGCCGGGACACGACGATGACTTGGCTGTGGAGATGCACCCCGCGGACGCGGCGGATTCGGGCGTTGAGAACGGGCAGCCCGCCCGGCTCATCAATGATTTCGGCGAGGTCGTCCTGCCGGTTCGCGTGAGTGACAGGCCCCGCCCCGGCACGGTCTATGTCCCCAAAGGCGGCTGGCTGCGCAGCTACCCCGGCAAGGAGAGCATCAACGTGCTGGTGCCGGGCCACAAGGCGGATATTGGGGAAGGTGCCTGCTACAACGACACCGAAGTCGATATCCTAGCGGCCTGATCCCCAAGTGCTGGACCCAAGCCGCAAACGAAACTGACAACGATTGAGGAACCACTCATGGCAACCCTAATGACCAATGCCCGGCTCTTCACCGCCGTGGATGAGGACGTCATCGAGCAGGGGGCGCTGCTGATTGACGGTGGCGTCATTCAGTACGCGGGGCCAGCGGCGGACGCGCCGGCGGCGGAGAACGGCATGGAGGTTCGCGACGTTGGCGGCCGATTCGTCATGCCCGGCATGACGGAAACCCATGCGCACCTATCCTTCGCCGATGCCAGCCCCTTCGCGATCGGCGCCACCCCGGTTGAGGAGGCCACGATCACCGCGGTCAGAAACGCCAGCCTGATGCTGTCCTCCGGGTTCACATCGGCCATCAGCTTTGGCTCAACCTACAAAATCGACGTCGCTCTGCGTGAAGCCATCAACAGCGGACGAATCGTTGGCCCGCGCTTGCTGGCCGCGGGCCGCGACCTCGGCGCCACGGCCAGCAACGTGGATTCCCCCGGTGGCTTGAGCCAGATAGCGGATGGCCCTTGGGCATTGCGCAAAGCCGTGCGGGAACAACGCCGGGACCAGGTCGATGTGGTGAAGATCTTCATTGATGGCGAAGCCATCAATCCAGTCAACCCGCCAGGTGAATTGGGATTTTGCGACGAGGAAGTCAATGCCGTGGTGGATGAGGCCCACCGCCACGGACTGCGGGTGGCTTGCCATGCGCGCAGCGCCGCGGCCGTGAAGCAGGCCGTGCGCGCCGGCGTGGACTATGTTGGCCACGCCAACTACTTGGATGAGGAAGCTGTTGAACTGCTGTCGGCGCGCAACGATGCCGTGTACGTGGGCCCGGCAATCGCTTGGGAGGTCCAGTACGTCAAGCAGTGTGAATCGCTCGGCGTCAGCCGGGAGACGGTGCGCGCCCAAGGCTACGAGGCCGAGATCGAGGCCACCGTAAAGACCGTGGAGATGTTGCGCAAGGCGGACGTCAAGCTGGTGGTGGGCGGTGACTACGGCATCAGCATTGCGCCCCACGGCACCTA
>CAZRBP010000128.1:0-10071 GCA_964598305.1 uncultured Pseudomonadales bacterium | reverse complement strand
GGGCTTCGGCGAAGGCCGGGGCTGCGGGCGAGGGGTCGTTGCCGTGGTTGTGGGTCGATAGGTCCACCCCCTTGCCCGCGGTCCAGAGATTGACGTAGGTGACTTCCGTATGCTGTTCATCAAGCAGGTGAAAGCCGGGGGACATGTAGGCTTCCACGCCATCGAAAAAGTCCGTGAAGGCGCCGAACTTCTCGTCGAAACGCTGCCATTGGAAGGCCTCCCGCATCGGCCCTTCGATGTTGAGTTCCGCCATGCTGCGCACGTTGTCCGCCACGTCCGCCGTCTCCGTGAAGACGGCGAAGACCGCCCCATCCCCGCCAGCCCGCAGCTCGCCCGCTCTGACTTCCGTGTCGTGCACGGCGAACTTGCCAGCAAAGGGCTTGCGGCCGATGTTGGCGAGTTCGCCGGTCACCACCTTGACATGGATGCGTCCGGCGGCTTGATCCAAGGACAGGCTCTGGCCGGCGTGCAGCCGGGCGAACTGGAGGGTCCAGCCCGCCACCGACCAAACACTGGACACCACCGGCTCGCCGACCGGCCCCCGGCTGTCCAGAATGATCTTCAGACCGGGCCGTTGGCCGTGGTTGGCAATCAGGGCATTGGGCCGCGTGCCGGCCAGCGCTGAACGCATCTCAACTCACCCCGTTGCCCGTTGGGTCGCCTCTTCAAGCTGCTCGGCGATCTCGCCTTCGATGCTCGAGAGCCCTTCGCCCACCGCAGTGCGCCGGGCCACGTCCTCCAGGATGCGCTCGCCGCCACCTACCTGCTTGACGAAGTCGCGCGCCAGCGGCGTCATCACGTAGCCTTCGGGCAGCGGCGGGGCCTCATCCACCCGGCGCGCCATGGCCGCTTCGATGGCAGGCTCGAGCTCAGCGAACTTGCGCGCCCGATTGGCTTCATCGCGCTCCTTGAACTCCGGGAGAATCTCCTTGCCGAAAATCTCCAAGGATTCCATGATGTGCTCATGGCGGTTGCGGCCCGCCTGCTGGATGAAGATCACTTGGTCGATGCCGCACTCCTCGTAGCGGCGCAGGAACTCCCGCAACTGGTCCGGGGTGCCGATGGCGCCGCGCAGGCCCTTGCCGCCGTGGGCCGCGACCTGGGCGCCGAGACGCTCCTGCTCCAAGGCCACCGCCACCTCCGGGTCGTAGCCCATCTCATGGCGCTTCTCCTGAAACTCCTCCCAAACGTTGGTCTGGCCCGGCACGTGATCACCGAAGACGTAGAAGTGGGCCAACGAGAAGCCGAAGAAATTGCCCCCCTCCATGCCGCGGCGGATCGCCTCGCGTTCGTCGCGATGCACCATCATCGGCGTCACGCAGGCGATTTCCGGGTTCACCGCCTTGCCGATGGGTACGCATTTCTCGGCTAAGGTGCGCCGATAGTCGCCTACCCAGTGCTTGGCCTCCTCCGGGTCGATGAAGGTGAAGGTCAGCGCTCCGATGCCCTTCTCCGCAGCCAGCAGGATGGTATCGCGGCGGGAGCAGGCCACCCACAGGGGCGGATGCGGCTGCTGGACAGGCTTGGGCACCACGTTGCGCGGCGGCATGCTGCAGTGCTTGCCGTCGTGGCCGGTGAACGGGGCCTCGGTCATGCAGCGAATCGATACCTTCAGCCCCTCCTCCCACATTTCGCGCTTCAGCGCCGGGGTGATTTCAAAGCCACCCAATTCGGCAGTGGAAGCAGACTCGCCGGAGCCAAACTCCACTCTGCCCTTGGAGACCAAGTCCAAGGTGGCCACCCGCTCCGCGGTGCGCGCCGGGTGGTTGTACTTCGGTGCGGTCTGAATGATGCCGTGGCCAAGGCGGATGTTCTCCGTGCGCTGGCTAACGGCGGCCAGAAACACCTCCGGGGCACTGGAGTGGGAGTACTCCTCCAGAAAGTGGTGCTCCACCTCCCAGACGTACTCGATGCCGAGCTTGTCGGCTAGTTCGCACTGCTCCAAGGCGTTCTGGAACAGCGTCAGTTCCGACTCGCCGGTCCAAGGCCGGGGCAATTGATGCTCGTAGAAAATGCCGAATCGCATGGCGGGTGTCCCCCTCCGTCAACTTAAAATGGCGTTAGCCAATCTACTCTCCTGGGTCGGCTTCGTCCATCGCATTTGCCACA
Organism: uncultured Pseudomonadales bacterium; assembly: GCA_964598305.1. Lineage (GTDB taxonomy): Bacteria > Pseudomonadota > Gammaproteobacteria > Pseudomonadales > Azotimanducaceae > Azophilus. The sequence goes on along the minus strand of CAZRBP010000128.1, from coordinate 7,962 downwards.
ACCACCTGCGAGGTGGGCATGACCACGGCGGTGAGTTCCGACGGCACCTCAGAGGCGACTGGCGGGCGCACCCGCATGCGGTACAGGGTGAAGCCGATCAAGAGGGCGTTCAAGGCGGCCACGAAGTAGTACAGGCTCGGCGAGCCGAACAGGCTCATCGCCCGGGCGCCCAACAATGGCCCGAGCAGGCCGCCGACGCCGTTGATCAGGATGATGCCGCTGCTGGCCGAGAGTATCTGGTGGCTGCTCAGTTGGTCGTTGATGATGGAGATGGACACCGAGTACATCGGCTGCACCGCGCCACCGACCAGGAACAGCATGACGGCAAGCAGCCAAAAGCTGCCGAAGGCAGCAGCGGCGGGCACCAAGGTCGCCGCCACCGCCGCCGCGCTGGCCAGCAGCAACAGCGTATGGCGGCGATCCTGCACATCCGAGAGCCGGCCAATGGGGATCAACACCGCCAACCCGCCGGCCATCAAGGTGCCCACTAGGATGGAGCTGGCGGTAAGCGAGTAGCCGAGTTCCCGGCCGAGCACCGCCGTCAGCCACAGGATGGCGCCCAGGGTCATACCCTGAACCAAAACCGCAACCGCCCCCAAGGGCGTCGCGCGAATGAAGCGGGCCAGATGCAAATGCTCCGAGAATTCGATGGGCGGCGCGGCGATGGAACTCAACAGCACCGGAATCATGGCCACCGAAAGAATGACCGACGCGAGAATGAAGGGCTCGAAGCCGTTCGGCGGCCATAGATTGACCACCGCCTGCCCGGCAATGAACCCCAAGGCGATGGTAAACATGTAGGCGGCCAGGTAGCGGCCCCGGTTGTCGTTGGAGGACACCGCGTTGAGCCAGCTTTCGGCCACGAGGTAGAGCCCCGAAAAACAGAACCCGCTAAGCAGCCGAAACAGGTACCACCAAGCCGGCTCCACAAAGGTGGCGTGCAGCAGGATGGTCACTGACGCCATCGACGACAAGGCTGCAAACACCCGAATGTGCCCCACCTGCGCCACCGACAGCGGCGTCAGCCAAGCGCCAAGCAGAAACCCAGCGTAGTAGGCCGACATGATGAGGCCGATCGCATCCAGCGAAAACCCTTCGAGCGACGCGCGAACGCCAAGCAGGGTGCCCTGCATGCCGCCGCAAAGGGCAATCAGGGCAACGCCGATCAGCAGGGTGCGGGCCAAGGCGAAACGGGTAGTCATCGGCGCGGCCGGTTCGTTGAGGGCGGCGAATTTTGGCGGATTTGGGAGGGTGGGGGTAGCGATTTTTTTTGAGCGGTGTTCCTTCGTTTCCAGGGCCGTTTGGATTTCGCCGCGCACTCTGTTAGCATCGGGCCAGACGACTGGCTACTCATTTCCCCGCCGACGCACCATCATTCGCCAACACCGCTCGCAGCCTCAGGGCTCAACAGAATTCCCAACCATTGGTTCCAACATGGCCAAAAGAAAGGCAAAACGACAGCAGGTTCTTTCCTCCACAAACGCGCGTGAGACCATCGCCGAAGATGTCCAGGCGTTTTTGGCGGCTGGCAAGAAAATCCAGAAGATTCCCGCCGGCGTAAGCGGGTGGCGCGCCCAAGGGGGCACCCGCCACATCGTGATCAGCAAAAGCAAGAAAAACTAAAGGCACACCCTATCGGACGGGCAGCGCGAAAGGGCTAGCCGCGCAGGGCCGGCATCACCGCCTTGGCCAGCAAGCGCTCATTCTCCGCCACATAGTCGCTCGGACAGGCCGAGTTGAGCATGATGGTGCGCGCTCCGGCGTCGATGTACTCCCGCAGCCGCGCCACGACGTCATTCGGGTTGCCGGCCAAGGCGTACTTGCCCACCAACGCCGAGAAGTCCTGGTTGTACTGCAATGACAGGCGCTCCACCGCCATCCTGATGCCGGTGTCCCGATCCTCGTGCACGGCGAAAAAGATGAACAGCCCTGGCTTGACCGGCGCTGGCCGTTCCCAAGACGCCGAAAAACTCTCGATCCGCTCAATGCTGCCCGCGAGCTTCTCCGGGGTGTACATGTAGGGCAGCCAGCCGGTGCCGAACCGGGCGCAACGGCGCATGGCCGCTTCGCTGCGGCCCGACACCCAGATAGGCGGATGCGGCGGCTGCACCGGCTTCGGCCCTAGGGTGACTCCGCTCAAGGTATTGAAACGGCCTTCGTAATGCAGGTTGTCCTCACGGCAAAGACGGCCCAGGATGTCGAGGCTTTCGTCGGTGCGCGCACCGCGCTCGCCAACCGGCACTCCGCAGGCTTCAAACTCCTTGGGAAACTCTCCGCCGACGCCCACGCCCAAGCTGAAGCGGCCACCCGAGACCTGATCCAAGGTCGCCACCTGTTTGGCCAGCAGCGCCGCCGGGTAAAGCGGCGCCAAGGTGATGGTGGACATCATCCGGATGCGTTCGGTGGCACCCGCCGCTGCAGCTAGCGCAATCAAGCCATTGCCCGTCGGGCCGTGGAAAAAGACATGCTCGCCGGTGCAGACGTACTCGTAGCCCAAGGCCTCCGCCTCCCGCGCATCCGCCGCCACGTTGTCCAAACGGCGCAGCCCGATGCCGAACTCGACGTTACTCATGTTGTTACTCCTTTAGTCCGTGATTCGAGCTTGCTGCATCGAAAGCACCTCGCCAGCAAATCCATCTCCGGCAAATCGCGCCAATTTGCGCCGCAACCGATCGTCCGCCGTCACCAAAGGACATCCGTGCTCCATCGCCAGCGCAAGGTATATGCAGTCATAGGCGGCATGGTTCAAATCAATGGCCAGCCGCGTAGCGACATCCATTAGGTGCCGAGTCGGCAAGATGTCGATATCCGCTTGCTGCAGGGTTCGCGCGGCTATGATGGCCTCATCCGTCGTAAGCTCCCTTCGCCACACCTTCTTCCACAGGATGTTTGCGCACTCTGCAATCAACAAGTCCGGCGACAACAACGAGCGACTTTCCAGAACGGCAACGGCCGCATCTGAATCAGCTTCATCAACGACCCACTTGATTGCCACGCTGGCGTCTATGACAACGAAGCTCACCGCTCATCGCGCCCTTCACGTTGCAGCTGTTCAGCCGGTGTGTGCCGTCGGCCTCTTGTCAGTTCCCGCAAACTAGCCGCCAACTCGGCGAAGGACGGCTCCACTTCGGCGGACAGTGCTTGGCGAAGAATCTCTCGATGCTCTGCTTCAGTGGACCGACCATTGCGTGCCGCACGACGCTTAAGGCGCATGACGATGCCTTCATCGAGATTGCGAACCTGTAGATTTCTAGCCATCTTTGTTCTCAAAATCTGACATATCTGACCTCAGATCATGCACTGAGTCAACTGTCTTCCGAGAGCAGTTCGACCTCATCGCCGACGCGAACGGCGCCGGGCGACTCCACGGTGGCGTACACGCCGAGGTTCCCTCCCGCCTCGCGCACCAACGCGCGCATGATTGAGGGATCCTTAGGCAGATCCGCGAATCCGTGGGTCACCATGACGCACCGGGGGCACTCGACCGTCACGCGGAACGTCGCCTCGCCAAGCCTGAGCCGCCTGCCGCGCCATGCCATCTCGGGCATCCCGGATTCGGAGGTGGTGTCGGCGATCACGAAGTTCGGGCGGAAGCGGCGGACGTCGAACGCCGAATCCGGCGCCTTGGCGGCCATGGTCGCCAAGGCGGCGTCGGTGAGGAGCAGCAGTGGGAAGGCATCGAAGTAAGTGCCCGGCGGCGACTCAAACTCCGTGAGTTCCGGTGGGAACTGGCCGATATCCGGCAGTGGTTCGTCCGCTGTCCGGCCGAAGATGGCGCGCAGTTCGGCGTCGAGATCGTCATGCGTCGGTGGCCCGCGCCGATAGTGATCGAGCGCTTCGGCAGGGAGCAGCGGCCAGAGGCTGACCTCGTGCTGCAAGGCGCTCGACAGCTTGGCGTTGACGTCTGCAGCACCGGTATCGAGGCGGCTCCCGTCGGGAAGGGTGATCTCGGCTGGACTTGAGCCCTCGTCCTTGGGGGGCGCCACGTAGCGGGCGCTCAGGTTCATCAGCGCCGAGATCTTCTTTGCCCCGCGAATCCCGCCGCGCACTTCATCGCGAACGGCCCATGCCCGGTCGCCGGGGAGCCCTCTCGTTCCCAGCCGCACCTCGTCGAGAAGCTCTCCCGCCATGCTTTTCACGGGATAGCGGCGAATCTCCCGCAGAGAACCCACCCTCATTGCGTTCCTCCCTATCCGTTCGTGCCCGATGAAACCGCGTCGCCGTCAGGCACGGGGATGGGCCTTGCGGTCAACAAGCCGACCGTACTGCAAAGTTTGGGCTGAAACAACGTCCTAGGGTTGCAGGCGCACAATGCCCCACTCGCCCGAGCCGCTGATCCGGTAGCGGAAACGGTCATGCAGGCGTCCCAATCTGCCCTGCCAGAACTCGTACTCCAGTGGGCGGAGGCGATAGCCGCCCCAGTCGGGTGGACGGGGCGGCGCGTCGGGGGCGTGGGCTTGGCGCAGCGCCTGCACCGCTTGTTCCAGCGCTGCCCGGTTGGCCACCGGGGCGGACTGCACCGAAGCCGCCGCCGCATAGCGGCTATCCGGCGGCCGGGACTCGAAATAGGCAGCCGACTCCGCGGCGGACAGGCGCTCGACGGAACCGCTGATGCGCACTTGACGATCCTGCTCGCGCCAATGGAACAAAGCGGAAGCGAACGGGTTTTCGGCCAATTCCGTGCCTTTGAGGCTGCGGTAGTCGGTGTACCAGCACAATCCGTTGGCGTCGAAGTGCTTGAGCAGCACGATGCGCACCGACGGCATCCCTCCCGCCCCGGCCGTCGCCAGCGCCATGGCCGTGGCGTCAACGGCGCCGTGGGCGACGGCATCGTCGAGCCAAGCGGCAAACTGCGCAAGTGGGTCGGTCGCCAAATTGGCGCGGTTCAGTGCCGCCGTGCCATACTCCCGCCGCCGAGTTCGTTGATCGCCGCGATCGCCCATGTGGTCCTTCCGTTTGAGCGCTCGCTTGATGATAGCGCCATATTGCCTAGGTGAACCAAGATGACGAAGCCAATCCTTGAAATGATGAAGCCAATCCTCGCCGTTGCGGCCTTCCTCGTGCTCGCCCAAGGCTGCGGCGAGCCCCATGCCGACCGCGCCGAGGAATTGGCCCACGAGCTGCTGATCGTGGACACCCACATCGACCTCCCCTACCGGCTGCACAGGAACTGGCAGGATGTCTCGAAGGCGACTGAGGATGGGGACATTGACTACCCCCGGGCACGGGCCGGCGGGCTCGATGCGCCCTTCATGTCCATCTACATTCCTCCCAAGGTCGATGCCGAGGGCGGCGCGGTGGCGCTGGCCGATGAGTTGATCGACTCGGTGGAACGGATCATTGATGACGCGCCAGATAAGTTCGCCTTGGCCACCTGCGCGGACGACCTCATGGCCATCAAGGCCTCCGGGCGCATCGCCTTGCCGCTCGGCATGGAGAACGGCGGTCCCATCGACGGCGACTTTGCCAATCTGCGCCACTTCCACGACCGGGGCATTCGCTACATCACCTTGGCCCACGCCAAGAGCAACCACATCTCCGACTCATCCTACGACTCGTTCAAGCGCTGGCAGGGCCTCTCCCCCTTCGGCAAGTCGCTGATCCCGGAAATGAACCGGCTGGGCACGATGATCGATGTCTCGCACATCACCGACCAAGCGTTCTGGCAGGTCATGGAACTGAGCCAGGCGCCGGTCATCGCCACCCACTCCTCCCTGCGTCATTTCACCCCCGGCTTCGAGCGCAACATGAGCGACGAAATGTTCGCCGCGCTCGGCGAAGCGGGCGGGGTCATTCACATCGCCTTCGGCAGCGGCTTCCTGACCCAGGCCGCGCGGGCGTACAGCGACACGCAACGCAAAGCCGTGCTCGGCTTCGCCTTCACCAACCACCTCGCCGAGGACGACCCGCGGCTTAGGGACTTCATGGCGCAATACCGGGAGGCCCACCCCTATCCCTATGCCACCCTCGATGACGCCCTTGACCACTTTGACCGGGCCGTGGCCCTAGCGGGCATCGATGCGGTCGGCATCGGTTCGGACTACGACGGGGTGGGCGATTCCTTGCCCACGGGCCTAAAGGACGCATCCACCTACCCCAATCTGATCCATGGCTTGCTCGGCCGCGGCTACAGCGAGCAGGACATCGCCAAGATACTGGCCGGCAATCTGATGCGCGTGTGGCGGGCCGTTGAGGCGCTGGCCGATTCCCACGGCAACCCGGCGCACTGCAGCGCCGCCCAAGCGGGGTAGCGTACGGTCAGACTTGGTAGCGGTAGTACTCGACGCCTTGGTCGTCGAAGTGGTTGCTGCGGTCACCGACACGATCGATGTAGAACACGCCCGCCGCGTCCTGCCGATTGGGGAGGTCGCTGCGATCATGGAGCATCTCGTACTCCTTGCGGTCCAAGATTCGGGCGTTGTCCAGCGCCGCGGAGAACTGGATCTTGTCCGCGGCCGCCTGCCAGCCCCGCACCACCTGCATCGGAATGACCTCGGCGGCGTCGCCGCTGCCGTAGCCAACCGTCAACACCCGCTCACCAGCCAACGGCACCGAATTCAGAGATGCCTCTTCAAAGCCAGCGGCCATCCAAGCCGGCAGCGATGCCGTGTAGAGGTTGCCGACTTCGCCCATCCGCTGGGCCCCCAACTGCGTCATCAAGCCGCCAAACACCGGCAGTTGACGCAGGAACCGGGCGGCTTGGGTGGCCAAGGGATAGACCTCCGCATTGATGTTCTGCTCCCGAACCAAGTCGTACAGGGCGTGCTGGGAGGTCAGCTCCTGGGCCAGCGCGTCACCATCGACCCCGGATGATTTGGCGTAATTCGCCAACTCAGCACGGTCGGCGGCACCTCCCGCAGCCAAGGCCAGCAGGTAGCTCACCGCCAAGCCCATCTCCGCCATGCGCTGGTAGGGCCGGTGCAGGAAGACCGCTTTGACTTCCTTCAGGAAGGTGCTCGGGGTGCTGGTGAGGCGCGGAAACAGATCCTTCATGGCGCCCAAAACCGCGTCGATGTAGCAGGTTGTGGAGTACTTGCCGTTGAATACGGGAAAGTCCTTGAGCTGCGCGAACCGGCCGATGGTCTGCTCGGCAAAGCGCTGAAAGGGCTTGCGGAAGTCCACCCCCCGATACGCCGAAGAGGAGCCCGAAACGCCGAGTTCCACGTCCAGCAAACGGGGACTTTCCTCCACGAGCAAGGCCACGGCGCCGGCACCCTGAGTCGGCTCACCCGAAGACGCACGCTGGTACTCGGCAATGTCCGAGCAGACCACAATTGCCTTGCGGCCCCGGCCATCAACTGCCAGATAGCGGAACGCCGCCTTGAGCGCATACACCCCGCCGAGGCAAGCGTGCTTGAACTCCGGCACCTCACAGGCGCGGCTGAGCTGCGGCAGCCGGTGCTCGGCGAGGGCGTCGTTGACCATGCCCTTGACGATGATGGCACCCGCCGAGTTGTCGGTGCTCGATTCGGTGCCGAGCGCCAAGTAACCGATGCTGCGCGGGTCCACGTTGTACTGGCGAATCAGTCGCAGCACAGCGGTAGCCGCCATCGTGTAGGCATTTTCGTTGGGACCGCTCATGCGGAAAGTCGTGCCAATGACCGACTTGACCTTCTCCCAAGCGTCCCCCGTCCAGTCGCACCAGTCCGCCAAGCGGACCGTATAGGGGGGAAGATAGGCTGCGAACCCGCTAATGCCGACGTTTGAAGTGCTCATATGCGCCTCCAAGGCAGATGGAAAGGCCTATATGAGCATATTACTTGACTAATAGCGCCCATCGCAACCCCGAATTCGTAGCTAGCCCTGCAGGAGTGAATGGGATTGAACCGGCGGTTGCTTATGCCTCGCTGGCCACCACCACCCTGTCGGACAGCAATGCCCTCACTTCGTCATCCGAATAACCCGCTTCGCGCATCACTTCCCAAGTATGGGCGCCGATTTCCGGTGCCCGGGTCGGAGGGC
>CAZRBP010000127.1:0-10120 GCA_964598305.1 uncultured Pseudomonadales bacterium | reverse complement strand
CGGCGCATGATCTTGCCGGAGCGGGTCTTGGGCAGCCCGGGCGCCCATTGCAGGGCGTCGGGCTTGGCGAAGGGGCCGATTTCGCTGCGCACTAGGTCCGTGAGTTCCTGCTTGATGCCGTCGAGGTCGTCATCGACGCCATGCATCAGGGTGACGAAGGCGTAGATGCCCTCGCCCTTGATGTCGTGGGGGAAGCCCACCACGGCGGCTTCGGCGACCTGCTCGTGCAGCACTAGCGCGCTCTCCACTTCGGCCGTGCCGATGCGGTGCCCGGACACGTTCATGACATCGTCCACCCGACCCGTGATCCAGTAGTAGCCGTCGGCGTCGCGGCGGGCGCCGTCGCCGGTGAAGTAGTGGCCCGGATAGGCCGCGTAGTAGGTATCGATGGCCCGCTGATGGTCGCCGTAAACGGTGCGCAGCTGCCCCGGCCAGGAGGTGGTGAGCACGAGGTTCCCGCTGGCTTCGGTTTCGTCGATGATCTGGCCGTCGGCGTCCATCAAGGCGGGCTGCACGCCGAAGAGGGGCCGGGTGGCGCTGCCCGGCTTGAGGGGCGTGGCACCCGGCAAGGGGGCGATCATGATGCCGCCGGTCTCGGTCTGCCACCAGGTGTCGACGATGGGGCAGCGCCCGCCGCCGACCACCCGGTAGTACCACTCCCAGGCCTCGGGGTTGATGGGCTCGCCCACCGTGCCAAGCAGGTGCAGGGAGGCCCTTGAGGTGCCGTTGACGAATTCGTCGCCCTGTCCCATGAGTTGGCGGATGGCCGTGGGCGCGGTGTAGAAGATGTTCACTTGGTGCTTGTCCACCACCTGCCAACAGCGGGAGGCGTCCGGGTAGGTGGGGACGCCCTCGAACATCAGCGTGGTAGCGCCGTTGGCCAAGGGGCCGTACACAATGTAGGAGTGGCCGGTGATCCAGCCCACGTCGGCGGTGCACCAGTGAATGTCGCCGTCCTGGTAGTCGAAGACGTACTTGAAGGTGATGGCCGCTTGCAACAGATAGCCGCCGGTGCTGTGCTGCACCCCCTTGGGGCGGCCGGTGGAGCCCGAGGTGTAGAGCACGAACAGCGGGTCTTCGCTGTCCATTTCCGTGGCTTCGCAGGTGCTCGGCTGGTCGGCGACGAGGTCGTGATACCAAAGGTCGCGGCTGGCGTTCCAGGGCACGTCGGCACCGGTGCGCCGCACGGTGACCACCGTGCTGACGTTCGGGCAGGAGGCCAGCGCGGCTTCGGTGTTCGCCTTCAGCGGCACCCGCCGGCCGCCGCGCACGCCTTCATCGGCGGTGATGACCGTGCGGCAGTCGGAATCGAGGATTCGGTCGGCCAGGGAATTGGGCGAAAAGCCGCCGAACACCACCGAGTGCATGGCCCCGATGCGGGCGCAGGCGAGCATGGCGAAGGCCGCCTCGGGGATCATCGGCATGTAGATGCATACCCGGTCCCCCTTTCCCACGCCTCGGGACTTCAGGCCGTTGGCCAGGCGGCAGACCGCGTCGTGCAGTTCCTGGTAGCTGATGACGGCGCTGTCGCTCGGGTCGTCCCCCTCCCAGATGATGGCGGGCTGTTCGGCTCGGGCGGGCAGGTGCCGGTCGATGCAGTTGTGGCAGGCGTTGAGGGTGGCGCCCTCGAACCAAGCGGCCCGGCCTGCGGCGAGGTCCGCGTTGCGAACCGTCTGCCAAGGGCGCTGCCAATCCAGCAGGGACTCCGCCTGCTCCGCCCAGAACCCCTCGGGATCCTTGATCGACCGCTGGTACATGGCTTGGTAGGTGGCCTCGTCGATCAGCGCGCGCTGCGCCATGAAGTCATTGATGGGGTAGGTCATTGCCGTCCTCCTTTGCCGGCGCGTTGAGCGCTCTTAGGTGAGAGACCAAGGCGTGGGTGGCCGCGTCCGGGCCGAGCGTCGCGCCGCTACGCCCGTTGGCGGTCCCAAGCTGCTCGAATAGGGTCTTGGCCAGTCGCTTGCCGAACTCCACGCCCCACTGGTCGAAGGAGTTTATGTCCCAAATCAAGCCCTGACAAAACACCCGGTGCTCGTAGAAGGCAAGCAGGGCGCCGAGGCCCGAGGCGTCCAGTTGGTCGAGCACAAAGGTGTTGGTGCCGTGGTTGCCCGCAGCGGCCCGATGCGGGTCCTCATGCGGCCAGCCAAGGGCCATGGCCTGGCCCTGACCGAGGCCGTTGGCCAGCAGCCAGCGGTGGTGGTCGGCCAGTTCCGGCCGGGGCGGTTGGTGGCCGTGCGCTCCGGTAAGAATGAAGTCGGCGCTGAAGGCGCGGGTGCCCTGGTGCAGCATTTGATGGAAGGCGTGCTGTCCCGTGGTGCCTTCCCCGCCCCATATGACGGGCACCGTATGGACGCCGGTGGCGGAGCCGTCATGGCGGGTGCTTTTGCCGTTGCTCTCGGTCAGTAGCTGCTGCAGATAGGCCGGGAGGCTTCGAAGGCGGTGGTCGTAGGGCAGCACGGTGTGATTGGCGATGCCGAGAAAGTTGATGTTCCAAATGTCGATCAGCGCCGCCAACAGGGGCGCATTGGCTTCGGCGGGCGCTTGACGGAAGTGGCGGTCCATGGCGTGGGCACCGTCCAGGAGCGCCCCGAAGCCGGCTTCGCCGAGGCCGAGGGCGACCGGTGCGCCGACGGCCGACCACAGCGAGAACCGTCCCCCCACCCAGTCCCACAGGGGGAAGATGTTCTCCGGCTGCATGCCCCAGGCGGCGGCGGCCTCCGTTCGGGCGGTGACGGCGACGAACTGGGCAGCCACTGCCTCGGGTTGGTTGGTGCGCTCCAACAGCCAATTGCGCGCCGTCGCTGCGTTGGCGAGGGTTTCCAAGGTGGTGAAGGATTTGGAGACGACGATGAACAGCGTGGTCTCCGGGTCCGCATTGGCTAGGGCGTCGGCGATAGCGTGGCCGTCAATGTTGGCCACGAAGTGGAAGGTCAGTGGGCAATCCGCGCTCCGCAGCGCCTCGGTGACCAATTCCGGGCCGAGCTGGGAGCCGCCGATGCCGATGTGGACGACTCGCTGAAACGCTCGGCCGGAGTGCCCGGTGCGGCGTCCGTCGCGGACCGATTCAGCGAACGCCAGGAGCCGTTGCCGGGTTGTGGGGACCGCTTGCGCGGTGGCTTCGGGCTGTTCGGCGGCGGGCGCCCTCAAGGCCGTGTGCAGGGCCGGGACGCCTTCGCTGGTGTTGACCGGCTCGCCCGCAAACAGGGCATCGCGCCGCGCCGTCCAGCGGCGTTCCTCGGCCAGTTCCAACAGGGCTTCAAGAACCTCAAGATCGACGGGCTGCCGCGAGAAATCGAATAGGATGTCGGCTGCTGCGGTGCGCAAGGCGCGGCAGCGGGCGCGGTCCCGCAGCAGGTTTGCCAAGCTTGCTGAGTGCGCCTGGCCGGCCAGACCCGCCAGACGGCCCCAGGCGGCCAAGTCAGCCGCCGCTGGGCGTGGCTCTCCGCTTTCGCTATGGCCTTCGGTCATGCTTGCCCCCGTACCTCCACTGGGGATTAGATCAGCGTGGGGTTTGGATTGAAGTAGCTGCGCCCGCCTTCCATGCGCTTGATGTGATCGAGCAGTGCCTGCAGGTGGGCGGGGTTGTTGGCGAAGTCGATTTCGGCGGCATTCACCACCAGCAGCGGCGCTTGGTCGTAGGCATGGAAGAAGCGGGTGTAGGCCGTGGCCACTTGGTCCAGGTAGTCGGCTTCGATGGTCTGTTCGAAGGTGATTCCTCGGCGGCGGATACGGTGCTGCAGGACGCTGACCGGAGCTTGCAGGTAAATGACCAAGTCCGGGCGCAGGGGTTTGGGGTCCAGTGCCGCATGAATCCTGTCGTAGAGGTTGAACTCGTTCTCATCTAGGGTGAGCCGCGCGAACAGGCGGTCCTTTTCCATCAGGAAGTCGGCCACCACCAGCGAATCGAGCAGGTCGTCCTCAGGCGCTTCGGCGATGACCTGCGCGCGAGTGAGCAGGAAGAACAGTTGGGTCTGGAAGGCGTTTGCGCCCTTGGACAGGTAGAAGCGGTCCAAAAAAGGGTTCTCCAGCACCGGCTCGAGCAACAGCGAGTGGCCCAAGGCCTCCGCCAGCCGGTGTGCCAAGGTGGTCTTGCCGACGCCGATTGGCCCTTCGACCACCAAATGGCGGGGCCATTGAAAACTCACCGCCGACGCCCTGTTCGATGGCGCCCTCACCGCTGCTGGGACTTGCCGCGCCGTCGCCCCGCAGGTTTCAGGGCGTTGATCATGGCGTCGCGCCCGTCGGCGCTGGCTTCTTGAATTTCGGTCCACCACTGGCCGATGGCGGGATTGATGAGGCCGGCATCGGCGCACAGCAGGAGAAAGTCGTAGGCGGCACGAAACTTGGGATGCTGCAGCACCTTGGGAACCCGCTTGGGCCGTCTTGCGCGCAGCTGGTGCTGCAGGTGCCAGACATCCTGAATGAAGTGCGAGTGGCGGCGCGGCATGGCCATGATGCGCCGTTGATCGGCCAAGGCGGATTGTGCAGCGAGCACGGCGGCGTCGCCGCTCTTCGCACCGCCCGGTTCCGAGGACAGCGCCTTGGCCCGCGCCCGGAAATCCTCCCAGAGCAGCACGGCGAGCAGGAATCCGGGTGTCACGGGGAGTCCGGTGGCAACGCGGCGGTCGGTGTTCTCCATCGCCAGTTGCACGAGGCGAGTGCCTTTTGGGGTGGCCGGAAAGAGGATGCCGGGAATGGGCGTGCGCTCCAGAAGCTGCCAAGCCCGGGCTGCGTAGCCGCCGAGGAACATCTTGGTGAATTCATCAAACAGGCGCGCTCCGGGAATTTCGCGCAGATGGGCGACCATGCGGCCGTCGTCCACGTTGGCATCAAGAACGAAGCCGAGCTTGGCTTGGAAGCGGATGGCCCGAAGCAGGCGAACGGGGTCCTCACGCAGCCTCTGCCGGGCATCGCCGATGAATCGGAGGCGCTGACGGGTAATGTCCTCAAGGCCGCCCACGTAGTCCAGAATCCGTTCTTCATGGGGATCGTAGTAGAGCGCGTTGACGGTGAAGTCGCGGCGAAAGGCGTCCTCGCGCAGGGTGCCGTAGGCGTTGTCGCGCAGGATCAGCCCATTGGCCTTGGCGTTGCCGTTGATCCTCGCGTCGCCGGACGGTGCCTTGCGGAAGGTGGAGACTTCGATGACGTCACGCCCGTAGCGAACATGGGCGATCTTGAACCGCCGCCCGACCAAGCGCGAGCGGCGGAACAGGCCGCGCACCTGCTCGGGCGTGGCGTTGGTCGCTACGTCGAAATCCTTGGGGTGGGCGCCGAGCAGAAGGTCACGGACGCAGCCGCCGACAAGCCATGCCTGAAAACCCGCACCCTTGAGCTTGGCCACGACATCGACTGCATTGGGGTCAACCTGCTCACGGGAGACGTTGAGTGGCTTGGAGTCGAGTGCCGGGGCGGAGGGTTCCGTTTCCAAAGCGCGTATCTTGCTTGCCGATTCGAACCTGAGAGGGCGTCATGATAGCACGGGCCGCTTCAGGAGCGCCGCGGTCCCCGTTTGCGGGTTTTGGTGCGTGGCATGTTGAGTCGTTGGCGCCTTTCCCACAGGCTTTTTCGGCTGATGCCGAGCTTTTCGGCGAGCTCCGTCTCGGTGAGCTGGTCTTGGTGCTGGGTGACGAAGGCGATGAAGTAGTCTTCCAAGGAGACCGCCCCGCTGCCTTCGGCTGCGGAGAGATCGCCAATCTTCGGGGCGTCCGCGTCGATGGTCAGCATCGAGGCGTCAATTTCCTCGCCGTCGCAGAGAATCGCCGCGCGCTCTATCAGGTTGCTCAGTTCCCGCACGTTGCCCGGCCAGTGATAGGCCTCGATGGCGTGGGCGGCATCTTCCGCTAGCCGCAGCAAGGGTTTGCCGAGCTTGCGGCAAAAGCGGCCGAGCAGATGATGAGCCAGTTCGATGGCGTCGTGCTGCCGGTCGCGCAGCGCGGGCAGAAGCAGGCGGGTTTCGTTCAGGTGCCGCGACAGGGTCTCGTGGAAGTAGCCGCGCTCTGCGAGTTGCTGCACGTTGCGATGCGAGGTGGCGATGATCCGGGGGGATGAGGAGCCGCTGGCTGGTTCTTGCGCTGAGTGGTGGTTCAGCATGGCCAACAGCCGGGCTTGAACCTCCAAGGGCAGTTCGCCCACTTCATCGAGGTAGAGGGTTCCGCCGCCGGCGGCCTCCGCAAGACCGGCGCGGCCAGCGGTTGGGGAGGACTGCTCGCCGAATGGCTGGCCGAACAGCTCGGTCTCAATCATGGCTTCGGGAATGGCGGCGCAGTTGACGGTGATGAAGGGCGCGCTGTTGCGCAGGCTGGCAGCGTGAATGGCGTGGGCGAGGAAGTCCTTGCCGGTGCCGGATTCGCCTTCAATCAGCACGGCCGAGTTGGTTGGCGCGACTTCGGCGATGCGCTCGCGCACCTCGGCCATCGCGCCGCTTGAGCCGATGATCGCGAACGGCGGGCGGCGCTGATCCTCACTGTGGGCGGACAATGCAGCCAACGCACTGCCAACCGCTCGGAGCAGTTCGCCGGCATCGACCGGCAGGACGAGGTAGTCGGCAGCGCCTTGCTTGATGGCCTCGACAGCTTGGCGCACATCACCGCCTTGTGCGAGGACGATCAGCGGGCTGCCGCCGCGCAGGCCCAGCAAATTGTGGCGCTTGACTGCCTCGGGGCTGGTGAGTATGGCGTCGAAATCGCGAAGGCTGTCTTTGTCGGGCAGGTCGGCAAGGCCGCTGATCGTCACCTGATAGCCACCGTTCTCAAGGATGTCCACCAACGCCGCCCACTGGTTGAGGTCATCGTGGGCCAACAGGAGATGGGGCAAAAAAGCCATGGACGCGATGGTAGCAAAGAAGGGGAGGGCCAGTACGGGCTTTGACCCTAGCCTAGGTGCGGGTCGAACGCTTGGTCCTGATTGCCGACTTGGCTGAGGCGCCAACGGGATTTCGCCCATTCGAGCATGGGTTCCAAGCCGAAGTCTGGGGGCTGCAGGCCGAGCAGGGTCAGACAGGCGCGGATGTTGGCTTGGGGCGTCTGGTCGCTGATCGGCGGCGCGCCGGTTTGCTTTGACCACTTTTCCCCGGCGCGATTGAGCAGCACGGGAATGTGGGCGTAAGTAGGCGCGGAAAGGCCGAGCAGCGCCATGAGGTGGAGCTGGCGGGGTGTGGTGGCAAGCAGGTCCCGTCCGCGCAGCACCCGGACGATGCTTGGATCCCCGTCGTCCACCGCGGTGGCCAATTGGTAGGCGAAGGGGCCGTCACGGCGCTTGATTACGAAATCGCCGACCGTTTGGTCAAGCCGCGTTCGTTGGCGGCCTTGGACGAGATCGGTGAATTCGAGCGCTGCGTCATCGACCCGCACTCGTATCCCCGCATTGGGAACCGGCGTGACGCGTTCCCGGCAATGGCCGGGGTAGATGGGTGATTCAGCCAGCGCCTTGCGCGAGCAGGTGCAGTAGAAGGTCTTGGCTTGGCGCTGCAGCGTTACCAGAGCCGCTTGGTAGCGGTCCAAGTGTTCGCTCTGCCTCGCTACGGGACCGTCCCAATGCAGGCCGTGCGTCTCCAAGCTGCGCAGAATGCGGGCTTCGGCGCCGGGCTGGTTGCGCGGCTCGTCGAGGTCGTCGAATCGAAGCCGCCACGCGATGCCTTCGGCACGGGCGTCGAGGAAGCTGGCCAGCGCCGTGTAGAGGGAGCCGATGTGCAACGGCCCGGTGGGCGACGGCGCGAATCGACCGGCTGCCACGAAAACAGGATGTCAGCCGTGCAGTTGCCGTTCCTTGATTTCCGCTAGGGATTTGCAGTCAACGCATTGGGTGGCGGTTGGCCGGGCTTCGAGGCGCCGCAACCCAATCTCCATGCCGCAGGTGTCGCAGTAGCCGTAGTCCTGCTGATCGACGAGTTCGATGGTCTGGTCGATCTTGCGGATCAGCTTGCGCTCCCGGTCCCGGGTGCGCAGCTCAATCGTGAACTCCTCCTCCTGGGTGGCGCGGTCCACTTGGTCGGGGAAATTGGTGGCTTCGTCCTGCATGTGGTGCACCGTGCGGTCAACCTCCTCCATCAGGTCCATGCGCCAGCGGGTCAGAATGGTGCGAAAGTGCTGAAGCTGCGGGGGGCTCATGTAGGGCTCGTCCGCCTTCGGCTCGTAGGGCGTGAAATTGGTGAATGGAGAATCAATGGCGCCGGGTTGGGGGCGGCGGGGTGTTGCTTCTGCCATGTGCTGTGGATTCCTTGCTGGTTGCCGCCGCCTCCCGGCTGCCTTGGCGAGCCGAGGGAGGCGCTCGATTGAAGGGCGCGTAAACTACCAAAACCTTCACGGCTTGACCATATGGCAATTGCGGTTCGCCAAAGCCACAATGCGCAGGCTCCCAGTCCGCGCTCGGCAGGCGCGGTTCCCAAAGCGACAGGAAGCCGTGGAGAAAGCGTCTTGGTTGCCGGCAGGCTGAAGTCAATCGCACCGTTCCGGGTCATGGAGCTGATGAAGCGGGCCGCCCAGTTGGAGGCGGAGGGGCACCGGGTGGTGCACTTCGAGGTGGGCGAACCGGACTTCAATACCGCCGAACCCATCGTTGAGGCGGGCCGCAGGGCGCTGTTGGACGGACACACCAAGTACACCCACGCGCTGGGCACGGAGGCGCTCAGGGAGGCATTGTCCCGGGACTATAGGGAGCGGCTTGGCGTGGCGATTCCCGCCGAACGCATCCTGGTGACGGCGGGCGCCAGCGGTGGATTGCTGCTGCTCAACGCCCTGCTCATCGACCCGGGCGGCGGCCTGCTGGTCACCGATCCCGGCTATCCCTGCAATGCCGCCTTTCCGCGCATTGTCGGCGGCGCTGCCCAGCCGGTGCCATTGCGTGCGGAGCAAGGCTACCTGCCTCAGGTGGATGACTTGGCGGCGGCTTGGCGCCCCAACACGGCCGGCCTGCTGCTCGCCTCGCCCGCCAACCCCACCGGCGCCGTCATGGATGGCGCGCGGCTGGCGGAAGTGGCCGACTTTGTCCGCGGGGCCGGCGGCTTCTTCATTCTTGATGAGATCTACCAAGGGCTCACCTACGGTCCGCCGCCCACCGCCGGCACCGGGCTGCGGGTCGATGACGGGCTGATCGCGCTGAACAGCTTTTCGAAGTACTTCGGCATGACCGGATGGCGCCTCGGCTGGGTGGTCGTGCCGGAGGCGCTGATGGCGCCGATTGAGCGGTTGGCGCAGAATCTTTTCATTTCACCTTCCAGCGTCGCCCAGCAGGCGGCCTTGGCCGCGTTTTCCCCGGAGGCCATGGCCATTCACGAGGCGCGCCGACGGCATTTCGACGCCCGCCGCCGGCAGTTGCTGGGCGGCCTCGAGGCGTTGGGGTTCAAAGCCGCAGCCCCAGCGGAAGGGGCGTTCTATCTCTACATGGATGTCTCCAGTTCCGGCTTGGATTCCTACGACTTCTGCTGGCGCCTGATCGACGAGTTCCAAGTGGCCGCCACGCCGGGCATCGACTTTGGCGAGCGCGAGGCGCACCGCTTCGTCCGCTTCGCCTACACTACCGACGATGAATCCATCGGCTTGGGAGTCGAGCGGATTGGCCAGGCGCTTGAGGTCTGGGACAGCATCGGCGGTGACGCGTGATCTACTCGCCGCCCCTGATCGAAGCCTGCCTCGTGCGCCGCCACAAGCGCTTTCTTGCCGATGTGGAGCTTGCGGACGGCAGCTCGCTGCGCGCCCACTGCCCCAACACCGGTGCCATGACCGGCTGCTCCGAGCCCGGCAGCCGGGTCTGGCTTTGGGATTCCGGCAATGAGCGGCGCAAGTACCGGCACACGCTGGAGTTAGTGGGCGCCGGGGAGCATTGGGTTTGCGTGAACACCGCCCGGGCCAACCAAGTGGTGGCGGCGGCGATCGAGGATGCGCAGATCCCGCCGCTGGCGGGCTATGAATCGTTGCGGCGCGAACCGGCGATTCCAGGCGGCAAGGGGCGCTTCGACCTACTGCTTTCGGACGCAACAAAAGGCGACTGCTACGTGGAGTTAAAGAGCCTCACCTTGGGATTGGCCGATGGCTACGGCGCCTTCCCCGACGCGCCAAGTGAAAGGGCGCTCAAGCATGTTGCTGAACTGCGCCGGGTTCGGTCCGAGTTGCGGTGCCGGGCGGTG
>CAZRBP010000126.1:6753-10164 GCA_964598305.1 uncultured Pseudomonadales bacterium | reverse complement strand
CCCCGATGCTTCAAGTTGATGGTGGCCTGCCTGCGGAGGCATCTAGCGGACTAGGGATAGGACTCCTTGGCGCTCTCCTTTTCCGGCACAACCAAGTCTTCGCGGGAGATGTTCATCACCATCAGCATGTTGGCGGCGATGTAGATCGATGAGTAGGTGCCGATCACCACGCCGACGGTGAGCGCCGCGGCGAATCCGCGAATGCCCTCGCCGCCGGCGATGAGCAGGGCCAGCAGCACGAACAGGGTGGTCATGGAGGTCACCAGGGTACGGCCCAGGGTCTGGTTGAGGGAGCGGTTGATGACGTCGACGGGCGCTCCCTTGCGCAGGGTGCGGAAATTCTCCCGGATGCGGTCCGAGACCACGATGGTGTCGTTGAGCGAGTAGCCCACCACCGCCAGCACCGCCGCCACCACGGCCAGGTCGAAGGTCCACTGCAAGACGGAGAACAGGCCCAAAACCAAGGTGACGTCATGGGCCAGGGCCACCACGGCGCCAACCGAGAACTGCTTGGTGAAGCGGAACAGGATGTAGAGCATCACCACCGCCAAGGCAGTGAGAATGGCGAGCCCGGCGCTCTCGGCCAGTTCCTCCCCCACCACCGGGCCGACAAAGTTGGACTGGCGCATCTCCGCCTCCGGCACCTGCTGGCGAATGGTGTCCAGAATGCGGTCGCCGAGGCCCGCCGGATCACCGCTCGCTTGGGGCGGCATGCGGATCAGCACTTCCTTGTCGGAGCCGAAGTGCTGCACCACGCCGTTGACGAAGCCGGCCTCGTCGAGTTGGCTGCGCAACGCTTCGGGGTCGGCGCTCTCGGGAAAGCCCACCTCCACCAGGGTGCCGCCGGTGAAGTCGAGGCCGAAATTCAGGCCGTTGACGGTCAACGAAGCCAGCGACAGGAGGACCAAGCCGATCGACACGCTCCCCGCCAGCTTGCGGCGGCCCATGAAGTCGAAATTGAACTCCGGAAACTTCATATCCTCAAGACCTTCAGGTTGCGTCCGCCGTACATCAGGTTGACCAGCGCCCGGGTGCCCATGATGGCGGTGAACACGGAGGTGACGATGCCCACCGCCAAGGTCACGGCAAAGCCCTTGACCGGCCCGCTGCCGATGGAAAAGAGGATGATCGCCACGAAGAAAGTGGTGATGTTGGCGTCGAGAATGGTCAGCAGGGCGCGGTCGAAGCCAGCGGCGATGGCCTGCTGCGGCGCCCGCTCCTTCAACTCCTCGCGGATGCGCGAGAAGATCAGCACGTTGGCGTCCACCGCCATGCCCACGGTGAGCACGATGCCGGCGATGCCGGGCAGGGTGAGGGTGGCGCCCAGGACCGACATGACGGCCACCAGCAGCGTCAGGTTGGCAATCAGCGCCAGGTTGGCGGCCAGCCCGAAGCCACGGTAGTAGATGACCATGAAGATCATCACTAGGATGAAGCCGACCACCACTGACTGCTGGCCCCGTTCGATGTTCTCCTCGCCGAGGCTAGCGCCGACGGTGCGCTCCTCGACGATGTACATGGGCGCCGCCAGCGCCCCGGAGCGCAGCAGCAGGGCCAGGTCGCGGGCTTCGCCGATTTCGAGGCCGGTGATGCGGAAATTGTAGCCGAGCGCTGATTGAATGGTGGCCACGCTGATCAGGCGGCGCTCCTCCACGGTGTAGCGCTCCACCACCTCCTCGCCATCCACCATGACGGTGCGGGTGCGCGGCTTCTGCTCGATGAAGATGATGGCCATGGAGCGGCCCACGTTGTCCTTGGTGGCATCGTTCATGCGCTGGCCGCCATCGCTGTCGAGGCCGATGCTGACCTGCGGCAGGCCGGTCTCCGGGTCGTAGTCCTGGCTCGCCGAGGTGACTTGGTCGCCGGTGACGATGTTGCGCCGGAGCAGGGTGGTCGGGGTGCCCCGGTAGTCCAAGGTCTCCGTCTGCGAGGCACGGTCACCGGGCAGCGCCACCAGGCGGAAGTCCAGGTTGGCGAACTTGTTGATGATCCGCTTGGCTTCGGCGCTGTCCTGGATGCCGGGCAGGTCCAGCACGATGCGCTCCCGGCCCAGGCGCTGCACCAACGGCTCGGAAACGCCCAGCTCGTTGACCCGGTTGCGCAGGCTTTGCAGGTTTTGCGAGATGGCCGCGTCCTCCAGTTCGCGCAGGTACTCATCGACCATCGTGAATTCCAGCGCCGGACGGCCATCGGCGTCGGTTTCGGAAATGTCAAAGCCCTCGAACTGCTCCGCCAGCAGGGTCGCCGCCTCATCGCGCAAATTGGCATTCTGAAACGGGATGCGCAGCCGGGTGCCATCCACCCAATTGCGCCCGACGTAGCGGATGCGCTCCGCAACCAGCGCGTCGCGGGCGGTCTCCTCCATGCTCTCCATGCGGTCGCCGACGAACTTGTTCATATCGACCTGCAGCAGCAGGTGGACGCCGCCGGACAGGTCAAGCCCCAAGGACATCGGCACAGCGCCGAGATCAGCCAGCCATTGGGGCGTGGTGGAGGCCCGGGTCAGGGCGACGATGTGGTGGTCCTCGCCGCCGGCCAACGCCTGCATGACCACTTCCCGGGCCCGCAGTTGGTCGCCGTCATCCACCAGGCGCAGAAATCCGGAACTGCCCTCAAGCTCAGCGGACTTCAGCGCGATGCCGGCCTCCGCCAGAGCCGTGCGGGCCCGCTCCAGGGAGGCGGCGCTTAAGCCGCGATCGGGATCCTCCGGCTTGATCTGCAGCGCCGGGTCCGGCGCAAAGACGTTGGGCGCGGCGTACAGCGCGCCGAGCGTGACCACCACCAGCACAAACAGGTAGCGGCCCAAGGAGTAAGTGTTGGTCGCCCGCTGCTTCGCCGGAGACAATCCGAGTAGGCTCTCACCAACCATCAACTACCGCCTCGATCGCAGGGCACTACCCCTCATCCAAGGACTTGAGGGTGCCCTTGGGCAGGGTGGCGCTGACGGCGCTCTTTTGCAGCCGCAGCTCGATCTTGGAGGCCACCTTGACCTTGACGAAGTCGTCCTCCACCTTGCTGACTTGGCCGACGATGCCGCCCGCGGTCACCACCTCGTCGCCCTTGGCGAGGCCCGCCATCAGCGCCTGATGCTCCTTGCGGCGCTTGCTCTGCGGGCGAATGAGGAGAAAGTAGAAAATCAGGACAAAGCCGCCGAGAAACAGCAGGTTGAGGTAGCCGGCGCTGCCGCCGCCCGCTTCCGCCGCATAGGCCGTGGTTTCAAACAGATTCATCGTCTTGGGTCCAGTCCTTTTGCAGGCGCTTGATAAGGCCGGGCAATGTACCCGTTTCAATGGAGGCGCGCAATCGCGCCATCAATCCATGGTAGTAGTGCAGGTTGTGCCCGGTCATCAGCATGGCGCCGAGCGGCTCGCCGCAGCGGTCGAGGTGGTGCAGGTAGGCCCTTGAGTAGCC
>CAZRBP010000126.1:0-6653 GCA_964598305.1 uncultured Pseudomonadales bacterium | reverse complement strand
GCCTTGACCGAGCCGTAGGTGCCGCAGGGCATGAACACCGGGGTCTCAATGGTTCCATGGACGGTGGCGAGGCGTCCCCGGCGGGCGGCGCCGCATTGGGCGAGCACTTCAAACATCGGCGAAACGCTCCGTGAACATGGCGTCCCCGTAGCTGAAGAAGCGGTAGTCCGCCGCCACCGCTGAGCGGTAAGCCTCAAGCACGCGCCGCTGCCCGGCGAAGGCGCAGACCAGCATCAGCAACGTCGATTCCGGCAGGTGGAAGTTGGTGAGCAGGGCATCGACCGCCCGGAAGCGAAACCCGGGCTTGATGAACAGCCGGGTTTCGCCGCAGCCCGCCCGGATGCCGCCCGGCTCGGCGGCGGCGGTCTCCAGCGCCCGCACCACGGTGGTGCCCACGGCAACGATTCGGCCGGGGCCTTGCTGGGCAGCGCGAATCCGCTCCGCAGCCGCAGCGGAAATCTCGTAGCGCTCCGCATGCATTTGGTGGGCGCCGAGGTCGTCGCCCCGCATCGGCGCAAAGGTGCCCGCGCCGACGTGCAACGTGACTTCCACCATGCCAGCGACGCGTTGGCCCACGGCTTCGAGCAGGCCCTCCGAAAAGTGCAGCCCCGCGGTCGGAGCGGCAACCGCGCCCGGAGCGCTGGCGTAGAGCGTCTGGTAACGGGCTTCATCAGCAGCCTCGGCGGCGCGTTCGATGTACGGCGGCAGCGGCGTTGTGCCGTGCCGCTGCAAAAACGCCATGACCGATTGCGGAAAGCGCAGCCGGTGGAATTCGCCCACCCGCCCCGCAATCTCCAGGCGCTCGCCGCCAATCGACAGCCAGCGCCCCGGCTTTAGCGGCTTGCTGGCCCGCGCTTGGCATAGGGCGGTGCGCTCGTCCTCGATGCGCTCAACGAGCAGCTCAACCGCCCCGCCGCTGTCCTTGACGCCACGCAAGCGGGCCGGAATGACCCGCGTGTTGTTGACCACCACCAGGTCGTCGGGCCGCAGCAGTTCCGGCCAGTCCGCCACGGTTCGATGCGCCATGGTGTCCTGGCCAAGGTACAACAGCCGGGCTTGGTCGCGCTCCGCAAGCGGCGTCTGGGCGATGCGTTCGGCGGGCAGGTCGTAGGCGAAGTCGGACTTCAGCATGGGCGTTGCCGATGGGCGGGGCGCACCGTCCCGGCGGCTCTCCTTCAATCAGAGATTGTCGCGATAGTCGGCGTTCACCGCCTCGTCTAGGGCCGCGGCAGCCTCTGGCGGCGCGTTCTTGGCGGCAGCGAACATCTTGCCGAAGGACACCTCGTGGCGCGCTCCCCAAGTGTCGGGGCGCCACAGCTCAGAGCGGATGAAGGCCTTGGCGCAGTGGAAGAACACCTCCTCCACCGCCACCCGAATCACCAGCACGGCGGGCTTGCCGCGGGCGGCGAGCCGATCGAGCAGCTCGGGATCGGCGCTGAGCGATGCCCGGCCATTGACCCGCAAGGTCTCCGGCGTACCCGGGATCATGAACAGCACCCCCACCCGGGGATTGACCAAGATGTTCTGGTGCCCATAGGCGAGCCGATTGCCGGGCCGGTCCGGGATGAGCAGATGGCCCTCGTCCTCGACCTCGACAAAACCCGGCGCATCACCCTTCGGCGAAGTGTCGATGCGGCCCTCGGCATCCGCCGTGGAAAGCACGAGAAAGGGCGACTTGGCGATGAACTCCACCGCAAACCCATTGAGCCGCGGCTGGTTCTTCTCCGCCAGTCCCGGCGGCTCCGCACCGATGACGGCGCGCAATTCAGCTTCGGTCTTGATGGCGTGCATGGCAATCCTCCTCGGGACAATCTTAAGCGACGACAAACCGGCGCCCATCTTACGCCCGCTGACCGCCGCCCCCAAGGAGGTCGATGGGAGAACGATGGGAGGAAAGCTCTCTGGCACGGCTCCCGCGAGGTTGCTAAGATTCGCGCCCCCCGTGCCTGGGTGGCGAAATCGGTAGACGCGCCAGACTCAAAATCTGGTTTGGGCAACCAAGTGAGAGTTCGAGTCTCTCCCCAGGCACCAATTCCCTGCCTGCGCGGCGAGGAAGGGCGTGGTCAGCGTTGCAACGGCAGCGCAGCGATCTCGATTCGGGCGGCGGCGCCAAAGAGCCGCGCCGCCTCTTCATCGACTCCAGCTTCGGGGTTCAGGGACGGCCAGAGTCCTTCGAGCCCGGCGATGATGTCCTGCAACTGCGCCGCCACCGCTGCCGCGCTCGCGCTGTCCGCAAACGCCGCCGACCGCGCCCAGGCGTTGGCGACCTGGGTGAAGCCCCAAGCGTCCTGATACTCGTGCAGGTTGTCGATGGCGCCGTCAATGACGCCGATCTGATACTCGACGCCCGCAGTTCGCAGGAGGTTTTCGATCACCTTGGCGAGCACCGCCGGGTCAGTCGTGTTGGCGGACTGTTCACAGCGGGCGATGTTCGCCGTCAGTCCCTCGTAGATTGCGGCCACTTCTTGCTGGGCGGCGCGCGCCGTAACCGCCTCGGTGAGCGCTGTCAGGTCGTTCGCGAAGCCTTCGCAGCCGCGTGCCTTGAAGGCCGGGACCACGGCTGCGTAAATCTCATCCTGAGGGTGCTTCATGTGGGTTTCGGACAGCAGCGGCAATTCGCGCTCATAGAGCGCATAGCCCACCGCGAGATGACCGCGGATCAACCCGAGTTGGGTGAGATAGCCCACGTCGTCGGTGGCCAGTTCAACCCCGGGGGCGGAGGCGCCCTCTTCGCCGCTGCATCCAACCAGGACGCTGGTCACCAGCCAGGTGGCGGCGCCCAGCGCGCTGACGGTCTTCCAATGGAGCCGGCCCACGCCTAACGCCAACCAGCGCGGTCATAGATGCGCACTGCCTCGGCTTGGTTCTTGCCGAGCAACCCGGCACTGATCCGATCTTCCTTGAAGCCGCCGAGCGCCGTGATGGGGCCGGACGCTTCACCGACCACGGGATATTCATTGTTGCCCTCCGCAAAGAGCTTCTGCGCAAAGTCGCTGGTGAGGTACTCCAGGAATCGCACGGCATTGCCGCGGTTCGGCGCATGGCGGGTGACGCCCGCGCCGCTGACGTTGACATGGGCGCCACGGTCGTCCTGATTGGGGAACACCACGCTGAGCTGGTCGAGCATGCGCTGATCCGCTTCCTCCGAGCTGGCCAGCCAGCGCCCGAGGTAGTAGGTGTTGGCCAAGGTCAGCCCGCACTCGCCCGATGCCACCGCAGTGAGATTGCCGGTGTCGTTGCTTTGGGGCGGGCGCGCGAAGTTGGCCACAACGCCCTGTGCCCATTCCTCCGCGGCGGCTGCGCCGAGGGCATCGATCAACGACGACATGAGCGACAGGTTGTAGATGTTGCTTGACGAACGCATGCAGACCTTGCCGCGCAGTTCTGGGCTGGCGAGGTCCGCATAGCGCGCGACGCCGCCGGCCGGCGCACTGTCCTTGGCATGGACAATGACGCGGGCGCGCTTGGACAGCCCGAACCAATGGCCTTCAGGTTCGCGAAGATGGGCGGGGATGCGCTGCTCAAGCACCTCGGAAGCAACCGGCTGGAATATCCCGCGTTCCTGTGCTCGCCATAGGCGCCCGGCATCCACGGTGATCAAAATGTCGGCGGGCGTGTATTCGCCCTCGTTGACGATCCGCTCGATCAATGCGTCGCTGCCGCCTTCAATGAGGTTGACCTCGATGCCTGTGCGTTCGGTAAAGGTGTCGTAGAGCGCGAAGTCCGTGTCGTAATGCCTCGCTGAATACAGGTTGACCTGTTCAGCGCAGAGGACCGGAGCCGAGGCCACAAGGCCGGCGAACATCAGGACAGCCAGCCTGGCGGCCGTGCGCGAAAGTCTCTGGATCATGCTTCGAATGTACTCCTTAGCGGTTGGAATGGATAGGTGAGCTTCAGGACAAATGAGAATCATTACCATGTTTATGGTAAACGAGCACTCCGTCCGGATCAAAGGCCAGCTTAACACTCGCGCCCAGCGCAACTTCAGGATCCGTCCCGTGCAGCGTGCGCAGGCGCTCGCCGCCTGCCTCAAGGATGACGAGATGGCGGTCACCGAGGAACCGGCTGTCCACGACCCGGGGATCGCCGGCGGTGCCGGGCGCGAGTTGCACGGACCCGGCCCGCACAATCACCAAATAAGGCTCATCGGCCCGCACCCCCACGCCGTGCAGGCCAATCCGCCCGAAACCGGTTTCAACGCCATCCGCCGCGCCCACGCCCTCAATGGCGTTCGAATCGCCGAGCAGTTCCGGAATGAAGCGCACCGCGGGGGTGCGCCAAACGGCCGCGGGGGAATCGTCCTGCAGGATCCGGCCTTGGTGGAGCACGGCGATGCGATCGGCGACTTCCATCGCCTCCCGGGCATCGTGCGTCACGATGATGCTGGGCACGCCACTGGTGCGCAGGGCGCGACGGGTGTCTTCGCCCAAGCGGCGACGCAAAGTCGCATCCACGCTGGCAAAGGGCTCGTCGAGGAGCATCACAACCGGCTCCGGGGCCAAGGCCCGGGCCAGCGCCACCCGTTGCTGCTCACCACCGGACAGGGTGTGCGGGTAGCGGTCGCCGTAGCCCTCAAGCCCCACTTGCCGCAGGTGCCGGACCACTCGGGCATCGCGTTCGCGTGCGTCGAGCCCACGCAACCCGAACGCCACGTTGCCCGCGACGGTCAGGTGCGGGAACAGCACATGGTCTTGAAAGACCAAGCCAAAACGGCGCGCTTCCGGTGGCGGCTCGCGCCCCGGCGTGGCCAATTCCGCGCCGGCAAAGGAGATGACCCCCGCTTGCAGCGGTTCGAGCCCGGCGACGATGCGCAGCAAGGTGCTCTTGCCACTGCCCGATGCGCCGAGCAGGCAAACGATCTCGCCGGCGCTGACGGACAGGTCCACGCCTTGGAGCACGGGGGCGCCGCCATAGCCATGGCTGACCTGGTCGAGCCTGAGCGTCACCCTTGGCGTGGCCGCCGCCTCATCGGTGCGCTCCTGCTTTTCGTTACAATCCTCAATCATGTTCGATCAGGCGCCAACGTCGGCTCGCACTGGGTTGCGGTTGCCCCGCGCCCCCTCGGCATGGACCTTGGGCGCCTTGGCGATCGCCTTGCCCATCGCTGTGCCGATCGCTGCCATTCTGCTCACCTTCGCCGCACCGGACTCCGCCGTATGGGCGCATCTGCGCGAAACCGTGCTCCTGGAGTACCTGCTCAACACCGCGGCGTTGCTGCTGATGGTGGCCATGTTAGCCCTGCTCCTTGGCGCAGGATGCGCCTGGCTGACCGCAACCAAGGACTTTCCCGGGCGCCGGGTGTTCGTCTGGGCGCTGATTCTACCCTTTGCAGCGCCGGCCTATGTGGTGGCCTACGCCTATGCGGACATCCTCGCCTACGCCAGCCCCTTGCAGACTTGGTTGCGCGACCTGGATCTGTTGCGCGAGGGGCTGCCAGCGATCCGTTCCCTTCCCGGCGCCGGCCTGATATTGGGTTTTACGCTCTACCCCTACGTTTACCTGCTCGCCTACGTCGCCTTCACCGACCGCGCCGGGCCGCTCACCGAGGCGGCAAGAACGCTGGGCGCTAAGCCGCGCCGGGCGTTTTTCACCATCGCCCTGCCCCAGGCGCGCCCAGCGATTGCCGGTGGGCTGGCGCTGGCGCTCATGGAGGCCGCCGCAGACTTCGGCGTGGTCGAGTTCTTCGGCGTGCCGACCCTCACCAACGGCATCTTCCGAACCTGGTACGCCCAGGGGGAGCATCAGGCCGCCATGCAACTCGCCGGCTGGCTGTTTTTGATTGTCGTGGTGCTGGTGGTGTTGGAGCAGTTGGCGCGGCGCGGGCTGCGCGCCAACCCGGTGTCGAGGAACATGCCGCCGACCCGCGCGCGGCTGACTGGGTGGCGCGGCGCCCTCGCCACGCTGGCCTGCGCGGTTCCACTGATTCTCGGCCTGGTGCTGCCCGCCGCGGCCCTGTTGCGCCATGCGCTCGCCAGTGGCGACCCAAGTTTCGGCACCGCCTTCATCGGCTACCTGTCCAACAGTGTCGCGGTGGCGGCGATCACGGCCCTGCTCGCCGGGCTCTGCGCGCTCTGGCTCAACTACGCGCTGCGCCTCGAAGGCGGCGCGCGGCTGCTCAAGCTGGGCGTGCGCACGGCCACGCTCGGCTACGCCATTCCCGGCATGGTGCTCGCGGTTGGACTCATTGGACCCTTGACCGCACTGGACAAGCAACTGGCGGGCTGGCTGGACAGCGCCTTCGGCGTGCGCACCGGGCTTCTGCTCACAGGGAGCATGGCCGCATTGGTGTTTGTTTATCTCGCACGCTTCCTGACCGTGGCCTTCAACAGCCTGGAGGGCGGCATGGCGCGCATTCACCCCAACTACGACAGCGCAGCGCGCAGCCTCGGCTCAAGCCCCGGCGGGCTGCTGGCGCACGTTCACCTGCCCCTGCTCACGCCCGCGCTGCTGACCGCCATGCTGCTGGTGTTCGTGGACGTGATCAAGGAGCTGCCCGCAACGCTCATCCTGCGGCCGTTCAACTTTGAAACCCTGGCAACCCGCGCCTACCGCCTCGCTTCCGACGAACGCTTGGCCGAGGCCTCAACAGCCTCGCTCATGATCCTCGCCGTCGGCCTCGTGCCCACACTGGTGCTCGCCTGGCGGAACTTCGC
>CAZRBP010000125.1:0-10222 GCA_964598305.1 uncultured Pseudomonadales bacterium | reverse complement strand
CGCGCTGGCTGGAAGCTCTCGTCGGCGCCCGCCCATGCCAAGAGCGCCAACCGCAGGTGCTCGACGGCTCCGGCGGCGTTGGACTTCCGTTCCAGGATGCGAGCCAATTCCAAGTGGCTCCTTGGATCGGCAGGAACGAGCCGAAGCGCTTCCCGCAACGCCGCCTCCGCCTCGTCCAACCGTCCGAGCTTGCGCAGCATTCGACCGATCGATCGATGCGGCGTCGATACCCCATCGGCGTCCACGGCGCGCTGGTAGTTGGCCAACGCCGAGGCATAGTCACCGGCCAGTTCATCTATCCCGGCAGCATCCGCCGCCAGCGTTCGGCGAGCCGCAAAGAGCTCCAACGCCTCCATTCCGCGCAGCGCTTGGTCGTGCGCTTCCCGGGCCGCCACGAGATCATTGCGTTGGAGGGCGATGTAGGTTTGCCAAACGGGAACGTGGAACTGCGCATGAAGCGCCGTCAGTTCGGCTTTCAGCACTTCCAAGAGCGCCACGCCCTCCTCGTCGCGGCCCGCTTCAAAGTAGATCACGATGTCACCGCGGCTGAGGCGCGCCTGGGCCAAGTCCAGCCGCGACATGAATAGGGAAGCCTGGGCGGACCAAGCGTTCATCGCCGCAATCGCGCTGTCCATCTCGCCGCCAAACAGGTGACGGTGCCGCAGCCCGTCAAGCACTGCCGCTCTTTCCTGCGGCGTCCCGGCCAACGCCTGCGCCCGCTCATAGCCGGCATCGGCATCGGCGAATCGACCGACATGAAGGTCCAAGGCCGCCAATGCCAACGTTATCCCGAAACGATCTGGCTCCAGCAGAAGGGCGCGGTCGAGCACCTCCCGGGCGGCACCATGACGGCCTTGGCGCTGCAGCAGCGCGGCCAGTGCCCTGTGGCCCGCTTGGTCACTGGGAAACAGCGCCACATACCGCTCAAGCGTCGCAACCGCTGGCTCGGCGTCCCCGAGCTGCTCCTGCAGCGTCGCGATGCGCTTGAGCAGGTCGGCATTGCCGGGATCAAGTTCGAAAAGCCTTTGCAGGGTCGTCAGCGATTCCTCGAGGTTGCCCTGAAGCGTCAGAATGTCCGCCAGCATCTCGAGCGCCCAAGGATCGTTCGGGTAGAGTTCGGCCCACATCTCGGCGATTGCCCAAGCCTTCGACGGCTGGCTCGTGACTAGGTAGTAGGCCAACTTGGCGGGAAACTGGTAGCGTTCCGGCAGCTTGTAGATGTGGTCAAGCGCCGCACGCACGGCGTTCGCGGCCTCCGCGGCCTGATTGTCGCCCAGCAACAAGAGCCCCAACTCGGACTGGGCAAACGCGAACGTGGGGTCGGCCGCCGTGGCGGCGCGCAAATGCCTGATGGCAGCCCCATGATCCGAGTTGACGACCAGCGCCTGCCGGGCACGGCCGTACGCTTCGATTGCGGCGCTGTTTCGGGTCAGTCGGTCTTGCAGGGGAAGGTCGTCGACCTCGTCACGCGGCGGGATTTGGAGCGTCTCCTTAAGGTCCACGGACATCGCATCAACCAGCCCCAGCAGGTCGGGACCTTCGTAGCGCTCCTCGCCCACCAGCGCACCGGTGTCAACTCGATGCACGGCCATGGTGGCAAGGTAGGCTTGGCTTGAGCGGTCGATCACGCCCGAGACGATGAACTCCGTGTGACGGTCCTTGGCGACCCGGCGTTTGAGCGCGAACGGCACGTTGCGGAGATCCTGGAAGCCGGCTTCCTGCAGCGCTGCTTGAGCGAATTCCACGGGTTCGTAGAACTCATCCGAGGCCAGATCCAAGTCCAGCGCCACGGGCACCAAGTACGATAGCCACCCA
Source organism: uncultured Pseudomonadales bacterium (assembly GCA_964598305.1). GTDB lineage: Bacteria > Pseudomonadota > Gammaproteobacteria > Pseudomonadales > Azotimanducaceae > Azophilus. The sequence continues at coordinate 8,407 of CAZRBP010000125.1, read as the reverse complement.
TCGTCATCGTCGAGCCTAGGCCCGGCGTCAAAGGCGAAGGTTGCAACGCGCTTGCGGTACTCGGTCTTGGGGATCAAGCGTTCGACCGTCTGGCCGTCCTCGGTTTCGACGGTCACCCGAGTCACTGCCGCTTTCAGATCGACCCCGCCAAACAGCAGCCCCAAGACGACGGCGGCGGCAGCGAGATTGACCCCGACGGCAATGCTCTCGGTAGCAGAAACACGGTCGCGGCCGGGCTTCCCGTGAAACCAAGCCAGCATGAGCACGCTCGGCAACAGCAGCGGCGCCGTCACCAACGCGACTCGGGTCCAGTGAGGCGACAGGAGGAACTCGTCAACGATCAACTGGACGAACTCGATTAGGCCCCAGGAGACGCCGATGTAGATCGCCACGATTTGGGGCACGCGGCGCGCCAGGAGATCGCTCATCAGCGAGTTCATGGCATCAGGGCCAAACCCCCAAAATGCCGCCCATGATGATGCTGTAAACCACCCGATAGCCGGATTGAATCAAAAACAGGGGCATCCCCCAGCCGCAAAAGGCGGTGTCCGAAGCCATGCCCGTGGCGATGAAGCCGATGCCCACCAGGGCGCCCATGGCCAAGCCGCCGCCCAAGGTGGCGATGCCTAAGCCGCTCATCAGCATCGCCAGCACGATGCAGGTCAACAGCGCCGTGAAAAAGCTGACGATGAAGGGCATCGGAGACGGTTTAAGGTCGTCCACGCTCTTGCCGATCGCCGCCATCCACGCCTTGCCGAAGACCGGCCCGTACCAGATGCCGCCGAGCACAAAGGCGGCGGCGGTGGCCACCAAAATCGCCCACCAGTTAAGGCCCGCAAAATGCAAAAGTTCCACAAATCCCCCTCGTCTGCCCGATCCGTTCACGGAGATTACTTATAATCGTCCGCCATGAGCAAGGCCGACCAAGCGAAGTGGGACGAGCGCTATCGGGCCGGCGCCTTTGCCGAACGCCCGCACCCCAGTGCCCTGCTCGAAGCCTGGGTCAGCCACCTGCCGCACGGCCGCGGACGCAGCAGCGGACGGGCCTTGGACCTCGCCTGCGGCGCGGGCCGCAACAGCCTGTTTCTGGCCCGCCACGGATTCGAGGTGACGGGCATCGACGTTTCAAGCGAAGGGCTCAAGCGGGCCGCCGCCAGCGCGGCACACGAAGGCTTGGACGTGACCTGGATGCGGCATGACTTGGACGCGGGCCTGCCGGTGTCCGGCCCGTTCGACGTGGTTTGCCTATTCCGCTACGTCAACCCAGCCCTAATCCGACAACTGCCCAGCCTGCTGGCAACCGGCGGCATCTTGATGGTCGAAGAGCACTTGGCAACCGACCAACCCGTCGCTGGCCCTTCCAATCCCGCCTTCTGCGTCCAACCCGGCGAGTTGCGCCGCCTGCTGCCGGGGCTTGACATCCTCCACCAAGAGGAAGGGATCATCGCCGACCCGGATGGAAGGCAAGTGGCCATTGCGCGGCTGGTGGGCTCGTTGGCGGCCGAGTGATCGTCCCCTAGTGTCAACCGACCCTAATCCAGCCGCTTTCGATACGCCGCCATCCTCTTTTCCAGCTTCAAGTCCCGAGCGATGCCAAAAGCGGTGCGCAGCAGCCGCTGATCGTCCGGCCAACGGCTTAAGGCCTCATCCGCCACCGCAAGCGCGCGCTCCGATTGGTTCGCCGAATGCAGGGCCACCGCGTAAACATAGGCATACTGCGCGACGTTGGGTGCCAACCGGACGGCTTCAGCGAATAGCGGCAGGGCCTCGTCCGCCCGGTCCTGACGAACCAGCCACAGGCCGCGGGCCAAGGCCGCCTGGGGAGAGTCCGGCGCCGTCCTCAACGCCTGCAGCAGCAGTTCGCCGCCGTCGCCATCCCGGCCCGCCGCCCGGTAGAGGTCGGCCAGATTCAGCATGGCCGGCACCCACTGCGCATTCAGCCAGAGTGCCTCGACAAAGGCGGCTTCCGCCTCGGCAGGCGCACCGATGGCCCATTGCAAATTGCCGATGTTGGTCTGCGCTTCGGCGCGGTCGGCGTTGAAGGCCTGGACATCAAGGTACTCGGCAATGCCGGTCTCAAGCTTGGCCCGCTCCCCACCGGACAGGCTGTTCAGCACCGGAGCCAGCAGCGGCACCGCTTCCGTGCGCACGGCAAGACGCGCATCGCCGAGCAGGTGCCGAGCCTCCCGCCAGCGGCGCTCGGGCGGCCATCGGGCCGCGCCGCGCAAAGCACCGATGCGAACCAGCGGGTGGGCGTCATGCAGCGTGGCTTCCAAGGCCAGTCCGCCCGCCGCCCGATCGTAGGACGCCATCAGCGACAGCGCCGTGGCCCGCACGATGGCGGGCTGCCCGGAGTCGCTGCCAATGGCCGCCAGAGGCCGCTCCGCCTCGCCGTCGCCAGCGCGGGCAGCGGCGAACACCGGGCCGAATTGGTCCCTCGACGGCGGGCCAAAAGCCTCTTCAAGCACGGCTTGCGCCCACTCCGGGCTCCGGTCCTGGTGGCAGCCGGTGCAGGCATCGGGGGCGTTGGTGAGGGCATTCAAATCCGGACGGGGAATCCGAAAGCTGTGGTCGCGGCGATCATCGACCACCATGTAGGTGCGGGACGGCATGTGGCAGTTCACGCACTCGGCACCGGGGCTTTCCGGCTCATGCAGATGATGGCGCGGGCTGTCGTAGCGGCCGAGCGGCAGGCTCGGAAAGTCCGCCCGGCCTACCTCGTTGTGACACGCGAGGCACAGCCCGTTGCCCTCGGTGCGCAACTGCGCCGAGTGCGGCTCGTGGCAGTCTCCGCAGGTCACGCCGGCTTCATGCATCCGGCTTTGCAGGAAGGAGCCATAGACATAGACCTCATCCAGGATCTGCCCGTCGGCATGGTAAAGGCCGGCTTCGAGCAGTGCGGGCGAATAGTGGTCGAAGTAGCTGCGCTGCGGTGCGAAGCCATCGGCGAGTTGGCTGCGGCGGCTGTGGCACGGCGCGCAGGCGTTGATTTCGGCCTGTTGACCGCGCCGCAATGCGAGGGTCGGCCTAGGGCTACCTTCAGATGGCGCCACGTGGGCGGAGCCGGGGCCGTGGCAGGCTTCGCACCCCACGGAAACCTCGGCGAAACTAGTCTCGTATCGATGGGTCTGGGCGTCATAGCCCTTGGCGACCGCAGTGGAGTGGCAGTCCGCGCACATAAAGTTCCAATTGTGGCTCGGCTGGGTCCAGTGCAGGACGTCGTCATGGCCGACGTTCTCGCCGGGGCGCAGATGGAACCAACGGCCCTGAACCGCATCCCAAGCGACATTGGAAGCCTGCAAACGCCCACCCTGCATGGGCAGCAGGTATTGCTGCAACGGCTCGACGCCGAACGTGTAGCGCACCGCAAAGGTCGCCATCTCCCCGGCCGGCCCTGCCGTGCGAATCGCATAGCGGCCATCGGCCTTTGAGAATTCCGTCAATCCCGCGCCATGATGCAGCACGGCACCGTCAAAATCGCCGGCCACCGTTGCTGGCGAAGGCGCGGACATGGCCCGCTGGTGATGGGAGCCGAGCCAAGCCTCGTGTTGCGCCTCATGGCATCCGGCACAGGCCGCCGAACCGACGTATTCGGGGGCCGCTGTTGGAACGCTTGGCGAAACCGCATCGCCGCAGCCCGCCGCCGCCAAGGCGACCAGCGCAATCGGTCCGCACCGCCGCATTGCAACCCAAGCGGCGGCGCGGCTAAATTGAAGCCCCTTCAGTTGCGAGACCGCCATGCCCTCCCCGTCCAAACTCTACCAAGGCTACGAACGCCTGAAATTCGATTATCCCGCCGACCGCATTCTGCGCATCACCATCAGCCGACCGGAAAAATACAACGCCTTGGACATGATTGGCCACCGCGAGTTGACTTACGTTTGGCGCGAGGTGGACGCCGACGACGGCATCGACTGCGTGGTGCTCACCGGCGAGGGCAAGGCGTTCTCGGCCGGCGGCGACTTCGGCATGATCGAAAAAATGACCACCGACTACCGCACCTTGGCCAACACTTGGAAGGAGGCCAAGGACTTGGTGTACAACCTCATCAATTGCGGCAAGCCGACCATCTCCTCCATCAACGGCCCGGCGGTGGGCGCCGGCTTGGTGGCGGCCCTGCTGTGCGACATCTCCATCGCCGCCAAGTCGGTCTTCATCACCGACGGCCACACCCGCTTGGGCGTCGCCGCCGGCGACCACGCCGTGATCCTCTGGCCACTGCTCTGCGGCATGGCCAAGGCCAAATACTACTTGATGACCTGCGACCGGATGCCCGCCGAGGAGGCCGAGCGCATCGGCCTGCTCTCGCTGTGCGTCGAGGACAGCGAACTCGAAGCCAAGACCATGGAAGTGGCCGCCAAGATCGCCAACGGGGCGCCCAATGCCATCCGCTGGACCAAGTACGCGCTCAACAACTGGCTGCGCATGGCCGGCCCAAGCTTCGACGCCTCCACAGCCTTGGAAATGCTCGGCTTCCTCGGACCTGAGGGCCGGGAGGGCCTTAAGGCGCTGCAGGAGAAGCGGGCGCCCAACTTCCCGAAAGACTCACCGATCTAAGGAATTGATATGAACAACAGCCAGCAGGCGGACTTAACGATCCGCCCAGAAATTCTCAAGCGGCGCGATGAGATCGCCAAGACGCCGATCTTGGAACGCATCGCCAACATGCGGGAATCCCTTGCCGCGGCGGGGGATGAGGCCCAACGACTTCGGCACCTGCCGGCGTGGGCCTCCAAGGAGATGGCCGACCAAGGCCTCTATCGATTCGCCCTGCCCTTGGAACTCGGCGGCGAAAACCTAAGCGCACGCGAACAGATCGAGGTGGTTGAGGCGGCTTCCGCCATCGACGGATCCGTCGGCTGGTGCACGCAAATCTCCTCCGAAATCAACGCGTTGGTCATTCGCCGCATGGAACTGCCGCTGGTCGAGAGGATATTCAACGACTGGCACGTGCTGGTGTGCTCAGGCCACGGGCCCGCCAACGGCCCCAACCCGGGACGGAACGCTCGCCGGGACGGCGAAGGCTGGCGGCTGAACTACCAGGGCTCCTTCGCCAGCGGCTGCCACAACGCGACTTGGAACTACCTGATGGGCCCGATGGTGATCGATGAAGAAACCGGTGCCCCGGCGCGGGCGTCCTATATGGTGCCTTGGGGCGAGTTCGAGATTATCGACACTTGGGACACGGCGGGCATGCGCGGTTCCGGCAGCCACGACGTGCTCATGGCCGATTGTTACGTTCCGCCCGAACACCTGTTGCCGTTTCGGTCTCTGGCACCCAGCGAAACCTGGGCCAACCCAACCTACCGCAACCCCACCCACGCGATCTACAACAAGGCGGCCGTGGCGCTCGGCGTATGCCGCGGCGCCCTCGATTCCTTCATCGACCTGGCCCAAGCCAAAACGCCCTGGGGCACGGCATCGAAGCTTCAGGACCAGGCCCAAGTGCAGTATCGGATTGGCCAAGCGCAGGCCACGCTGATGGCGGCGCGCACCTTCGTGCTCGACACCCAGGACCGCCTGGAGGCGCACCTGGGGCCGTTGCCAAGCCAAGGCGGACGCCTAGCGCCGGACTGGGATGTCTTCTGGCCTGCCCTATTGGCCTGCGCCCACGCTGCGCAGTCCTGCCGGGAGGTGGTCGGGATGCTCAACAACACGGCGGGCACGACGGGCTCGCGCATGGACAGCCCCTTGGAACGCCAACTGCGGGACGCCCACCAAGCCGCAACCCACGCCCTGATCTCGTACCGGCACTATGAGGACTTGGGCAAGACGTTTGTCGGGCATGAGCCCCCGGATGGCTATATGGAACTGACTCGGGCGTAATCAGTCGATAACTGGTCCTGACGGCGAACTGCAATAGACTTGTCCCCACAGCGAGCACTGGCAGACGCTATGCGTATCAAAGAGGCACATCATCCGGTCGCCCAGACGGATTCCGAGACGACAAGTGAAGATGACAGCGGACGGGAGACGTACCGGCAAAGGACTTTCCCCTTGGGACACCCCCGTGTGGACCTTGACAAGGCTTCGGTTATAGCTGGCGCTCTGGAGGATGAGGAAATTCTGCGCAAGATGTCTTTGCGCAAGTGAGGACCTTCAGCGGCAAGCTGTTGCTTCAGCCTGTATTGGCGTCCAGCAAGCGTTCCACTTCCGCTAGGATCCGAAGTGCGGAACGGGCAATCTCCGAAGAAGCGAACTCAGTTGCGTCAACCTTGCCCTTAAGTCGCACAAGAGCCGTTTGAGCTTCGACATCCGTAGTGCCTTCCTGAAAAATCTTTAGAAATTCGCGCCAATGAACAGCCTTGATGCCGCAAAGATACACGTCGTTGACCTTGTTGATGTATGAGTCCATCAGTCCGGTGCGAGCCAATCGGCCAAAATTGTGGCCACTGTCGGCCACCGGCCGATCCAGAATGTGATCCGATTTGTTCGGATAAGGGGTTACGCCTTCGGAAAGTTCGATCTCCCGATTCAGCTGCGTTTTACGGACATGCTGCCAGTGATGATTTCGGTATGCGGCGGCGAACTTCGCGGACTCCACAAACGGCTCGAAGAGCATCGGCGATCCGCTGATGACATTCCCCAGTGACCAAGGCGCAACGACGATGAGGTCCTGAGTCGCGCAAGCCTCTGCCGTGGCTTGGAACCTCAAGCTTGGCTCGGCCTCCTTCGCCAGCAGATACCAGCCCTTGAGTTCAATGCCCATGAGAACATCGCCGTCGGATGCTCGGCGAAGAAGCACGTCAGGAAACGTTTGCGCCTGTCGAACAAAGCTGTACAGCGCGTACTTTTCGTCTGGGTCCCAAGCGTTACGAACAAGATTCAACGTGCGAACGACCTGTTCCTCGATGGTTGCTCCCAGCACGGTGTTCAAGGTGTGCAAGTCCGTCGCCATGATCCCCGAAATCTGCGTTTCGGTGCGAAAGTAGATGGGCAGACTCGCGATCGCCTCCTTGACGTTCCAGTAGAGTTGGATGTGCTCCCAATCGTCGCCCGGAAGGCGTCTAGCCGGTGGCTGTTGCTCAACCTCGCTGGTCATGCGGCCGCCAACCGGCGCACGGCCGCCTCGTAGAATTCCGGGTTGGTTTCGGCAGCGGCGTAGCGCCGTCCCGATGCATGGGACACCACCGCGCCTGGGCACAGGCCACCGAACGGTTCCCAGACGACATCGCCCGCCTCTGTGCAGGCTCTAATGGTCCGGTCGATGAGCTTCAGCGGTTTCTGGCTGCCGTGCAGGCTGCGGAACTTGTACTTCATACCACTGCGCACACCTTGGATCCGTTCAGCGCCGCTGACCTGCGGCTCCCGCCAAACATTGGTCACGCCAACTTCGCACTTGAACTTAGCGCGCAGCTTCGCCCACTCCTGACCTGACAGCGGGGCTTTCCCATCGGCGCTGAAGTAGGGACGGCCTGCCGCGTCGCCGTGTTCGTTGGCGTAGTGTGCAAGCTTTTCGAACGTTTCGGCTGGCGGGTAATACCAGAGGTGGTCGGCGGTCAGGTACTTGCGGGTTGCCGCGTTGCGCACCCCGCAAGCCTCATTGGCCAAACGCAGCGGCAGCTTCGTCCGGCGCCACTCATGGCGGAGCCAAGCCTGCATGGTCAGTGACTCGCCGTTGACCTCAAAGCGGGCTCGCTTAATGTAGTGGACGCACACCTCCGTAACCACCGGGAACTTGCGCAATGTGCGCGTGTTGGCGTTGCCGGCAATGTGGCCGAGCCCCTTGTCCCATATGTTGCAGCAACGATATTCCCAACCGTGCTCCACCAACAGCGGATGGACGGTGGCCCAGCCAACCTCCGTGTTCCAAAACCAAAGCGTTGTTCCGGGAGGCGATTGTTCGCTCCACGCCTCAACGTGAGGCTTGTACCATTCGGGGAGGGATGCGGCACTACGGGCGTCACCAGGAAATCCGTCCACACCGTATGGGCCATCGGCGATGATGCAATCGGGTGCCGGCCAAGTGCCGTAGTGATCTTCCGCCGGTCCGAAGTGGATCGATGCCTCGCCACGCGCATAAACGCACCCCAACTGCAGAGAGGGCCGTTTCGGCTCATCCCCCGGGAATAGCAGTGTCTGGGGTGCGCTGCTGGTAGTCGCTTGATTCACTGGATGCTCAATTTGCCCCATTTGCCCGGCTTCAACTCGCCGATGCGCTCCGGCTCCGGCGTCACCATGCCGCCGAACTCGCCCTCGATTCGGCCGTAGGCGTTCCAGACCTTGAAGCCCAAACGGGCTTTCAGCTTATCCGAAATCTGGCTCCAAAGAGCGCGGTCGAGGCCGAGGGTCTGGTTTTCCTGTTGGCGGAACTGCGGGCAGCAGAAGGTGGCAAGCGCGCCGAGGCGGTCGCCGCCGCCGGTGTGGGCACCCGTGCCGTGCCAGAGGCGGCCGTCGAACACCATGA
>CAZRBP010000124.1:5185-10265 GCA_964598305.1 uncultured Pseudomonadales bacterium | reverse complement strand
AGGGATGCGGATTATACGCCTGCTCGCCAGCATGGCAAGAGATAAGTTCAATTGATTTTCGAGCGGCTGGACGCGCCCCGAACGCCCTGCTCCCCTCGGCCTGCGCTGCGTTCAACCCGGACCGGTCAACAAACGCCAGTTCTTCTTGCCGCGCCGCAGCAGGTAGTAGCGCCCGTGAAGAGCGTCGGCAAAGTCGAGTTCATGGGCCGGATCGTCTCGCACTTGACCGTTCACGGAAATGCCCTTGGCAACCACCAGCTTGCGCGCTGCGCCCCGGGAGGGAGCTAAGCCGCAGGCCACCAAGGCCGCCAAGAGCCCCAGCCGCCGTTCAGCAATTGCCGCACGGTCGATGCCGCCGAGCTCCAGTTGTCGCAGGTCGCCCCGGCCAAGCCGGTTCGGGTCGCCACCGAACAGGCAATCCGTGATTCGCCGCGCTGCGCCGAGTCCATCGGCGCCATGCACGAGTTGGGTGACCTGCTCCGCAAGCTTAGCCTGTGCCTCGCGGCGCTCCGGCGCCCGGGCCGCGGCCTGCGCCAGTTCGTCGATGGTCGCCAAATCCAGCAACGTGAACAGCCGCAAGTAGCTCACCGCGTCCGCATCGGCAACGTTGAGCCAGAACTGATAGAAGGCGTAGGGCGAGGTTTTGGCTGGATCGAGCCAGACGGCGCCATCGGCGGTCTTGCCGAACTTGGCGCCATCGGACCGGGTGACCAATGGGACCGTCAGCGCATGGGCCTCCCTGCCTAACCGGCGGCGCACTAAGTCGATGCCGGAGACGATGTTGCCCCATTGGTCGCTGCCGCCGATCTGCAGGGAGCAGCCGTAGCGCCGCGCGAGTTCCAGATAATCGTAGGCCTGCAGGAGCATGTAGCTGAATTCGGTGTAGGAGATGCCCTCGTCGTCGCGCTGCAGGCGGTTGCGGACCGACTCGCGACCGATCATGGCGTTGACGGAAAAGAACTTTCCAACATCCCGAAGATAGGAGATGACATCAAGCTCCCGGGTCCACTCGAGGTTGTTTTCGATCCGGGCGCCGGTTTCGCCGCCTAGTTCCAGAAAGGGCTCCACCTGCCGCCCGATGCGCTCCACCCACTGCGCCACCAATTCCGAGTCGTTGAGGCTGCGTTCCGCCTCGCGCCCCGACGGGTCGCCGATCAATCCGGTGGCCCCGCCGAGCAGCAGTATGGGCCGATGGCCTGCACGCTGGAACCGGCGCAGGGTCAGCAGGGGCACCAGATTGCCGATGTGCAGGCTGTCGGCGGTGGGGTCGAAGCCGCAGTAGAGCGTGCGCGTCGTCCCGGTCAGATGGCTGCGCAACCGGCTTTCATCGGTCGTCTGCGCCACCAGCCCGCGGGTTTTCAATTCGTCAAGCAACATCGAACTGCCAAGAGAGGTTGAGGGTTGCGTCGAGAATTTAGCAGAACCAAGGGCATATTCCGGCAAAATTCCACTTTTTTTAGCTTTTTCAACGTGTTGTCAGTGTGGTTTACGGCTTTTTCTGGACAATCGAGCCCGTACCCTGTATGAAAAGGTCCCGAATTCGTCAACAGTGCCTCGCTTCCATGTCCATCCAGCATGGGAGGCGGGACAATAGCCAAGGCCGAAAGCGGAACGTCACTTGAACAGCAGCCGGTTTTCCACCGCCTACCCACTCGGCATCGCGCTCGTCTGCGTGTGCCTGTGTGCCATCGGCATCGTCCGATACGAGGGCCGCAAAGATATGGAGCCGGGCTGCGCAGTTTCGGACCTGCCCACCCCCGCACCCGTTTCCGCACCCGCCCCGCCCATCGACCCTCCTGCGAAGACCCCAGCCCTCTCCACCGACGACAGCCGAACCATCGTCGTCCAGCCCGGCGACAACCTTGCCTTGATATTCAACCGCGAAGGCCTCTCGGCCCAAGCACTGCACCACCTCGTCAACGCCAAGCCCCTAGGCGCACACTTGGCCAAAATAGCGCCCGGCGAGGAGTTCAGCCTCGCGTTGGATGAGGACAACCGGCTGCTCAGCCTGACCTACTCGCCGGGTCCCCTCAAGACCCTCAAGTTCACCCGCAAAGGCAACCGCTTTCACGGCGAGGAAATCATCGTCGAGCCGCAACGGAAGACGACCTACAAGCACAGCGTCATTGACGACAACTTGTTCACGGCCAGCCAGCGGGCGGGGCTGCCGGACCAAGTGACCATGAAGCTCGCCGAGATATTCCAATGGGACATCGACTTCATCCTCGACATCCGGGCTGGCGACACGTTCTATGCCCTGTTGGAGGAACTGCACCTAGACGGCAAACTCATCGGCTTCGGCAACATCCTAGCCGTCGAGTTCATCAATCAAGGCGACAGCTACCGAGCGGTGCGCTACGTCGAACCCAACGGGGAAGCAAACTACTTCGACCCCAATGGCCGAAGCATGCGCAAAGCCTTCATAAGGGCACCGGTGTCCTTTACCCGCATCAGTTCGAATTTCAACTTGCGCCGCAAGCACCCGCTCTGGAATCGCGCCATGCCGCACCGGGGCATCGACTACGCCGCGCCCCGGGGCACGCCAATATTCGCCTCCGGTGATGGCGTGGTCACCGAAGCTGGCAAGGGCCGCGCCAACGGCAATTACGTGGTGCTCCGGCACGGCGAGCAGTTCATGACCAAGTACCTGCACATGTCCCGAATCGCCCGCGGCATTCGCACCGGCAAGCGAGTGCGGCAAGGCGACACCATCGGCTACGTCGGCGCCACCGGCTGGGCCACCGGTCCCCACCTGCACTATGAGTTTCTGGTCAACGGCGTACACCAAAATCCACGCACGGTGAAGCTGCCCGATGCCGAGCCGGTGCCCGCAGCCGAAACCGAGCGCTTCAAGGCAAGCACCGCGCCGCTCCTGGCGAAACTATCGACCCACCGGAATCAGTCCCACCTTGCCGTCGGACGATAGTCACCTCTGCCTCGGCGCGATGTCCGGCACCAGCGTCGATGGGCTGGACTTGGCCCTCATCGAGGTGGCCGGCAGTGCGGTGAACCTGATCGCGCAACGCACCTTTCCCCTGCCGAGCGCACTGCGCAAAACCTTGCTTGAACTGGGCCAGGGGATCGGCAGCAACCTTGACGCCCTAGGTGAAGCCGATGCCGCACTGGGCCGCTTCATTGGCGAAACGGCCCGTGGGTTCATCGACAGTCAAGGCCTGGAGACCGGAGCCGTGCGGGCCATCGGCAGCCACGGCCAAACGGTGCGCCACCGCCCCAACGGCCGCAATGCCTTCACCCTGCAGATCGGCGATCCCAATCGCATCGCCGAACTGACCGGCGTGGCCACGGTGGCCGACTTCCGCCGCCGTGACCTAGCCGCAGGAGGGCAGGGCGCTCCCTTGGCGCCCGGCTTTCATGCCGCGCTGTTCAGCCATGCCCGCGAACACCGCACGGTGCTGAACATCGGCGGCATCAGCAACATCACCCGGCTCAGCACCCCGCTGCTGGGCTTCGACACCGGACCAGGCAACGCGCTCATGGACCCTTGGTGCGCCCAGCATCAAGGCGCCCCCTTCGACGAAGACGGCGCTTGGGCGGCTACCGGCCGGGTCGATGAGGCGCTGCTGGAGTCGTTGCTCAGCGACCCCTATCTGGACCAAGCGCCGCCCAAGAGCACCGGCCGCGAGCACTACAATCTCGATTGGCTGAGCGAGCGCTTAAGGCCCGCCCTTCAGCCCCAAGATGTGCAGCGGACCCTGCTGGAGTTCACCGCTGCCTCGATCGCCTACGCCGTGACCAATTGGGCACCGGAGACCGAGCGCATCATTGTCTGCGGCGGCGGCCGGTTAAACCGCTTGCTTCTGCAACGGCTGAAGGCCCTCGCCAACGCATCGGTGGACACCGCCGACGAGCACGGCTGGGACGGCGACGCCATCGAAGCCGGCGCCTTCGCTTGGCTGGCCCATCAGCGTCTCAACAACGCACCGGCCAACGTGCCCAGCGTCACTGGTGCCGCTGGCCCCCGGGTCATCGGTGCCATCTATGCGCCCTGAACGCAGGGAGCAAGTGGGTGTGAGGCAGAGCCTCATTAGATCGCAAACGAGTTGCCGCAGCCGCAGGTGGATGAGGCGTTGGGATTGTTGACCACGAACTGCGAACCCTGCAGATCTTCCGTGTAGTCGATTTCGGCGCCCAAGAGGTATTGATAGCTCAAGCCATCTACGACCAAGGTCACGCCGCCGCGGTTGACCACGGCGTCGTCATCGGCGACCGCCTCATCAAAGGTGAAGCCGTAGGAGAACCCACTGCATCCGCCGCCAGTGACGAAAACGCGCAGCTTCAGATCAAGACCCTCGTCATCGATCAACCGCCGTACCTTGGCGGCGGCGCGTTCCGTAAAGGCGATATCGGCTAGGGCGGACATTAGCCGTCCTTAAGGTCCGCCGACGGAAACGCATGGACTTCCGCCCCGGCCTTCTCCTGCTGCGCAAGTTGGCCGTCCATCCTGGCGCCGATGCGCATCTCGATGCGCTTGTAGCACAGGTTGCCCGAAACCCGCGCCTTCTCGGCAAGCACCACTTTGTTGCTCGCGAACACCGTGCCCTCAAATTCGCCGTTGATCACCACCACCGGCGCTCGAACGTCGCCCTTGACGCGGCCCTGCTCGCCAATCACCAAGGTCGCCTTGTCGCCGCCAGCCCGGATGTTGCCATGGACTTGGCCATAGACGTAGAGCTCGTTGTCGAAGGCGATTTCCCCTTCCAGCCTGGCGTTTTTGGCAATGAGGGTGACGCCTTTATCGGATTCCGCTTTGGCCATTGCCGCTCCCGATCATCCCGTCAGCGCCGCTAATGCAGCGGCGATGCCTCCCATTTTAGCAGCATGCGCGACCTGACGGTCGCGGCGCGCCAATGGCGCGTTGGGGTTTCGCTGACGCGAAACTCCGGGCCTCTACTGAGCACTTTCAGAATCTGAGGACAGCAACGCCTCGTAAAGCGCCACCTTTTCCCGCAGCTCAACAATTTCACCCCGCTGGTGGTTGATCTTGGCCTGCAAATCGACCCTGGCCTGCTCGTTCACCTCGCCCTCAAGCCGTTCCTCGACCAACCGCCTTTGGAGCGCG
>CAZRBP010000124.1:0-5085 GCA_964598305.1 uncultured Pseudomonadales bacterium | reverse complement strand
CTGCTCGTTCACCTCGCCCTCAAGCCGTTCCTCGACCAACCGCCTTTGGAGCGCGTCCACCTCTTGGCCCAACAAGCGACTGCGGCCCTCAAGTGCCGCCAACTCGGCGCGGTCGAATCCCCCCTGCCGAAGCCCCATGAGGTAGCCGGCGAACGACAATGCCGCGCACACCAGAACCAGCACGGCCACAGATGCCCAACGCCGCAACGGTCCGTGCGGCAACACCGCCATCTGCTCAAAGCGTTGAAGGCCGCTGAGAAATCCAAGCCCCATAGTCGCACTCCTAGCGCTCCATTCAGAGTCTATACTGCATCCCTTGCGCCCAACGAGGAAGCTCAAACGGCAAGCCTACCCAAATCAATCGCGTTCCTTCGACGCCAGCTCGGCAATTCCGACGCGCTGCCACAACTGGTTGCGCTGGCCATCGTCAGCGGCATCCTCACGGCCTTGGTCATCCTGGCCTTCCGCCTGCTCATCGACTACCCATTGACCCTATGGCTAGGCGACGCAGAGGCTTTTGAAACCTTGGGTTACCTGCAGCGGGCCTCCCTGCCGCTGGCGGGCGCCTTCGTCATCGGGCTGGCATTGAGCGTTCTCGGCCGCGACCAGCGTCGAGTCGGCGTACCCCATGTCATGGCCTGCTTGAGCGAGCACCGCGGACGGCTGCCGGCCAGCAACGCCGCGGTGCAGTTCTTCGGCGGCGCCGCCGCTCTGCTCTCCGGTCAATCCGGGGGCCGGGAAGGTCCAGCCATCCACTTGGGCGCCGCCACAGCAAGCCTGCTCGGCCAGTGGCTGCGGCTGCCCAATGACGGCATGAGAACGCTGGTCGCCTGCGGAACCGCCGCCGCCTTGGCCAGCTCCTTCAACACGCCCATCGCCGGCGTCATCTTTGCCATGGAAGTGGTGATGATGGAGTACACCATCGCCAACTTCCTGCCCGTGATCATCGCCGCCGTGGCCGCTTCGCTCACGATCGATGCCCTGTTGGGCACTGAGCCGCCGTTCACCGTCGCATTGATCGAAGTCCAATCGCTCCCCGAAGTGCCCCAGATCATTCTTGCCGGCTTGGTCATCGGCTGCCTGGCAGCGGGGTTCAATCTGCTCATCCAGCAGTTCGCGCGCCTGAATCAGTGGCCCTTCCTCGCCCGCGTCACGTTGGCCGGGGGCATTACCGGCCTAGCCGCGCTGGCAGCCCCCGGCGTACTGGGCATCGGCTACGACACCCTCAACAGTGCCATGCTCGGCGAGCTGGCGGTCGGCTCGCTCATCGCCCTCGCCGTTCTCAAGCTGGTGACCAACGCAGCGGCATTCGGGCTGGGGTTGCCGGTCGGCTTGATCGGACCGGCGTTGGTCATCGGCGGCTGCGCTGGGGGCGCTATCGGTGGGTTCGCAAACGCCTCGGAACAGGACGCTTCGGTTCAGGCGTTCTACGTCATGCTGGGCATGGCGGCCATGATGGCGGCGGTGCTGCGGGCGCCGCTGGCGGCGCTCATGGCCGTGGTTGAGATGACCCTGAACGCCAACCTCATCCTGCCGGCCATGCTCATCATTGCCGTGGCCATGCTCACCACCAACGAGGTGTTCAAACACCAGTCTCCTTTTCTCACCACCGTGCGCAGCTACGGCGTGGTCTATCCCCCCAATCCGGCCGTCTGGAGCCGGACGGAGGCTCAGGTCGCAACCATTATGAACCCCCGCATCGAGCGTTTGCCTTGGACAGTTGGGCGCCCGCAGGCTGAGGCGGCGCTGGCCCGCGGTCCGGCCTGGATTCTGTGCGAGGAACACTCCGGGGATTGTCCTGGATTGCTGAACGCGGCAGACTTGCGTACGGCGCTTGGTGAGGATGAGGCAACTGGATCGGACATCGACCTTCGGGCGTTCCCTGCAGTGCGCACAAACATCTCGGAGATTGACGCGGACGCCACCGTGGACGAAGCGGAAGCGCTGATCGGCGCGGGCGAATTAGTGGCGCTGATCGTGCGCGCCGACTCCTCGGCGACGGCGCCAAGTGCCATCGGCATCGTCACGGAGCGGGAAATCGACCGTTACCGCGCCTTGTCCTCCTAAAACCGCGGAGACTGAACCAATGACTGTGATCCTCTGGACCAAGGCCGCGCACCTGATCGCGATGGTGTGTTGGTTCGCGGGCCTGTTTTACCTGCCGCGGCTGTTCGTATACCACGCAACCGCCACCGACGCCCCAAGCCGCGAACGCTTCGAAGTGATGGAGGCGAAACTCTACCGAATCATCATGAATCCGGCGATGATTGCCACCTTGGTGTTCGGCGTCTGGCTGCTCATCGAAACCTGGAACGCCCATGCCGCCAGCCTGTGGCTCTGGATCAAGGTCGCACTGGTCGTTGGGCTGGTCGGCCACCACCACATCTGCCGCCGCATCATGCGGATGCTGGCGGCAGGAAAACCGCCCGGCAGCGACCGCTTTCTGCGCCTGTTCAACGAGGTGCCCACCATCGCCCTGGTGCTGATCGTCATTCTCGCCGTCATCAAGCCGTTTTGAGTATTCCCATATGAAAAGAACCGAGTCCGAGCAACTGATCGACCGCGCCCAACGCACCCTGGTCGGCGGTGTCAACTCCCCGGTGCGCGCCTTCAAGGGCGTCGGCGGGCATCCCGTCTTCTTCCGATCAGGCCGGGGCGCCTGGCTTGAAGACGTGGACGGCAACCGCTACATCGACTACGTCGCCTCTTGGGGGCCAATGATCCTCGGCCACGGTGACCCGCGGGTGGTGGAGGCGGTCCGCTCACAGGCGCAACAAGCCCTTGGCTTCGGCGCGCCGACGGAGTTGGAGATTGAGCTGGCCGAGCTCATCGTCGCAAGGGTGCCGGGCATCGACAAGGCGCGCTTGGTGAACTCCGGCACCGAGGCCACCATGACCGCCATACGGCTCGCCCGGGGCTTCACGGGCCGCGACCTCATCGTCAAGTTCGAAGGCTGCTACCACGGCCACTCCGACGCGCTGCTGGCCAAGGCCGGCTCCGGCTTGTTGACCCTGGGCATCCCCAATTCTCCGGGCGTGCCCGAAGCGGTCGCGGCCCGGACCCTGACGCTGCCCTTCAACGACGCGGCGGCGGTGCGCGAGGCCTATGCCGCCTACCCGCAGCAAATCGCCTGCCTGATCGTCGAACCGGTGGCTGGCAACATGGGCTGCATCCCGCCACAGCCCGGCTTTCTGGAGGCCCTTCGCGAGGTCACTAGAAGCGACGGCAGCCTGCTGATCTTCGACGAGGTGATCACCGGCTTCCGCGTCGCCTTGGGCGGTGCCCAAGCCCGGTACGGCATAACGCCCGACCTCACCACGCTCGGCAAGATCATCGGCGGCGGATTGCCGGTCGGCGCGCTGGGCGGTCGAGCCGACATCATGGACCGGCTGGCGCCGCTCGGTGACATTTACCAAGCGGGCACGTTATCCGGCAATCCGCTGGCCGCCGCCGCCGGCATCGCCACCTTGGAAGCGTTGGACGAAGGCTTCTTCGCCGATCTGGAACAGCGCACAGCGTATCTGGCCAACGAACTCAAGGCCTTGGCCCGCAAGCACGGAAGATCCATCGCGATCAATCACGTCTGTGGCATGCTGAGCCTCTTTTTCGACGCCCCGCAGCCGGTCACGGCCTTCGAACAGGTCGCCAACGCCAACAGCGACGCCTTCGCCCGCTTCTTCCACGCCATGCTCGACCGGGGCGTGTACTTGGCGCCGAGCGCTTTTGAAACCGCGTTTCTAGGCGCCCAGCACACCGAGGACGTTCTCGACGCCACCTTGGCTGCCGCCGACGTCGCCCTGCAGCAGCTATGAGCGCTTCCAACGCGACCGGGCAGTCCCGGCCCATCTACGATGTTTATGGCCTCGGCAATGCCTTGGTCGATATGGAGTACCGGGTGGATGACGCCTTCCTAGCCCGGCATGGCATTGCCAAGGGCCACATGACCCTAGTGGAGGAGGCGTTCCTGGACCGCCTGGAGGAGGACCTTTCCGAGCGCCCCCACGAACGCATGAGCGGCGGCTCGGCAGCCAACACCATCATGGCGGTCCAGGGCTTCGGCGGCCGCGCCCTGTATTCCTGCAAGGTGGCGAGCGACGACGTGGGCCGGCACTTTCTTGACGACTTGGCCAGCGCCGGCGTGGCCACCAACCCCAACGCGGGGGCATCCGACGGCCTGACCGGACGTTGCATCGTCCTCGTTACGGACGATGCGGAACGCTCCATGAACACCTTCCTCGGCGTCTCCCGAAGCCTGGGCGTCGCCGAGATCGATGAAGCCGCCTTGGCCGCCGCGGGATCGCTGTACATCGAAGGCTACCTCAGCGCCCAGCCGCCGGGATTGGAAGCCGCCCGCCGCACCCGTCAACTCGCCGAGGGCTTCGGCGTTCCAGCCGCCGTCAGCCTGTCCGATCCCAGCATGGTGACGTTCTTCCGCAACGAGCTTCAAGGTCTGCTGGGCAACGGTGTTCATTGGTTGTTCTGCAACGAGGAGGAGGCCCTGACCTGGGCCGGCACCGATCGATTGGACCTCGCCATCGCCGAGCTCAAGGACATCGGCCGAGCCTGCTTCATCACCTTGGGCAGTCGCGGCAGCCTTAGCGTGGTCAACGGTCGCCACCGCGAAGTGCCAGGCTTCGCCGTTGAGGCCATCGACACCACCGGCGCCGGCGACATCTACGCCGGCGCCTGCCTGCATGGCTTACGCCTAGGCATGGCGGAGCCCCAAGCCGCCAGTTTCGGCAACTACGCCGCCGCCGCGCTGGTGCGGCAATACGGCGCCCGGCTGCGAAGGCCCGAGGACTACCGGAAGCTGCTGCAGGGCTTCAGGGATTCATGACCTGCCGAGATGGCAAACTGGCAAACGGCAAGCGCCCCTCAATGATGAGCGCTTGCGGCGTGGGCCGGCAGCGCCACGCATAGACCTCGACGCCCTCGGCAATGGCGTGGCGGACCTGTTGGCCGTAAGCGGGCTGAATGGCGTCGGCGGTGGTGGCGATGCGCACGCCGCTGTGCATGACGCAGAACATCAGCACCGCCCGGCACCGCAACTCGGACCGAACCCGGCGCAGTTCAGCAACATGCTTG
>CAZRBP010000123.1:0-10273 GCA_964598305.1 uncultured Pseudomonadales bacterium | reverse complement strand
TCAAGCTGGTGGTGGGCGGTGACTACGGCATCAGCATTGCGCCCCACGGCACCTACGCCAAGGACTTGGAGTACTTCGTTGACCTGTTCGACATGCGGCCAGCGGAAGCCTTGCTGTGCGCCACCCGAAACGGCGGTCAGGCGATGGACCCATCCGGGTCACTCGGCACCTTGGAGGCCGGGACGGCAGCGGACGTGGTGATGGTCGACGGCGACCCGCTTGAGGACATCCGGGTGCTTCAGGACCACGCCAAGCTCACCGTGATCAAGGGCGGCGAAGTCCACTGAACCCCACCGTCCCGAACTAGGCCGCGTCACAAACCTGCGGCAAAAGCCCTGTAGAATGCAGGGCTTCCTTACTAACTGCGGTGAGGCACATGTTGCGAGCCAAATTCTTCGCCCTTGGACTTCCCGTTGCCTGCCTCATGGTGGCCAACGGCTTCACGGATACCCTTGACGGCAAGGTGTTCGATGACCTGAACCGCAACGGCCAAGCCGACGTCGGCGAGCCCGGCATCGCCAATGTGCGCGTCTCCAACGGCCGGGAGGTCGTGCTCACGAACGACCAGGGCGCGTACCAACTCGAGGTGAATGGCGACAGCATCATCTTCATCACCAAGCCGTCCGGCTACATGACGCCCACGGACGCATACCGCCTGCCGCGCTTCCACTACCTGCACCGCCCTCAAGGGTCGCCCCCCGGGCTTCGCTATCCCGGCATCGAACCCACCGGCCCGCTGCCCGAGCGCATCGACTTCGCCCTGCATCGGCAGCAGGAGCCGGCCAGCTTCGAGGCCATCCTGTTCGCCGACCCGCAGCCGCAGACCGACGCGGAGCTCGATTACATCCGCGATGGCGTGGTGAGCGAACTCATCGGCACCGGCGCCGCCTTCGGCATGACCATGGGCGACATCCTGTTCGACGACCTGTCCATGTTTCCGCGCTACAACAGCCTCATCGGGCAGATCGGCGTTCCTTGGTACAACGTCCCCGGCAACCACGAGCTCAACTATTACGCGTCCTCGGACAAGTACTCGCTGGAGACCTTTTCCAAATGGTACGGCCCGCCCTACTACGCCTTCGAGTACGCGGGCGCGGTGTTCGTGGTGCTCGATGACGTGCGCTACCAGGGTGCAGCGCCCACACCGCAGAGTCGGCGGGCCAATGGCGGCTACGACGCGGCTTTGGGCGAGACGCAACTGGCGTGGCTCAAGGCCGAGCTCGCCCATGTGCCCAAGGACCGGCTGCTGGTTCTCGCCATGCACATCCCCCTCCTGATCCCGTCCGGTGAGTCGGAACGCCAGTACGGCGTGGAGGACCGCCAAGCGCTTTTTGACCTGCTGACCGACTACCCCAATCTCTACGCGATGGCCGGCCACACGCACACCACCCAACACATCTGGATCGGGGAGGAGGACGGCTACCGGGGGGAGCAGGCGTTTCATCACCACATCCTCGCCACGGTGTCAGGCAGTTGGTGGAGCGGGCCCTTCGACGGTGAGGCGCTGCCGGTCTCCATGCAGCGTGACGGCACGCCCAGGGGATATCACCGCCTGCACGTCGATGGCACCGACATGCGGGTATCCTTCAAGGCTGCCGGGCGCCCCGAAAAACACCAGATGCGCATCATGCTGGAAGCCGCCCACCACGGGCCGCAGGGCGGCTATCGCGACTCTAGGCCCGGCGAACTCTATGACGGGCGCATCAACGAAGACCAAGTCGCCGCGGCATCCTTGCTCGTCAACCTGTTCGACGGCGGGCCGAAGTCCACTGTCCGGTTTCGGGTGAATGACGGGGCGTGGATGGACATGCGGCGGGAACGGGCGATCGACCCGAGTTACGTTGAATTGGCGGAACGGCACGAGGCGGTGATCAAGCCTTGGGTGGATCCGGAGCCCTCCACCCACCTGTGGATCGCCGATCTGCCGAACAACCTCGGAGCGGGCACGCACATGCTCTCCGTTGTCGCAACCGACGAATTCGGCAGCACCCACCACGGGCACAAGGTGCTCGAGATCACGGGCACCAGCGCGAGCCAGTGAGGCGAATGACCGGAATTTAGCCCTGGGTTCTTGCCGGCGACGCTAGCCGCCGCGGATCCGGGCCAAGCCCTGACGGACCATGGCAATGAGAAACAGCCCGATCCCGAGTATCTGATACACCGTCCCGATGGTCCACTTGGCTGTGGTAGCGGCCGACGCCGACGCCACCTGCGACGGGCTTAAGTCCGGGTACCCGATCAGCATCGCCGTGATCTGCACGTTCTCCAGCAGATCCAAGATGCCCGCGGCCACCGGCACGAAGGCCAGCCACCAAGTTCCCTCCGAGAGCCGGAAGCGGTGGATCAGTCCCGCGAACAGCGTGACGTATATCAGTGGAAAGAGCGTGTCGAGCAGCATGCTCGCCCATGCGTAGGTCGTCCTGCCGTCCGGCCCGTAGGCCTCCATGGATGCCATGGCCTCGTCGTACGAGTATCCCGGCTTCATGTCGAGCATCTCGCCGTTGATCGGCAGGCTGGGGAATACTAGGAACAGAAACACCGCTGTGGCGACAAAAGTCACCAGCAGAGTACGGGTGCGACCCGCAAACTCGAAGTATGCTTTCAATTGAATTCTCCCATCCGCTGTGCGGCAACCATACAACACCTAGGAGCCTGCGGGGTTAGCGTCTCCATATGAGTTCAGCATCCGAGAAAACCAGTCAGGCGCTTCAGGGCGCGGTCGTCCCCACCTTCTTCAAGTATTTGGGGCTGGACGTGCTTGGGCTGATCGCCATGACCTCCGCCATGCTGGTGGACGGGCTGTTCATCGGCAACTACGTCGGCGTCACCGCGCTGGCCGCCGTCAACCTGATCATTCCGATCTCAACCCTGCTGTTTGGCGTCGGCATGATGCTGTCCATCGGCGGCTCGGTGCGGGCCGGCAAGTACCTGGGCGAAGACGACAAGCCCGCCGCGTCGGCCATCTTCAGCAAGACGCTGGTGTTCATGGCGCTGTACGGGGCGGCCGCGATCGCCTTGGCGCTTACCTTCGAGGAAGCGCTCTTCACCGGGCTTGGCGCAAGCCCGGAGATCTTCCCGGCCATGAGCGAGTACTACCGGATCATCATGCCCTTTCTGCTGGCGCAGCTCATCGTCCTGGCGCTGTACTACTTCATCCGCTTGGACGGCTATCCGAATCTGGTCGCCACCGCGCTGACCATCGGCGCTCTGGTCAACATCCTGCTCGACTACTTGTTCATTGGCCGGTTCGGCTGGGGCCTGACCGGCGCAGCCTTTGCCACCGGGATATCCCAAGCGTTGCCGCTGCCGGTGATGATGATCTACTTCTCAAAGCCGGGCCGCAGGCTGCGCTTCGCCGTCCGCCAGCGCAACTGGAAGGAAGTGTTCCAAGCCGCCTACAACGGCATCTCCGAGTTTATCAACGAGGTGGCTGGGGGCATCGTCGTGCTGATCCTCAACTGGATGCTGCTGCAGCGAATCGGCGTGCACGGCGTGGCGGCGATGACCGTGGTCAACTACAGCATGCTGCTCGGCTACATGATGTTCTTTGCCACCTCGGACACCATTGCGGTGATGATTTCGCAGAACTTCGGCGCCCGCAACGCAGCGCGCATGACCGCCTTTCTTAAGACGGCTTTCGGCACCATCGCCGCGCTGAGCGCGATCTTCATCACCGTGCTGCTGACCGTCGGCGAGCCGATTATCCGGCTGTTCGTTGATGACCGGGACAGCGCCGCCACGGTGGCCATGGCCAGCGAGTTTGTCACCTACGTATGGCCCATATTCCTGTTCGCCGGGGTCAACATCCTGCTGTCGGGCTACTTGACGGCCATCCACCGTCCCCTTCAATCCGGGACGGTGGCTCTCTGCCACAGCCTGATCCTGCCGGCGGCATTTCTGGCTCTCGCCTACTGGCTGCTCTCAGACCAGCGCTTCGTGGTGGCCCTGCCGGCCGCCGAAGCCGTCACCTGCCTATTGGCGCTCGCCCTGTTCCTGCGCCACTTGCCCACCAAGGCCGTGCGCGCTTGAAGCCTGCCAGGGCGTTCCGTTCAAATGCAGCATGCAATGGTTGGCGAGTGCAGCCTTGCGGTGGCGGGAAGCCGCTTGGAACGCCGGGTCCATCAACATCTCGACGAACGCCTGCCGCGAGGGGAAGAACATGATGGCGGCAACGTGCCAAGCTGGGTCGATTGGCCCGATCATCACTTGCTCAACCATCGTGCTGAACACGACCCGCCCGCCCAGGCTGGCAAGAATCGGCCCTGCGGTGGCACTGTACCGCTCAAAGGCCTCTTGTCCCGAAACGTCCGCCGCGTCGCTGCCGTACTCCTCGTCACCCGGCGCGTATTGGGCGCGTTCGTTGAACTGAAACAGGTTGAGGGCCGCAACCGGCGCCTCAGGGTCGAGCGAGCCGAGCGTAGCCAGTTGATTGTCGTCCGGCTCAAGCGCCTTCTTTGCAGTTGTTTCCATTTCTGATGGCCGACGGGGGGTCAACCCTCTCCCACGATTGCTTGGTAGGTGAGGCGCCGTGACAGGGAGCGCACGTCGGGCCGGTTTTCGCCGAACTGCTGGATCATGCCGATGAAGATGAGGTCTTCGGCGGGGTCGATCCAGAACCAGGTGCCGGCGGCGCCGCCCCAGTAGTACTCGCCCTTGGAGATGCCGTCGGCTTCCACCGGATCCTTCACCACGGCGAAG
This sequence comes from uncultured Pseudomonadales bacterium, assembly GCA_964598305.1. GTDB lineage: Bacteria > Pseudomonadota > Gammaproteobacteria > Pseudomonadales > Azotimanducaceae > Azophilus. Next base: position 5,575 of record CAZRBP010000123.1, on the reverse strand, counting down.
TTGAGGCCGAAGCCTTGGCCGGGGGAGAACTCGGGAACGCCCTTGGGCACTTGGTCGCGATACATCAGCTCCACCGTCGAGGGAGCCAGCAGGCGCACGCCGTCCAGTTCGCCGCCATTGAGCAGCATTTGGCAGAAGCGGGCGTAGTCCATGGTGGTGGAGACCAGGCCGCCGCCGCCGGAGAGGAAATTCACGGGGGAAAGGTAGTCGCGGTCGCGCAGCGGCTCATCGCCGGGCAGCTTGAGGGCGCCGTCCTCCCCGTAAATGTAGACCTGGGCGAAGCGGTCCGCCTTCTCCGGCGGCACCCAGAAGCTGGTGTCGTCCATGCCCAAGGGATCGAATATCCGCTCCTTGAGGAAGGCATCAAACGGCTGGCCGGAAAGGACTTCCACCAGATAGCCCTGCACGTCCACCGCCACGCTGTAGTGCCAGATGGTGCCGGGCTGTTGGCGCAGGGGGATGGCGGCGAGGTCTTCGATCATGTCGCGCAGGGTGGAGTCCGGGTGCAGGATTTCAGCCTCCCGGTAGAGCTTATCGACCGGGGATTCGGAGAAGATGCCGTAGCTTAGGCCCGCCGTGTGGCTCATCAGTTCGCGGATGGTCATGGGATGGTCGGCGGGTTCGGTGACGATGCCGTTCTCGTCCTCGCCAACCGCCACGGGCAGATCCTTGAACTCCGGTATGTACTTCTCCACCGGGTCGCTGAGCCGAAACAGGCCTTCCTCGTAGAGCAGCATCAAGGCGACGCTGGTGATCGGCTTGGTCATGGAGTAGATGCGGAAAATGGTGTCCTCCGCCATCGGCTTGCCAGCCTCCATGTCTTGGGTGCCGAAGGTGCCGAAGTGCGCCACCTGGCCGTGCCGGGCGATGAGCGTGGTGATGCCGGCCAAACGGCCCTCATCCACGAGCCCCTGCATAGCCGCTGAAAGGCGTTCCAGGCGCTCGCTCGACAGGCCGACGGCTTCCGGCGCGACGGGGGACAGGTCGGCGGCAACTGCCGGGGCTGGGCTTGAGGCAGGCTGGTTGGCCGGCGTGCAGGCCGTCAGCGCCAAGCTGACCAGAACGGCGGCGAGAATGCGTGTCAAGGCAAAGTGTTTGTGCATGTCTGGGTCTCTCTTGGGTTGCGTTTGGCGTTCGGCCAGAAAGCGGCGCTGCCGCTTGGCCCGAATCAAATGCCGAGGTCTAACAGGTTGTAGTCCTTAATCTCGGCCTTGGTGGAAGGGGTCCAGCGCCATTGGCCGGCCTCCGCCGCCATCGGTTGGTAGCAGTACGGCTCTTCATCGGGAAAGCGTTGGCGGCGGGCGTCGATGGCGTAGGCGATCAGGCGGGAGCGCCGATGAATGCGCTCGTCATCGTACTCGGCCACTTCGTTGTGAATGCCGCCGCTGGTCACGCCCTGCACCGAGGCGCGGCGGTGAAAGCCGAAATTCAGGCTGACGCGGACCTTATCGCTGGTGTTGGCGAAGGAGCCGTGAATGGCTTGGCGGTTGCAGATGGCCACATCGCCTGGCCCGCAGACCAGCGGCACCGCCTCCGGCAGCCGGTCGGACCCTGCCTGTTCAACCATCGCCCTGATGTCCGCCTTGCCCCGGGCGTGGGAGCCGGGCACCACCCAGAGGCCGTTGGCCGGGGTGCAGCCGTAGAGCTGGGCCATGAAGTTGAAGCCGTGGGTGCCCGGGTCCAGCGCCGGGCTCTCCCAATGGGTCCAGCCGTCCTGATGCCAAGACACCGAGCCGCCCAAGCGCGGATGCTTGACCCACACGGACTCGTTGAAGGGCGTGAAGTCGTCACCGTTGATGGCCGCCGCCACCTTGAGCAGTTGCGGATGGCCATAAAGCCGCAGGCAAGCCTCCGAGAACTGCAGGGAGCCGAGCATCACTTGGAATACGTAAGGCGGTGCGCCCGATGGCGGCGTGGGCTCGGCCATCTTGGCCGGATGCCGACCATGGGCCTGCTTGGTGCCCCCGTACACGTCGGTCAGCGGCTTGACGAGGTGAACGGTGCGCGCCTTGCAATCGGTGCCAATGGCTGGCCGTCCGTGACGGTCCAGGCCGGAGGTTCGATCCACCGGCGCTCGTTCCAGGATTTCGGCCACGTCCTGCTCCAAGTCGTCGAGCTCGGGCTGCTTGAGCACACCCTCGAAAACGTAGAACCCGCAGCGCCAATAGGCATCGAGTATGTCCTGGTGCAGTTCGCCCTGTTGGTCAAATCGAATCGGCCCCCGATTGCCGAGCGCCATGGCGCGCGCTTGGCCTTGGGCGCGGTAGTGGACCATGGCCTTCTCGTCCGATCCGTAGTCGACCGGCGCGACCTTGGCGAATGTCAAAGCCATGGAGGCTACGCCGTCCGGCAGAAGTCAGCGATGGAGACCGCCGTGTCGCGGCTGATGTCCGGCGCCGCCATGGGAAAGATCTCGGTGCCGTGGATGGTGCCCATCACTTGCCGGCAACGGGCGCTGACCCCGGCCCGCAGCAGCTTGCGGTAGAAGTTGACGCCCTCATCGCGCAGCGGGTCGCACTCGTTGACGCTGATGATGGTGGGCGGATAGCCCTTCAAGTCCGCTTCGCTGGCGAAGCCCGGCCACGCTAGCGGGTTCTTGTTGTTCAACTCCTCGATGCCGTAGGCCATCGCCCCCCGGTTGTTGTGCAGGTCCAGCAGAATGCCGTTGTTCTCCACGGAGGAGGGGCTGCCCTCGTGGGGCCAGACGCCGGCGATGTAGGGGCACAGGGCGTAGAGGCCGCGAATCAGGCCGATGTCGCCGTCGCGCAGCAGCTTGAGCCCTGTGGCGAGCGTCAGATTGCCGCCGCCGCTCTCGCCGGCGATGATGATGTGGTCCGCGTCGATGCCGAGTTCATCAGCTTGGGCGGCCACCCACTTCACACCCGAGACGCAGTCGTTTAAGCCCGCCGGAAAGGGCGCCACTTCTGGCACCGAGGAGGGCGTGAGGCAGTTGCGGAAATCGACCATGGCCACCGCCACCCCGCAGGCGGCAATGATGCGGCCCCAGGCACGGTAGTTGCCGTAGGTGCAGGACATCGACTGCATGCCGCCGCCGTGGATGTAGTACACGCAGGGCATGGCCGCATCGCCGTCGGGGCGGATGAACTGGATGTTGGCTTGGTTGCCGTCCGGCTCGGAGGTGAAGTGCAGGTCTTGCACCGTCAGGCCAGCGGAAGGGGCGACCTCCTCGGTGTCGGACAGGGCCAGGAACTGCTCCATCATCGCCGCCCCGGCTTGGGCTTCGGCGCTGTTGCTCTCCGCCAGCAGGTCCTCGCGGCTCGCCACGTCCCCGTCGCTCCAAACGGCCAACTCCATGGCGCCGAACACCGCCTTGATGCGCGGGTCGATTCTGGGGTCTTCGGTGATCTTTGACATGGTTTCGATTAGCTGAAATTCAGGCCTTCGAGGCTGCCTTCTTCCCGCCACTCCTTTATCAGTTGAAAAAAGGCCTCCGGCCCGCCGCCGTACTGGTTGCCCAGCAGGGAATTGCCCTGATCCACATGGCCTTCGTTATTGTAGTAGCCGGGCGTGCATTCCTTGAGAAACTGGGCGTTGAACACGGACATGGCCCTGATGGTTTGCAGCCAGGACTCTTCCGCCTCCGCTGAAGCCTCAAGGCAGTGGTAGTTGTTGTTGCGGGTGTGGCCGATCATGTAGGCGATGTGGTTGCTCTGCTCATTGAGCATGTGCGGAAAGTTGGCGGTAAAGCCGCCCTGCAGGACGCCCATGAAGAAACAGTTGGGGAAGCCGTGGGTCTGAAAGCCGTGCAGGGTGCGGATGCCGCCGCTCCACTTGCTGCTGAGCGTTTGCCTGTCGCGCCCGATGATGTCATAGCCAGCCCGGCGGGTGTAGTTGGTGCCGACCTCGAAGCCGGTGGCGAAGATCAGGCAATCGATCTCGTATTCGACGCCGTCGACCACCACGCCCTTGGAGGTGATGCGCTCAACCCCCCGGCCTTGGGTGTCCACCAACCGCACGTTGGGGCGGTTGAAGGACGGCAGGTAGTCGTCATGGAAGCAGGGACGCTTGCAGAACTGGCGGTACCAGGGCTTCAGCGCCGCAGCGGTGTCCGGGTCGTCCACCAACTCGTCCACTCGGGCGCGGATCTGTTCCATCTTCTTGAAGTCCGCGAGTTCCACCCGGGCGTTCATTTCCTCCAGCGTGAGGTTGCCGTCGTTGGCCCATGTGGCGGTGATGGTGGAGAGGTTGCGGATGATGTCCGTCCAGCCGTCGTTGACCAAGTCCTCATCCTGGAAACCCCCGGTGACGAGGATGTTGAAGTTCTGCATGCGCCTTTGCTGCCAGCCGCTTTTCAAACTCTTCGCCCACTGTGGATCGGTGGGCTGGTTGCCGCGCACGTCGATCGAGGAGGGCGTGCGCTGGAAAACGTAGAGCTGCTTGGCCGAATCGGCCAGATGCGGCACACACTGCACCGCCGTCGCTCCGGTGCCGATAATACCCACCCGCTTGTCGCCTAAGCGGTGCAGGTTGCCTTCGGCGTCGCCGCCGGTGTAACCGTAGTCCCAGCGGCTGGTATGGAAGCAATGGCCTTCGAACGATTCGATGCCAGGAATGCCCGGCAGCTTGGGGCGGTTCAGCGGCCCGTTGGACATGACCACGTAACGGGCTTTCATGCGGTCGCCGCGATTGGTCTCCACCAGCCAGTGCTTGGCGTTTTCGTCCCAGCGCATGGCGGTGACTTCGGTCTGGAAGCAGGCGTTGCGGTAGAGGTCGTAGTGCTCGCCGATGGCGCGGCTGTGGGCGAGGATTTCCGAGGCGAAGCTGTACTTCTCCTTGGGCGTGTAGCCGATCTCCTCCAGCAACGGCAGATAGATGTAGGACTCGATGTCGCATTGGGCGCCGGGATAGCGGTTCCAGTACCAGGTGCCGCCGAAGTCGCCGCCCTTCTCGATGATGCGGATGTCCTCCACCCCGGCCTCCCGCAGCCGCGCCCCGGCCAGCAGCCCGCCGAAGCCGCCGCCGATGATGAGGATTTCCACGCTGTCGCTGAGCGGCGCCCGCTCAAAGCCGGGCTCGACGTAAGGGTCATCCAAGAAGTGCGCGAACTTGCCGGTGACCTCGACGTACTGCTCGTTGCCGTCCTGCCGCACCCGCCGGTCGCGCTCGGTGCGATAACGCTCGCGCAGAGCGTCCGGATCGAATCCTAGGTCGGTGTTCGCATCGGTGGCTGCCGCTTCGGCCATTGTCGCTTTCCCATCCTGCTTTTCGCGAGTCGGCAATTAAGGCTGCATTGGGGGCTGATTTCAAGTCTGCTGGCACGAAGCGGCATGGGGCAAGGGCCGCCCTCCGCTTGCGCGGAGGGCCTCGGAAGGGCCGTCATCAACGCTCAAACCACCCCCCGGAGACTGGCCCGGCAGGACTTCCCAACGACCCCCTTCCTTCAGGCTCATTTCCATATTGGAAAAGACTCCAGCGCGAAGCGCGGCCACTCCGGGCCGCCGTCCGCCGACAGCTCGGCCACGCCGGTCGGACCCTGCCACGGGCGCAGGCCGTTGTAAAGCACCACCGGCCAAACCAGCGGCAGCCGCCCGTCCGGGTCCAGCCGACCCTGGCG
>CAZRBP010000122.1:0-10396 GCA_964598305.1 uncultured Pseudomonadales bacterium | reverse complement strand
TTCAGCGCCGCCAAGGGGGGCTTGCGCAACTTGGCCCAAGCCATGGCCAAGGAGTACGGCCCCGAGGGCATCCACGTCGGCCACGTGGTGGTGGACGGCGCCATCGGCGGCGAGAAGATCATGCAGGGCTTCCCGCAGTACGCCGAACAACTCGGCGAGCAGGGCATGATCTCCCTGGAGGGCATCGCCGACGGCTTCGCCTACCTGTACAACCAACCGCGCCGCGCCTGGACCTTTGAAATCGACGTACGCACCTCCGTGGAGCGATGGTGAAGTAGGGCTTAGGGATCCACCCGAGCCGAAGCGTACCCTGACACCACCACCTTGCCGTCCTGGTTGGTGGTTTCTACCTTCAGCTTCACCACCGGGTCGCCGTCCTCCTGGGAAACCTCCTCCACCGTGGCGGTGGAGTGCAGGGTGTCGCCCGGCCAGACTTGGTTGGTGAAGCGCACGCCGAAGGACTTGAGCCGTCCGTCGCCGACGTAGTTGGTCAGCATCCGGCCGGTCATGCCCATGCTCAGCATGCCGTGGGCGAAGACGCTGGGATAGCCAGCCACCTGGGTGGTGAAGATCTCGTCGGAATGCAGCGGGTTGTAGTCCCCGGAGGCGCCGGAGTACTGCACGAGCTGGGTGCGCTTGAGGTCTTCCACCAAGCACTCCTCGTAGCTGTCGCCGATGTTCAAATTGCTTGCGCTTAACGCCATCTCGAAGTCCTCCTACTGATCCACGGGGCGCTCGGTGCGTACGCCGACGCCCCGGGCGGTGATGACCAGTTCGCCGTTCTGGTCGCGGTACTCGGTTATGGTTTCGCTGAACATCAGCTTGCCGGCGCGCTTGCTCTCCCGCTCCCAGGTCTTGCCCGGCTTGACGGTGGCGGTGAGCACGTCGCCGGGGCTGATGTGGCGGTGGTACTCGAAGTGCTGCTCGGCGTGCAGGCCGCCGCCTCCGCCACCACCGCCGCCGCCACCGGAGCTGTCGCGCTTGATGCCGGTGGGCTCCTTGCCCGAGCCGAACCAAGGCTCGCCGATCTTCGGGCGCAGGAAGTAGTCGGGGTCGAACTGGGCGCTGGACTGCGCGAAGGTCGGCGGTGCGATGATCTTGCCCGGCTCCGTGCCGGCAGCGTATTCCTCGTCGTAGTAGATGGGATTAGCGTCCGCCACCGAACGGGCGAACATCATGATGTGGCTTGCTTCCACGGGAAAGCGGTCAATGGCCATGGATTCCCCTTCGTCTGTCTGGTTGTTGGAATTTCGGCGCAACGCCCGCCAGCTACGTTGAGCCAATGGCAACGTTGCGGGCGAGAGTATCCCTCAGTGGCAGGCTGGGTTCAACGGCCCTTGAACTCCGGCGGGCGCTTCTCCAGGAAGGCGGTGATGCCTTCGGCCTTATCCTCAGTCTGAACCAGGGCGCTTTGGGCGTACTTCTCCAACATCAGGGCGCCGGCCAGGCTCGCCTCCATGCCGAAGTTGACCATCGCCTTCATGGTCCGCGGCACGAACGGCGCGAAGTTGGCCAGATGCTCCGCCATGCGCCGCGCCTCGGGCAGCAGCTCGTCCGGTTCCACGATCCGCGTGATCAGGCCGATGGCCAGTGCCCGCTCCGCGTCGATGGGTTCGCCCATGAGCAGCATCTCCATGCCCCAGCCGCGCCCGACGATGCGCGGCAGGCGGGCGGTGGCGCCGCCGCCGGGAATGATGCCGAGCTTGCCCTCCGGGGTGGCGAACTGGGCGTTGGGGGTGGCGATGCGCAAATCGCAGCCCAAGGCGACTTCCAGCCCGCCCCCCATGCAGATGCCGTTGATGGCGGCGATGGTCGGCTTGGGGGTCCGCTCCAGGCGGTCCGCCAAGCCTTGGACGATGGGTTCCAAGGCCTTCCTGAAATCCCGGTGCAGCACCTCGCCGAGGTCGGAGCCGGAGGCGAAGGCGCGTTCGCCCGCGCCGGTTAGGGTGATGACCCGTATGGCATCGTCCGCCGCCGCCTGCCCGACAGCCTGGTGCAACTCCTCCAAGGTGTCCAGGGAGATGGCATTGTGCTTGTCGGCGCGATCGATCGTGACGAGGGCCATGGCCCCCTGCGCTTCATACTGAACGTTCACGCCCAAGCCGGGATCATTTCATCCGAATGACCATGCGGACGGCGTTCGCCTTGCCGACCACGCGGCGGTTGCGTTGGCGGCCCTCTTCGGTGTCGTTGCTCGCGATGGGGCGGCTTTCACCATATGCGGTCACCGAAACTCGGCTGGCGGCGATGCCCTCTACCTCCACCAAGCGATCGACCACGGTTCGCGCACGCGCCTGAGCCAGCCTCTCGTTGTAAGGGTTGGTGCCCATGGAGTCGGTGTGGCCCTCGATAAGGGCCTCGGCTTCGGGATGCTGGCGCATGAACTCGGCAAAGCGCCGCACGTCGCTGTACTCGTTGGCGCGCAGTTCGGAGGAATCGAAGTCAAACTCGACGACCACTTCGTCGCTGACGGCCTCCTCGTCCTCATAGTGGCAACCCTTGGCGTCCACCGCGGCCCCGATTATCGTGCCGGGACAGTCATCGAGATAGTTGGGCACACCGTCGCCGTCGTCATCGAGTGGACAGCCGTTGACGTCCACGGCCACGCCTGGGGGCGTGTTCGGGCAGCGGTCGCTGGGATCCGGCACGCCGTCGCCGTCGGAATCCGGGGGTGGCGGCGGCGCGATCTTGCCGAGCGTTGCGGTCAAGCCGAGGAAGGCGAAAGGCTCGATGCCGCCCTCATCGGTGGAATGCACGGCGCGCACGTCTGCGCGCACCGACAGCCGGCGGCTGAGTTCGGTGAAGACGCCGGCTCCAACATTGATTTCCGTGTGGTTCGAGCCGCCGATCTCGGTGCGCCCGACGCCAAACAGGGTGAACGGCTGAAACCTGTCCGTGCCGCCGACCTTGTAGAGCGCGTTGGCCCAGAAGAGTTCGGCCTTGCGGCCCTTGCCGCCGCTCGCATCCTGCCGGCTGGCGACGCTGCCGTCGCGATCGACTTTCACGTCCGAGTAGAGCAGCTCAAGGCCGAGGTTGCGGTTGACCATGTAACCCAAGCCGATGGCCGGGCCGCCCCTCAGGTCTTCGCCGTCCGGCGCTCGGTATATCGCCATGCCCGGCGTCAAATAGACCTTGCCCGCACGAGGGCCCACTTGTTCGTCGGCAATTGCCGGACCGCTGACGGCCAGCAAGCCGGACAGCAAGAGCCATTGGCTCCTTAGCTTCATTTCAACTCCTTGTACTCATTGACACAACCGGCGTTTGCAGGGTCTTTGAGTGGTTGATGGACATCAACGGGCGATTGTTGCGGGGCCGGCGACCAGTGCGGCAAGGGACGGCCTTGGACCGGCAGGAACGAGGTCGCCAACCCGAAAATCAACCCATCTTTTCACTTGCCCTGCCAATGGCGGATGCTACGGAATCAGAGGGCGTTTGTACAGCGCTGCGGGCCGCTTGAAGCCTTTTGCGAACCCAAATAGAAAGCCGCCGGCCTGGAGAGGAAGCCGGCGGCTTGAGGCGGCCACTGCAAGTGGCCTAGGGGAAAGAGATTGCCTCTTTGCGGAACGGCGAAAGCGTCCGTTCCGGGAACGCACTTTGGTTTGTCGCTGTTACCCGGCAATTTCATGAGCCGGGAATTTTGTGTCAGTTTGTAACCTTGGATTGCCAATTTGTGGGCAATGTTGTCAGGACGGCGAATCAAACGCTGACGCACACATCGGTGCCGCCGCCGGGATGATCGCTGATCGTGATGCTCCAACCGTGCGCCTCGCAAAGCTGATGAGCGATGGCCAACCCCAAGCCGCTGCCGCCAGTGGCCGCGCTGCGTGATCGGTCCAGCCGAAAAAAGGGCTGCAGCACGGCTTCGCGGTGGGCTTCCGGAATGCCCGGCCCGTTGTCGATTACATGCACCTGCCTGCCGCGCAGCCGCACCGCTGCATCTTGGCCATGTTGCTGGGCATTGTTGATGAGATTGGTCAGCACCCTAGTGAGCGCTCCTGGAGCCACGTCCACCACGGTTTTTGCCGGTTCGCCGCAGTCGAAGGGAATGGGCGGGTGCTGCCGCTGCAGCAGATCAGCGACCAGCGCCTGAAGTTCGGTCGGCTTGGTCGGCTCATGGGTGCCACGCGCGAACTTGAGCGCATCGGTGATGAGCTCGTCCATGGACTCCAGATTGCGCTCAAGGCGGGCCACCAGAACCGGGTCCACGGTCTCCGGCAGCAGTTCCACCGCCAAGCGCATGCGCGCCAACGGCGTCTTCAGATCGTGGGAGATGCCAGCCAGCAAGGTGGTGCGGTTGGACAGCAGGGAGGATATTTCCCGCGCCATGGTGTTCAGGTTGCGCGCCAGCACGACCAGTTCCTTGGGGCCTTTTTCCGGCAGGGGGTCGAAGTTGGCGCCACCGCGGAACGCATCCGCCCGCTCCGCCGCCTGCACCAACGGACGGGTCACCCGCAGCACGATGATTGCTGAGGTGATGAGAACCACGCCGGCGCCGAGCCCGGCGATGATGAGGCCGACATTGAGGGGCTGGATGTCCCGCCGGGTGCCGGAAAAGCCGACCTGCAGTTGGTAGCCGCCCATCGGCAGCGTCGCCCACAGCAATTCCTTGTCTTCGGTGATCGCCACCGGCTGGCCCAAACGGGCGTTAAGCCGTTCTTCGAGCTGGGTCAGAAAGGGCGACTCGTCGTAGCGGGCGGGGGGGTACGCAGCGGCCTCGGCGCTGATGAAGAGGTCGTGCTGCTCCGCCAGTTCCAACTCGAAGTAGGGGCGCGACTCGGGGGGCAGTTCAACCCAAGTCTGCGCCGTCAACACCAACAGCGCCGCTTGGTCGTCCGCCGACTGCTCGGCGATGGGTTGCACAACGAAGAACTGCAATGCCACGACGGCGATGGCCACGATCGCCAACGAGCTGACCGCCAAGGTCAGATTGGTGCGGACCAGCAGCGACGTGGGCCGGGCGATCAAGAGAGGGGTCCGCTATTGGCCATCCGGGCAAAACATGTAGCCCTTGCCCCACACGGTCTTGATGTAGGTCGGTTCGGCGGCGTCGGGTTCGATTTTGCTGCGCAGGCGCGTGACGCGCACGTCGATGCTGCGGTCGAAGGGCGAACGTTCGGCGCCGGTCAATAGGTCCAGTATGCGATCCCGATGCAGCGCTCGGTTGGGATGGGTGGCGAGAATGCGCAGCAGGTCGAACTCACCGGAGGTGAGCGACACGGTGGTTCCCTTGTTGCTCAATCGATGTGCCGAGAAGTCGAGCTTGAAGGGGCCGAAGCGAATGACGTCGGCCTCGTCGGCGGAAATCGGGTGGGAGCGGCGCAGCACGGCCCGCACTCGGGCCAGCAGCTCCCGGGGGTTGAAGGGTTTGCCCAAATAATCGTCTGCGCCCACCTCCAAGCCGACGATGCGGTCCACATCCTCGCCTTGGGCGGAAACCATGATGATGGGCAGGCTGCGGTCGGCCTTCAGCCGCTGGGCAATGGACAGCCCGTGCTCACCGGGCAGCATCAGGTCGAGAATGACCAGGTCGGGTGTCGTTTCCGCCAGATAGGCATCCATGGCGGCCCCGCTTTCAACGCAATCGACGTCAAACCCCTGCTGGGACAAATAGGCCTGCGTTAGTTCTGAAAGCTCCGGGTCGTCGTCCACGACGAGCAGCTTGGTGCCCTCGATTTCCACAGTTTAGCCGGGGTCGGACACCTGTTGGGTGGATGCCTCTCCCGTCGGTTCGGAAGCTTCCGGGTCGGCAGCTTGCGGCTGGCCTGCGCGTTGCTCGAAGCCGACGCCAAACTCCTTGGCGTTGGCTTTCCCGGTGCCCACGCGAATGCGCAGTTGGCCCGCTGTCCGGCCCTCGGGAACGGCCCCGTAGCGCCGTGTCAGGCGGATGCTCAAGACGCCGTTGGCCCCCGCTTCGCGGCGGGCCATGCGCATCTTCACTTCGGAGAGCAATGCCCGCCGTTCGGCCGCTGCCAACTCATCCCAGCGTGCCGCGAGGGCAGTGAGCTGCTCGTCGCTTGCATCCGCGTAGCTGACTGGCGTGTCCTGGGAGTTGTCCCGCTTCGGCTCTGCCGCAACCGTTGCGAACCCGACGTTGGCGGCGCAGCACAGCGCGATGCACAGGCCGGCGAGGCGTTGCCGCAGGAGTCGCTTGTTCACCATCTTCGCGGTTCGAGAGAGACAATTGGACAACGCAGCGCCATGGACCCGCCTCAGGCGGCCTCGAACAACCCAGCGGCGCCTTGGCCGCCGCCGATGCACATGGTGACCACGCCGTACTTCTTGTTGCGCCGCTTGAGTTCGCGCAGGATTAGCCCGGTCATGCGCGAACCGGTCATGCCGAAGGGATGGCCGATGCTGATGCTGCCGCCGTTGACGTTGTAGATGTCGTTGTCGAGGCCGAGCGCATCGCGGCAGTACACGCACTGGGAGGCGAAGGCTTCGTTGAGTTCCCACAGGTCGATGTCATCCTGCTCAAGGCCCGCGTTGTGGAGCAGGCGCGGAATGGCGAAGACCGGACCGATGCCCATTTCGTCGGGCTCGCAGCCGGCCACGGTGAAGCCGCGGTAGATGCCCAGCGGCTCAAAGCCGAGTTGGCTGGCCCGCTCGCCGCTCATCAGCAGCGTCATGGAGGCGCCGTCGGAGAGTTGCGAAGCGTTGCCGGCGGTGACCGTGCCGTCCTCCTCGAATGCGGGCGGCAGACCCGCCAAGCCGTCCAAGGTGGTGGTTGGCCGGTTGCACTCGTCCTTGTCCACCATCACGTCCACTAGGCTTTCCTCGCCGGTCTGCTTGTCCACCTTCTTCATGGTGGCGGCCATTGGCACAATCTCTTCGCCGATCCGCCCCGCCTGCTGGGCTTCGGCGTAGCGCTGCTGGCTTTGCAGCGCGTATTCGTCCTGCATTTCACGGGTGACTTGGTAGCGCCGGGCCACCACTTCGGCGGTGTTGCCCATGGCCATGAAAATGTCGGGCTTCTCCTCAACCAGGGTCTTGTTCATCTCGGCCTTGCCGGGGTCTTGGCGGGTGCGCATGGAGATGGAATCGACGCCGCCGGCAATGGCCACCTCGGTTTGTCCGGAGGCGATCTGGTTGGCGGCGATGGCGATGGACTGCAGGCCGGAGGAGCAGAAGCGGTTGATGGTGACACCGGCCGTGGTGATGGGCAGCTTGGAGAGCACCACCGCCAAGCGGGCGAGATTGCCGTCCTGCTCGCCGGCGTGGCTGGCGGCGCCGACGACCACGTCCTCCACTTCATCCGCGGCCAGTTTCGGGTTGCGGTCCAGCAGCGCATCGATGCAATGCGCCAGCATGTCATCGGATCGCGTCAGGTTGAAGCTGCCCCGAAACGATTTGGCCAGCCCCGTGCGTACACTGTCGATGACGACGACATCTCTCATGTTCCTTCCCTCAAACGCTGGTGTTGTTGTAAACGCTCATGCACTGTTGCATGGAACGGCAATCAACCCGGAATGGTAGCAAAAAAACGGGGCATTGGGGCGCGTTTCCGGCCTCAGCAGCTTGGCGCAGCCGCCTCCAGAACCTTCTTGAGGTAGCGGCCCGTGTGGGAGCTGGGCTTGGCCGCCAGTTGCTCCGGCGTGCCGACGGCGACGACGCGGCCACCGCCGGAGCCACCCTCCGGGCCTAGGTCGATGATCCAGTCGGCGGTCTTGATGACATCGAGGTTGTGCTCGATCACCACCACCGTGTTGCCGTGGTCGCGCAGCCGGTGCAGCACTTCAAGCAGCTGGGCGATGTCGTGGAAGTGCAGGCCGGTGGTTGGCTCATCGAGTATGTAGAGCGTCTTGCCGGTGTCGCGCTTGGACAGCTCCCGGGACAGCTTCACCCGCTGCGCCTCGCCGCCGGACAGCGTGGTCGCGCTCTGTCCCAGCTTGATGTAGGACAGGCCCACGTCCACCAGGGTCTGCAGCTTGCGGGCCAGCATCGGCACCGGATCGAAGAAGGTTCGCGCCTCCTCGACAGTCATGTCGAGCACCTCGTGGATGTTCTTGTTCTTGTAGCGCACGTCCAGGGTCTCCCGGTTGTAGCGCTTGCCCTTGCATTGATCGCAGGTGACGTAAATGTCGGGCAGGAAGTGCATCTCCACCTTAATGACGCCGTCGCCTTGGCAGGCCTCGCAGCGCCCGCCCTTGACGTTGAAGCTGAAGCGGCCCGGCTTGTAGCCCCGGGCCCGCGCCTCTTGGGTCTGGGCGAACAGCTCGCGTATCGGGGTGAACAGCCCGGTGTAGGTGGCCGGATTGGAGCGCGGCGTGCGGCCGATCGGGCTTTGGTCGATATCGACCACCTTGTCCAGATGCGCCAGGCCCTGGATGCCTGCATGGTCTTGGGGCGACAGCGTGGTGGCGCCGTTCAACTGCGTGGCGGCAACCGGGTAAAGGGTCTGGTTGATCAGCGTTGACTTGCCCGAGCCGGACACCCCGGTGACGCAGGTCATCAGCCCGCAGGGGATGTTGACCGTCAAGCCGTGCAGGTTGTTGCCCGAGGCGCCCTCCAGGCGCACGACGGCCGCCTTGTTGTAGGGCGTTCGCTTGGCCGGCACGGCAATCGACTGCTTGCCGGATAGGTACTGCCCGGTGATGGAGTTGGGTTCGCCCAAGATGCGTTCGAGGCCGCCGCTGGCGACGATTTGGCCACCGTGCACGCCGGCCCCGGGGCCGATGTCCACGATGTGGTCGGCGCTGCGAATGGCTTCCTCGTCGTGCTCCACCACCAGCACCGTGTTGCCGAGCTGCTTTAAGTGGGTGAGCGTGCGCAACAGGCGGGCGTTGTCCCGTTGGTGCAGGCCGATGGAAGGCTCATCGAGGATGTACATGACGCCCACTAGGCCGGCGCCGATCTGGCTGGCCAGGCGAATGCGCTGTGCCTCGCCGCCGGACAGAGTTTCGGCGCTGCGGTCGAGGGTGAGGTAGTTCAGGCCGACATCGACCAGGAACTGCAGCCGCGCCCGGATTTCCTTGAGAATCTTCTCGGCGATGGCGCCCCTGCGCCCTTCGAGCTGGAGTTGGTTGAAGTAGGTCAGCGTGTCCTCGATGGAGCCGCGGGATACCTGGGGCAGCGTGACGCCGCCCACGAACACGTTGCGCGCGGCCTGCCGCAGGCGGGCGCCGCTGCAGTCCGGGCAGGCCCGCACCCGCAGGTAGCGCTGCAGGTTGTCGCGCACCGTAGAGGAGTCGGTTTCCTGGTAGCGGCGCTCCATGTTGGGGATCACGCCTTCAAAGGCAAAGCGCCGCCGGATGCGGTCGCCGCGGTCGTTGGTGTAGCTGAAGTCGATGCGCTCCCCATTGCTGCCGTGGAGGATGGCCTCCCGGTGCTTGCGTTTGAGGCTGTTGAACGGCGCTTCGACGTCGAAGCCGTAGTGGCGGGCCAAGGACTTCACCATGTGAAAGTAATAGACGTTGCGCCGGTCCCAACTGCGGATGGCGCCGTCGGCCAAGGTCATGCTGGGATCCTGAACCACCAGTTCCGGGTCGAAGTACTGCTTCACGCCAAGGCCGTCGCAGGTGGGGCAGGCGCCGGCCGGATTGTTGAAGGAGAACATGCGCGGCTCAAGCTCCGCGATGCTGTAGCCGCACACCGGGCAGGCAAAGCGGGCCGAAAACACCAGTTCCTTGGCGTCCGAATCGTCCATGCTGGCCACCCGGGCGATGCCCTCGGAAAGGCCCAAGGCGGTCTCGAAGGACTCCGCCAAGCGCTGCTCCGCGCCGGGCTGAACCCGAAGCCGGTCCACCACCGCATCGATGCTGTGCTTCTTGTTCTTGTCCAGCGCCGGCGGATGGTCGAGATCGGTCACTAGGCCGTCGATGCGGGCGCGGATGAAGCCGCCGGCCAGCAGTTCCTTGAAGACGTGCAGATGCTCCCCCTTGCGCTCGACGATCACCGGCGCCAGCACCATGATGCGCGAACCCTCGGGCAGGGCCATGGCTTGATCGACCATCTGGCTCACCGTTTGCGCATCAAGGGGCTCGCTGTGGTGCGGGCAGCGGGGTTCGCCAGCCCTAGCGTAGAGCAGGCGCAGGTAGTCGTGGATTTCGGTGATGGTGCCGACGGTGGAACGCGGATTGTGGGAGGTGGACTTCTGCTCGATGGAGATGGCCGGGGAAAGCCCCTCGATGTGATCGACATCGGGCTTCTCCATGGTGGACAGGAACTGCCGCGCGTAGGCGGACAGCGACTCCACGTAGCGCCGCTGCCCCTCGGCGTAGAGCGTGTCGAAGGCCAGCGACGACTTGCCCGACCCGGACAGCCCAGTGATCACGATCAACTGGTCGCGAGGCAGGTCAAGGTCGATATTGTCGAGGTTGTGCGTACGCGCGCCGCGAACGGAGATCGTGTCCAACGGAAAAGGTATCCAATGCTGGTCTTTAAGGGATCGGGGACGACG
>CAZRBP010000121.1:0-10469 GCA_964598305.1 uncultured Pseudomonadales bacterium | reverse complement strand
AACTGATTTCCTATCCGCGGGGCAAAGGCTACGAACGCGACACCGAGCGCCGGCTTTGGGATCCGCGTAGCGCGTCCGTCGTCACCTAGCGTCAACGCCGGGTCAGCCGCCTTTCCTCGGGTTCAGAATGCCGAGCCGGTGCAGCCGCGCGATTTCCGCATCATTCAGCCCCCAGCCCGCCAGGTTGTCTCCGGCGTCGCCGTCCGCTTCCGTGGGCGGATGCTGGATTTGCGGCGGGGTCCGGGAAAAGCGTGGGGCCGGCGCTGGCTGGAGGATGCCGTCCACGGTGAGGTAGCTGTTCCGGGCCACGCTGTGCGGGTGCTCCGCCGCTTCGGTTAACGACAGCACTGGGGCGAAGCAGGCATCGGTTCCGGCGAACGCCTCGCTCCACTCATCCCGGGTCCGGCCTTTGAACAGCCTTTCCAGCGCCGCGTGATGCGCAGGCCAAGCCGTTCTGTCGTACTGATCGGCTGGATCGATTTCGGTCGTCTGCAGGACCTCAAGCAGGGCGGTGAAGAAGCGTCTCTCGATGGCGCAGACGGCCACGTACTCGCCGTCGCTCGTTTCATAGGTGCGCACGAACGGGGCGCTGCCGTCGAACAGGTTGACGCCGCGGCGGTCCTGCCAGAGGCCGCCCGCCAGCATGCCGTAGAAGAGGGTCATCATCGATGCCGTGCCGTCCACCATGGCCGCGTCCACCACTTGGCCCTGCCCGGACCGGTGCGCCTCCAGCAGGGCCGCCAGAATGCCCAGCGCCAAGTACAGGCCGCCGCCGCCGAAATCGCCGATCAGGTTGAGCGGCACCGGTGGCGGGCGTCCCGCCTCGCCCAAGGTGCCCAGCGCGCCAGCCAAGGCGATGTAGTTGGTGTCGTGGCCGGCCGTGTCGGCCAGCGGGCCTTCCTGTCCCCAGCCGGTGATGCGGCCGTACACAAGCCGCGGATTGCGCGCCATGCACTCGGTGGGGCCTAAGCCCAGCCGCTCCATGACCCCCGGCCGGAATCCTTCGAACAGCGCATCCGCCTCGGCGCAGAGGCGCAGGACCAGTTCGACCCCCTCGGGTTGCTTGAGATCGACCGCGATGACCGGCCGGCTGCGGTTCATCAGATTGTATTTGGCCGGCATGGCGACCCCGCGGTCGCCGCCATCCGCGCGGTCGATGCGCAGTAGCTCGGCCCCCATGTCCGCCAGCAGCATGCCGCAGAATTGGCCGGGGCCAATGCCGGCGATCTCGATGATCCGGTATCCGCTCAGCGGTCCCTTGGCGGCCATGCGGCGCTCTCAAGCAGCAGGGTAGAGGCCGGTCTTCGACTGTTCGCGGTAAACGCTCGGCGAGCGGCCCGTCCAACGGTGGAAGGCTCGGGAAAAGTTGCTGCAATCGGAGAATCCGAGCAGGTAGGCGACCTCGCTGACGGACACGTTCGGCTGGCGCATGTACTGCTCGGCCAATTCCCGGCGGGTGCGGTCGAGCAGTTGCTGATAGGTGGTTCCGGCTGCCGTCAACCGGTTGTGCAGCGTGCGCACGCTCATGTGCAGGGCGCGGGCCACCTCGGCCTTGGAGCAGTGGCCCGAAGGCAGGAGTTCAATGAGCTTGGAATGGGCCCGGGCCACGACGTCCGCCTTCTCCAGCCGTGCCAGGAACTTGACCACCACCTCGTCGTTAAGGCGCGCCAGTTCGGCGTTGGCCGCCGGCAGGCGCACGGTCAGGTCGTCGGGGTCAAAGTAAAGTCCATTACGTTCGGCGCTGAATTGCACCTTCGGCCCCAGGTAGTGCTCGTAGTGGCGCCGGGTGCCGGGCACCTCCGGGCAAATCAGCTCCACCCTTCTTGGAAAGTAGTCCGGCCGGTACATGAAGCGGATGAGCTTGAGCACCGTGGCGATCTGCCCATCGATCATCGCCCGGCCCACCTTGGAGTTCGGGTTCGGCTGCTGGGAGGGAAAGACCAGCACCGGCTCACTGGCCGCTTCGTCGAAGGTGACCTCACCCATGGTGGTTATGAACGAGTGGTAGCGCACCCAGCGCTTGCAGAACGCGCTGAGGGTGCTGCTTGAGAGCAGCGCCAGCCCGAGCGCGTGAAAGGAGGTCGGATGCACGAAATCGGAGAAGCGCAGCCCGAAGCTGCAGTCGCCGGTGCGCTCCACGGCCTCTCCCACGATGCGGCGATGCACCGAGGGCTCCAGGCGGGTGGTGGGATCCTGCACACGGGCGAGGTCCACGCCGGCGTTGCGCATCACCTGATCGGCATCGACGCCATAGGACTCGAGCGTCTGGTAGATGGTGACGGCGATCGGCCCGAAAGAGGACTTCTTCAGTGGCGGCGTTGCTTCCACGGCGGCATCCTGATATCGCGACCGGCGATTTTACCCTCGCTCACTCTCCGGTCAGTTGGGGCTTGCGCTTTTCGACGAATGCGGCCACGGTTTCCCGGCGGTCCTCCGTGGTGTTGGTGACCAACTCGTAGGCGAGGGCGGCGTCGGTGAGCTTGGCGGCAAGCTCCCGCAACGGGATGTTGGCCGCCGTCTTGGTCCAGCGCACCGCCCAGCGCGGATTGCCCAGGATCTTGCCGGCGACTTCATCCACCTTGGCGTCGAGTTCGTCCGCCGGCACGGCATAGTTGACCAGCCCGAAGCGCTCCGCCTCGGTGGCCGGCAGCATGTCGCCGGTCATGAGCAGTTCCTTGGCCCGGGCGAAGCCGATCAACTGCGGCCAGATGATCGCGCCGCCATCGCCCGCCACCAAACCCACCTTGACGTGGGGGTCGCCGATGGCGGCGGTGTCGGCGGCGATGATCACGTCGCTCATCAGCGCAATGGTGGCGCCGAGCCCGGCGGCGGCGCCATTCAGCCGGCAGATCAGTGGTTTCTCCATGTCGAGCAGCGAAGTCACGATGCGCTTGGCTTCCGGGAGGATGGCCCGAAACTCCTTGGGGTTCTCGATGGTCATCTGGAACCATTCCATGTCGCCGCCGGCGCAGAAGGCACGACCTTCGCCGGTCAGTATGACGAGGTCGCTGCCGTCGTCGTCCTGGGCATCGATAAACACCCGCGCCAGTTCCTTGTGCATGCGCCCGTCAATGGCGTTCATCCGGCCGTTGTCGATGGTGATGACGAGGATGCGGCCGCGGCGGCTGAGCTTGAGGCGCTGGTAGTCGCTGAATTCCATGATGGCTCCTGTTTTTTGGTCTGACTCGGGGCAAGCTGTGCAGGGATTATAGGAGTTTGCCTCGGTCGGCTGTAGCGGAGCGGCGGGGCGGTAGTCGAGCGAAGCTCCCCGGAGGGCGACTCGCCCTCGATGGGATTCTCCGGTTCGTTGCGAAGGCAAGTTGCCTTCGCTCCGGGGGGCTTCCTTGGAGCGGTGGCGGGGGTGGGCGGTTGGGGTAAGCTTTGCGTTCTGTTGCCGTTTTGTTCGCCGATTTGCCATGCCCACCGTCATATACATCGATCCGCTCGGCGAGCGTCACGAAGAGGAGGTCGGCGTTGGCTTCACGCTTATGGAGGGGGCCTTCAACCAGCAGATTCCCGGCATGGTGGCGGAGTGCGGCGGCGCTGCGGCCTGCGGCACCTGCCACTCATACATCAGCGGCGAGTGGCTTTCCCGCCTGCCCCCGGTCGAGGATCTTGAGGAGAGCATGCTGTGCATGGTGGAGAACCGGCGCGGCAACAGCCGCTTGGCCTGTCAGATCCACATGTCGGAAGCGCTCGGCGGGATCGAACTGCGGATTGCGGACAACGGCTGAATTGGCGGCCTAGCTCCGGCGCTCAGAATTGCGGTTCGGTGTCGTCCTTCTTGACCGTGCCGAACAGATCGATGTTGTCGTCGATGCTGACGGCCAGCGGTCGGCGGGCCAGCTTGGCCGCCTCGCTGGTGGGCGTCATCGATTCCCACAGCCGCGGCGGCAGGACGCTGCCCTGCGGCCGCCGCCGCGGGGCATCCCAGTCCGTCGGATCGACGCCGTGGGCAAGATCCCTGTTGGATGCCCCGGCTGCTTCCGGCACCGATTCGATCAAGTCCTGGACATCGGCCGCAAGGCGTTCCTTGGCATGGGCCAAGGGTTCGGTGCGAATTCCGGCTTCCAGCAACGGGTCGGGAGCCGGACTGTGGAACCAGCGGAACACCGGCGGCAGCCGGCCTCGCAGCGCCGCGGCCAGGTCGCCCCGCTCGCCCTCATCCAACGCCTTCAGCCAGCCGTCGATGCAGAGTTGGTGGAAGTAGGCTTCTTCACCGAACTTGGTGACCAGGTTGGCAACCGGCGCGAAACCGCCCGTGCGCAAGGTGTCGGCGAACCGCCACAGCGCCTTGTCTGCCAAGTACAGCGTCAAAACGAAGTCCGCCCAGTTGCTGGGAGGCGCGTCGAGCAACTCCATGCCGTGAATCCGGTCTGCCGGGCGGGCGAACTCCAATTGGTACTCGGGCAGTTCGTAGTGCTCCTCCATGAACCGGAACAGGGCCCGGGCATGGCCGAGCTTTTCCTCGGCGATGCCGGCCATGGAGGTGAAGTCGGTCAATTCCCGGCCATTGAGGATGCAGTTGATGTACCAGTGGCCCAGCACCCAGTTGCTGTCGGCGAGGCACAGCAGCTCGCTCTGCAGCGCTTGGCTGACGGTGGCGGGGTAGCTCACGCGGGGGCGTCCTTCAATCCGGCAACTTGTGCTGCCACTTCAGCCAGCCAAAGCCCTGCTTGCAGTCCAAGCATTCGAACATCATCTCCGCGACGCTCGGGCCGTAGGGGCTGACCAGGCGGGTATTGGTGGACTCGCACCAAGGGCAGCGCACTTGGCCATCGTACTCGTCGGTGGGGCGGAACTGCCGGGCGTGGCCGGCGGCTGCGGTTTCGCGGTTCATCAGGCGAGCCCGACCCGGCCGTCGCGCCCTTGCTGCAGGCAGCTCATGAACGACTCGGCGGGCGCCACGCAGAGTTCCACCCAGGGCCGCTCCGAGTACAGGATGCGCGCTCGGGCCACCGCCAGTTCCTGGTTGGGTGCGACGATGCTGCCAATGTGGGACAGGGGGCGCTCGGCCTGGTCGCGGCCGAACACCTCGAAAACCCGGTCGAGGCTGGTCGAGCGGCCAAGCGGCATGGCTGCGCCTCCGCCTAGATCCGGTAGCCGCTGCGGGCGGCGTACTGCTTGGCGCGGTCGGACATCAGGGAACGGTCCCAAGGGGCTTCCCAATCCACCCGCACCCGCACTTCGCCGACGCCGGCCACCCGTTGCACCTGTCGGCGGACGTTCTCCTTGAGCATGGTGAACGCCGGGCAGCCGAGGCAAGGGAACACCAAGGAGACATCGACATTGCCCTCGGCGTCCGCCTGCACGCCGCCGAGCATCCCCATTTCGGTCAGGGGCACATTGATGTGCGGGTCGAGCACCCGGCCGACCGCGGCCTCCACGGCGGCGCGGTCCACTACCACAGCGCTTCGCCCCAGACTTCGCCGCGCAGCCGCTCGTAGGCCGCCGGGCGCATGGGGCCGCCCTTGCGCGAGTTCTTCCAGTACGCCTCGTGGGAGCACTGCTCGCCGCTCCAGGTGTAGGTCTCGGCGTCGTAAAGCATGGGATAGGGCATGGTGAGCACCCATCGCTTGCTTTCGGCATCGAATTCGGCGGGAAAGTCGGCACCGAGGCGGTTCAGGAAGGCGCAGGTTGACTGCAGCCACTTCTCGCGCATGAAGTCGTTGCTCCAGCCGCGCACCCGGTAGGTCAACTGCTCCGGGCGGGTCTTGAGATTGTCCGGCTTGCCGAACCACATCACGCCGAACGGGAAGATCCAGTCGATGGCGCGCTGCACCGCAGCGCGGGTCTCGTCGCTATGGTTCCAGTAGAACTCCGTCCAGAAGTTGCCGTGGCGCATGTGGAAGCCTTCCTCGAAGTTCACCTTGCGCAGGGTCCGTCGGTAGGGCGCGTAGCTGCAGTGCAGTTCCAGGTCCTTGGTCCAGTGCAGGCCGGCACGGTCGAGCATCGACTGCATCACCACGAACTCGATGTAGCTGCGGATGGGGATCTCCATGATCGGCCAGGTCCAGATGTGGGCGATGTCGTCACGGAAGGCGCGGGCGTGCACGTCCACGCCGAACTGCTCGGCGAGAATGCCCTGGTGGTAGGCGTGGCCGACCTCATCGAGGATGGTGGCGCAAACGGCGATCTTGGCGCCGATGTCGGGTGCCGTGCGAAAGGCGGTGCAGGCCCAGGTGAGCACGCTGATCTCGCTGATCGAGGCGATTTCGACGGTCTGACGGAGGATTTCCTTGTAGCGGGGGGAAAGTTCCGCCGCATCTTCGAACAGCTCCCCGGCATCGATGCGGGTGAGCATCGCCGCCTCTGCGGCATCCTGGTTTTCCACCGCCGTGCCCCCGGCTGGGCTGGACATGGAATTTGTTCCTTTATTCAATAAGTTAGGCGATAATCGCCGAACCGCTTCAGGCGATGGTAGGTATTGGCCATGGTGCCGTCAAGGTCAGATCAGGCAAAGCGCACGTCGAATTGGCGCGGGGGCTCCGGCACGTTCAGACGGCCGCGGCACCCGGCCGTGCCATGCGGGCATCGCCATGAGCCGTAAAATCGTCATCGACTCCTGCGAAGACTTCCGCCGTCTCGAAGGTGGACAGATCGTCAACTCCGAACCGGTCACGATTACCGCCGAGGGCATTCAGGACTTCTGCCGCGGCACCGGCAACGAGGAGTGGATTCACTGGGACGAGGAGCGCTGCAAGGCATCGCCCTTTGGCGCCTTGGTGGCGCCGGGTCTGTATCTGCCGGCCCTGTTCCCGTCGCTGTTCTGGCAGGCGATGGAAATCAACTTGGCGCGCATGATCGTCAAAGGCATCGACGGCATCCGCATTCTCAAGCCGGTCACGGTGGGCTCGCGCATCCGCTGCCAGGCCACGATCGACAAGGTGCTCGATCGGGACAGCGGCATCGAGGTGCACTACGGGATCCGATTTTCCTTTGCCGACACCGGCGAAGCCGCCGCGGTGGCCACCTTCATCAACCGCTATTGGGACTGACTTGCTTCGTGTTGCCGGGGCGCACCAAGTGCCCGAATTGACAAGACTTGCCCGCTGTCCCCATTGAGAATGAATCCATGACCATCCCCGACCTCGCCACCTATGGCTACACCGAGGAGCACCAGCAGATCTACGATACGGTGTACCGGTACAGCCGTGAGCAACTGCACCCGCTTTGCGACCGTATGGACCGGGACGACTGGTTTCCGGAAGCGCAATTCCGCGCGTTGCACGAGATCGGGCTGCTCGGCACCTCCGTCCCGGAACGCTACGGCGGCCAAGGGCTCGGGTTCATCGAACAGTGCCTGATCACCGAAGCCCTGTCCTACTGGAACGCGAGCTTCGGCGCCGCTTGGATGGGCAGCGAGAGCATCTGCCTGCACAACCTGGTGCGTAATGCCGACGATGCCCTCAAGGCGCGCTACCTGCCCGGTTTCTGCGCGGGCAGCCTGATTGGCGCACTGGGCCTGACCGAGCCGGGCGCGGGCTCCGATGCCCTGGGTTCGATGGCAACGCGGGCGGTGCGCGATGGCGACGACTTCGTCATCGACGGCCGCAAGATGTTCATTTCCCTAGGCCCGGTGGCGGACCTGATCCTGCTGTACGCCAAGACCTCGCCCGGCGGGGGCGCCAAGGGCGTCACCGCGTTCGCGTTCGAGACCGCAACGCCCGGCTTCCAAGTAGCCCAGCACTTGGACAAGATGGGCTGGCGCGGGGTGCCCACCGCCGAGCTGGTGTTCGACGGCTGCAGGGTTGCGGCCAGTAACGTGGTCGGCCGCGTTGACGGTGGGGTGGGGGTGGTGATGAGCGGGCTCAACATGGAGCGCGTGATCCTCTGCTTCCACATGATTGGCGTCGCCCAGCGGGCGCTGGACATCACCCTCGAGTACGCTGCCAGCCGCCAGCAGTTCGGGCAGCCGATCGGCCGCTTCCAACTGGTGCAGGGGCTGCTCGCCGACATGTACACCGATCTGCAGTCGCTGCGCGCCTTTAGCTGCCAGGTGGCGAAGGAAGTCGCGGACCTGGAGATTGGCGGTGGCGGCCGCGGTGAGGCGCACATGCGCACCTCCGCCGTGATGCTGCATGCCGGGCGCGCGCTCATGCGCATCGTTGATAATGGGGTGCAGGTGCATGGCGGTGCCGGCTACATCCGCGATCTGGAGATCAACCGGCTCTACCGAGTCGGCAAGCTGATGGAAATCGGTGCCGGCACCAACCAGATCCGTCAGGTCATCATTGCTGAGGAACTGCTGAAGTAGCCGCTGCCGATATGGCCTCGAACGCACTGACACCCACCAGCACCCACTGGGGAAACTACCTGCTGGAAAGCCGCAACGGCCGGGTGGTGGCGGTGCATCACTACGCTGCTGACCGCAACCCGACCCCCATCGGCCAGTCGCTGCTTGATGCCCAGGACCCCGCTTGCCGGGTGCCGGCGCCGATGGTGCGCCGCGGCTACCTGCAAGCCCGTTGGCAGGACGGCGGTCAAGGTCGCGGCCGCGAGCCCTTCGTGCCGGTCGATTGGGACACTGCCCTGGATCTGGCCGCTGAGGCGCTGCAGCACGGCATCGAAACCGGCGGCAATGAGTCAATCTACGGCGGCTCCTACGGCTGGGCCAGCGCCGGCCGCTTTCACCACGCCCAAGGCCAGCTCAAGCGCTTCCTGAACCTGATCGGCGGGTTCGTGCACTCCCGCACCTCCTACTCCGCTGGCGCTGCTGAGGTGATCGTTCCGCACATCCTCGGCATGCCGTTCTGGAATCTGATGGTGCAGGCGCCGACCATTTCCGACATCGCCAAGGAAACGGAAATGGTGGTGTGTTTCGGCGGCATCGCACTCAAGAACACGCAGGTGACGGACGGTGGTCTTGGCGCCCATTCCGCCACGGATCAACTCAAGCGTCTCATCGGGTCTACGCAATTCGTGAACGTCTCGCCGCTCAGGGAGGACATGGCCGACTTTGTGGACGCGGACTGGTGGGCGTGCCGGCCGAACACGGATGTGGCCATCATGCTCGGTCTGGCTCATACGCTGTACGACGACGATCTGCACGACCAAGCGTTTCTCGACCGATATTGCGTCGGCTTCGAGCGGTTCATCCCCTACCTGACCGGACGGACCGACGGGCAGGCCAAGGACGCCGATTGGGCGGCTGGCATCTCCGGGATTGCGGCCACCGACATCCGGGCGCTTGCCCGGCGCATGGCCGGCGCCCGCACGCTACTGGGCATCAGCTGGTCGCTGCAACGGGCCGAGCACGGCGAACAGGGCTACTGGATGATTACCCTGCTGGCCGCTATGTTGGGCCAGGTCGGCCAGCCTGGCGGCGGTGTGGCCTATGGCTACGGCTCCGTACACAACATCGGCTTCGCAGGCCGTCGGCAACCCACCTTCGGCACCGCCGCCATGGACCAGGGGAAGCCGCCATTGAATCGATTCATCCCGGTGTCGCGCATCAGCGAAATGTTGGAGAAACCGGGCAGCGCCTTCGACTACAACGGTGAACGGCTGATCTATCCGGACATCAAGGTCATCCTCTGGGCGGGGGGCAACCCGTTCCACCACCATCAGGATCTCAACCGCCTGCGGCGCGCTTGGACCCACCCGGAGGCGGTGATCGTCAGCGATCCGTTCTGGACCGCAACCGCCCGGCATGCCGATATCGTCTTTCCCTGCACCGTCCCCTTGGAGCGAAACGACTTCGCCGTCGGCAGAGCGGACTGCTTCATTACGCCGATGCGCAAGGCGGCCGAACCGCTGGGGGAATCCCGCAACGACTTTGATATCTTCGCCGCGCTCGCGGAACGCTTCGGCAAGGCAGCGGAGTTCACCGAGGGCCGGGACGAAATGGCTTGGGTCGAGACGCTCTACGAAACGACACGGGAGAATGCGGCCCTAGCCGACGTGACCCTGCCGCCGTTTGATCAGTTTTGGGCCGGTGAGCAAATCTGCTTCAAAGACCAGGTGGCGGACCGGAAATTCATCCTGGAGGCGTTCCGGGAAGACCCTGCGGCGCATCCGCTGAACACGCCAAGCGGCCGAATCGAGCTGTTTTCCGAAACGATTGCCGCCTTCGGTTACGACGACTGCCCGGGCCACCCGGTGTGGGTCGACAAACAGGAGTGGCTCGGGGGCGCCCGGGCGCGTCGCTATCCCCTGCACCTGATATCCAACCAACCCAAGACCCGATTGCACAGCCAATTGGACCACGCCCTGACTAGCCGCGAAGCCAAGCGCCACGGACGGGAGGTCTTGCGCATCAATCCCGCCGATGCGGCGTTGCGCGGCATCGAAGACGGCGCCGTGGTGCGGGTTTTCAACGACCGAGGCGCCTGCCTTGCCGCCGCCGTGCTGCTCGACGGCATCCGTACGGGCGTGGTCGAGTTGCCGACCGGCGCTTGGTACGACCCGCAGGATCCAGGGGCGGAAGGCTCGCTCGAAGTGCACGGCAATCCCAACGTGCTGACCCG
>CAZRBP010000120.1:0-10595 GCA_964598305.1 uncultured Pseudomonadales bacterium | reverse complement strand
GCCTTCAGGGTGAGCGCATCTCGTCGCCATCCGCCATCGACGTACTTGGACTCGAAGGCGAGCCCACCGAAGTCCGGCCCCACGAAGTCGATCTCCTTGCGCGAGGCTGTGCGGTGGTGCAGTACGCGGTCGAATCCCACAAACGAACCTGGCGCGGCTCGCTCGGTTGCTCTGAGCAACGCCATGCCGAGCTGCTGCTGTGACAGGCGCGAGAAGTCAGGTGCGGAATCCGGCGTCAGGCGGGCATACACAGGGTCCGTGAAATAGAGCTTCGGCTGCGCGCCGAGCTTGGGCCGCAAGTTCTCCTCCCGATAGCAGGGCCAGGCCACGAACGCCTCCCGCAGCTCGTCGAGGCGGCGCTTCAGCGTTGCCTGAGCGACGCCGGTGTCGTTGGCGAGAGACGCAACGTTAAGCGGTGCGCAAAGGTTCGCGGCCAGTCGCCGGAGCACGTCCGCGCTCTGGGCCTGAGACCACTCGGCGCGGCGGAAGGCGTCGCCGTGGATGACGTCCACAAGAGCTTGGCGTAAGGCGGAGGGTTCCCCGCGCACGTCAACATATTGGGCCACTGCCGCTGGGAACCCGCCGCAGACCAAGTAGGTCTCCCAAGCCCGGATCAGCACGTCCTGCCAAGGCGCGAGTTCCGAGACGGCGTCCTTTAGGCAGCTTTGCGTGAGATCCCGGATGCGAAGGCCCGTCGGGCGAAGCCTGTCGGGCGGCATTTCGGTCGAGACCAGACGCCCGAAGGAGTGAAAGCCGATTGGCAGCAGCACACGGTCCGGGGCTTGCGCATCGCCCCGGCGCCCGGCCAGGGCCTTGGTGGCGCGCCTGAGGTCGGCGGCGGAGGATCCGGTGAGCACCACGGTGTCCGTGCGGAAGCGCACGTCGTTGTCGCGCAGCCACTTCACCCGTTCCGGCCAGCCGTCAGCGATGCCGGTGACCTCGTCGACGAACCAGTACCGATGGCCGTTGCCCGGCATCAACAGATCCGCGGCGTCCACCAGCAGGCCGAGGTCGCGGCTGCGCAGGCCATCCACGGCCATGTGGACGATGCAGCGTGGCGGTACGCCACTCGATATGAGTTTCCGTATCGCGTCCTTGACCGCGACCGTCTTGCCGACGCGCCGCGGCCCACGCAGGATGTGGAGCCCGCCCGGCGCAAGGTCGGACAGCACATCGGGCTGGTAACGGAACGGGGCGCGCATGGCCTCCCGCAGGTCTGGATCGTCGCCGGTCCATCCGGTCGGATCACGCCACCATCGATTGGTCGCAGCCAGAATCTGCTGTGCTTCTCCGCGTTTCATAGCACCATCTCTGCGAATAAGCGTCCATTTTACGGCGAATGCGACATAAAATATCTACATAATCCCTCGCACGTTGAGGATTTTGTATGTTTCAACGTCCCCAACTGACATCGCATGACATCACTGGCGAATTGGACCGTTGAGCCACTCGATCAAAGCGCCAATGGTGCGGGGGAAGAGGTAAGACACTGTTGACGCCACTTGGCGCTCGTCGGGACTAGGCCCGCTGGCTGGAGACGGCAACGGTTTCGCCAGTCATGTAGGAGGCGTAGTCGCTGGCGAGAAAGACCATCACGTTGGCCACCTCCCAGACCTCGGCGGGCCGGCCGTAGGCTTCCTGGGCCTGAAGCTCGTTGAGCAATTCCGCCGTGGTCACCTTGGCTAGGAAGGGATGCATGGCGAGGCTGGGCGCGACGGCGTTGACGCGAATGCCGAGCTCCGCGCCCTCCAAGGCGGCGCAGCGGGTCAACGCCATCACGCCCGCCTTGGCGGCGGCGTAGTGGGCTTGGCCCATCTGCGCCCGCCAGCCCAGCACCGAGGCATTGTTGACGATCACCCCACCACCCGTGCCGCGCATGGCCTGCATGGCGGCGCGGGTCATGCGGAAGGTGCCGTTCAGGGTGACGTCCAGCACCTTGGCCCACTGCGCGTCGGTCATGTCCACCAAGTTTGCGGTGCCGCCGAGGCCGGCGTTGTTGATCACCACGTCCACCGCTCCAAAGGCGTCCGCGGCGGTGGCGAACAGCGCATCCACGTCATCCTGAACCGTCACGTCGCAGCGCTGGGCAACGACTCGCCCCTTGGCCAGCGCCTCCAGGCGGGCGGCGGCCTCCGTCAACCGGTCGGCGTGGATGTCGGAGATCAAAACCGAAGCGCCCTCTTCCACACAGCGCTTGGCCGCCGCAAAGCCGATGCCAGTGCCCGCCGCGGCAGTGATCAGAACCTGCCGGCCCGCCAGCAGGTCGTGGCCCGGCGGGTAGTCGGGAGGCAGCGACAAATCGGCCACAGCGGTCTCTAAAGGCGTTCGATGATGGTGACGTTGGCCTGTCCGCCGCCTTCGCACATCGTCTGCAGGCCGAAGCGCCCGCCGCTGCGCTCCAGTTCGTGGAGCAGGGTAGTCATCAGCTTGGCCCCGGTGGCGCCCAACGGATGGCCCAAGGCGATGGCGCCGCCATTGACGTTGGTTCGCTCCGGGTCGCAGCCCGTCTCCGCCAGCCAGGCCATCACCACCGGGGCGAAGGCCTCGTTGATCTCCACGCAGTCGATGTCGTCGATGCTCATCCCGGTTTTTTGCAACGCCCGCTCGGTGGCCGGCATGGGCGCGGTGAGCATCCAGATGGGATCGTCGGCCAACACGCTGATGTGGTGAATGCGGGCCCGGGGCTTGAGCCCGTAGCGGGCCACCGCCGCCTCCGAGCAGATCAGCAGCGCGGCTGCGGCATCGCAGGTCTGGCTGGACACCGCTGCGGTGATGCGCCCGCCGGACTGCAGGGGCTGCAATCCAGCCATGGCCTCCAAACTGGTCCCCCGGCGCGGCGTCTCATCATCCGCAACCCCGTTGACGGGCACGATTTCGCGTTCAAAGCGGCCCGTGTCGATGGCGTGGCAGGCGCGTTCGTTGGAGGTCAGCGCGAAGCGCTCCATATCCAAGCGGGAGAAGCCCCACTTCTCGGCGATCATCTCCGCCGAGTTGAACTGGGTCACCAAGCCATCGCCGAAACGCGCCACCCAGCCCGGCGAGCCGGTGAAGGGGTCGCCGAATCCGTGGGCCTGGCCCGCCAGCATGGCAGCGGAAATCGGGATTTGCGACATCGTCTGCACACCGCCGGCCACCACCACGTCATTGGTACCGCTCAGCACGGCCTGGGCGGCAAAGTGCACCGCCTGCTGGGAGGAGCCGCACTGGCGGTCTATGGTCACCCCCGGCACGTGCAAGGGCAGTCCGGCGGCCAGCCAGCAGGTGCGGGCGATATCGCCAGCCAAGGGACCGATGGTGTCCACGCAGCCGAACAGCACGTCCTCGTAGTCGTCGGCGGGCACGGCATTGCGCTCCACTAACGCCTTCAGCGCCAGCCCGCCGAGGTCCGCGGGGTGCATTTCCGCCAACCCGCCCCGACGCCGCCCGGTGGGGGTGCGCAGCGCGTCGATGATGTAAGCCTCGGTCATGGGTCCTTCCCCTTGCTTGGTTCCTGTTCTTCCTGGTTGGATTGGCCGCTGTTGGATTCACTGCCGAAGCGGGCCGTGCCGCCGGTTTCCACGAAGGCGTCACGGGCGGTCTGCGAGTCGTCGTGCATGTACATCTCGAAAGTGAAGCCCTGCTCCCAGCGGTAGGCGCAGTCCACGTCGAAGGCCTCGATGCCGTTCAATGCCTGCTTGGCGATGCGCAGCGCATCGCGGCTCTTGGAGGCGATCACGGCAGCGAACTCGCGGGCCGCAGCGGCGTGCTCTTTGCGCGGCACGATCCGCTCCACACCGCCAAGGCGCAAAGCCTCCTCGGCGGAAATGCGCCCACCGGTGAGGAAGGCGGCGCGCACCTTGGCATGGGGCAGGAAGCGCTGCATGTGGGCGGCGCCGCCCATGGCGCCGCGGTCGATTTCCGGCAGCGCGAAATAGGCGTCGTCGGCCGCGATGATGGCGTCGCTGGCGCCGCAAACGCCAATGCCGCCGCCGAGCACAAAGCCGTGCGGCGCCGCCACCACCGGCACTTCGCAACGATGCACCGCTTGGTAGCTTAGGAAGTTGCCCCGATTCACCTCGACGATGCGCTGCGGATTGGCCTGCAGCTCCTTGATGTCCACCCCGGCGCAAAATCCCCGGCCTTCGGCGCGGATCAGCAGGCAGCGTACGTCCTGGCGTTCCGCCAATCCGTGGATGATGCCCGGCAGTTCCAACCACATCCGGGAGTCGAAGGCATTGACCGGCGGATGGTTGAAGACGATCTCGCCGATGCGCTCGCGGACCTCCACATCAAACGGCATGGCGAAGGTCCTCCGTTGCGGCATCGGACGGCGTACCCGTCAAACCACCGATGCGTTGTTGCGCGTCCGCGACGATGCCCGCCACCAAATCGGCACAGCTCGGCAGGTCGTCGATCAGCCCGGCCACCTGGCCGCTGGGCAACACCCCGCGCGCCGGGTCGCCTTCGACCATGGCCTTCTTGATGATCATGGGCGCGTTGGCCGCCATCATCGCTTGGGAGAGGGTGAGTCCGCCGCCCCGCGTCATCGCCCAAGCCGATTTTGCCAGCGCCATGACGGAGGCACCGGTTTCGGCGCGGAACCGCCAGCCGTTGGCCAGCGCCCGAAACGCCATCGATAGGCTTCCGGCCCGTTCCAGCCGCGCCAGCGTCTCGTTCATCAGCATGCGCTGCGGCAGGCCGTCCAACTTGGCGCTGACCGGAATCTGATTGACCTCGGCCGCCAAGTAGCGGGCCTTGGTGGCGGCTGGCGTCGGACTGTCCGAGGTGAGCATGAAGCGGGTGCCCATCGCGATGCCGTCTGCACCGAAGGCCAGCGCCGCCGCCAGCCCCCGTCCATCCCGAAAGCCGCCTGCGGCAAGCACGGGCACTTCCACCGCATCCAGGGTTTCGGCGAGCAGCAGCAGGGTCGGCGTCACACCGGTGTGGCCACCGCCCTCGCCGCCTTGGCAGACGATGAGGTCGGCCCCCAGCTCGACCGCCTTCTTGGCGTGCTTGCCGGCGCCGATGGTGGGGACGCAGAGCACCCCGGCGGCCTTCAGCTTGTCGATCAGCTTCGGCGACGGGGCGCGTCCGTAGCTGACCGCCTTGACGCCGTGGTCGATGACCAGATCGGCGATGCGTTCAGCGCCGGGCTGAAACCCATGGAAGTTAACGCCAAACGGACCATCAACCGCATCGAGAACGGTTCGGATCTCACCTTCGGCCTCTTCCGGCGTCATGACCGCGCAGGCTAGGAAGGCAAACGCCCCGGCGCGAACGCTGGCGGTGACCAAGGCGGAAGTGGAGACCCAGCCCATGGCGGTTTGCACGATCGGGTAGCGGCAACCCAACCGGTTCGTCGCGGGTGTGGCAAGGGTGTCCATCGGCGGGTTCAACGCTCTCCCGGCGGATTGCCGGGGATGGCCCCGGCCCGCAGATCATGGGGATCCAAGCGCTCGCGAATGAGCTTGAGCTGCTCATCCGTCGGCGCGGGGGTGGTCGAAAGTCCGGGCGCGGCGGCGAGTTCGAAGCCGGTGTTGTCCTGCACCTCGTCAAACGTCACGCCCGGATGCAGGCTGATGACGCGGATGGCGTGGTTCGATCCTTGGAAGTCCATGACCGCCAGGTTGGTGACGATGCGGCGCAAGTCCAGATGCTCGGGCTTATGGCCATTCGGCCAGCGGGCCGGGTTGTAGCCGATGCCGCCGACCATGTCCACTTCGCCCGTCACGAAGGCGCGCTTCGTGTGCTGGGGCAGGAACATGGAGTTGGCGTTGCTGATGGTGTTGCCCGGGTAGCCGCGAACGCCCAGCAACGCGGTCTTCGGCCGCTGGTACTCGCCAATGATGGAGATGTTCATCTGCCCGAAGCGGTCCACCTGCACGGGCGTCACCATGGCGTGGCGCTTGCCCTTGTAGATGAGATCGAAGACCCGCTCGTAGGTCATCAACCCCTCGATCTTGGGCCGGTAGTCCCCGCGCGGCCCCACCGGCACCGGCTCCCGCACGAGGTACGCCTCGCCGTCGGTGATCATCAGCCCCGGCTCGAAGGTCAGCTTGGCAAGCCCAGCGCCCAGGCGCGGCACGAGGCCAATGCTGGTGGCCAACGCTTCGCCGTCGCCCCGGAAGGCCTCCGCGGCGCAGCAGATGCAGAGTTCCGTTAGGGTGTAAGCGCTCACTAACGACGTCTCAAAAGACCGGCAACGGCAGGGCACCGACTGCTTCGGGCCCACCGACCTCCGCCAAGTAGGCGGACAAGTCCTTGCCGAGGACGTAGCGCTCAAGGTAGTCCGTCCAGCCCCCCTTGGCGGCCGCTGAATAGGCGCGCAGATGCTCAATGTCCATGCCGTACTTCGGACCGCAGGAAGTAGGGTGGGCGCCCCAGGGCGCGGCTGCGACGCCCTGTACGAGGGAGCGCTCGATCGGCATCTGCAAGGCGGTCAGAGGATCATTGAACGCCTCGGTATCGACCAGCGCTTCGGTGCTGAGGAAGGCTTGGTCCGCCGCCCGGCACAGCCACTCGTCAAAGAAGGGATCAGGGCCCGAGATGCGCGAGTTGCCAAGCGCGTCGGCTTCATTGACGTGGCAGATCGCCACGTCGATGGGCAGCGCCGGCATCGCCACCAAGGTCTCGCCATCCGCGTAGGGCGAGGTGATGGTCTTGATCTCGGGATTGGCGGTCAGCACGTCGGAGCCGAACCCGACCCGGGTGGGCAGGAAAGGAAGCCGTGACGCGGCGGCCTTGAGGCCAAGCTGCAGCATGCCTTCGTCGAGTTCCATCACTTCAAAGGCGCCCGCTTGGCGGGCGGCGCGGAAGTGCGCCTCCAAAGGCACGAGGTCCATGGACACGAAGCCGAACACCAGCTTGGCGATCTTTCCTGCGGAAGCCAACATGCCGACATCGGGGCCACCGTAGCTGATGACGGTCAGGTCCCGGACGTCCGTTTTCAAGAGTTCGCGGATGACGGCCATGGGTTTGCGGCGACCGCCCCAGCCGCCGATGCCGAGGGTCATGCCGGACTCAACGGCGTTGGCGATGTCCGCTATGGCGCAGGTCTTGTTCATCTCAGCCCGGAAAGTTGTACTCGTGGCCCCAGATGTCGCCCACGGTGCTGCGGGTCGGCTCGAAGGCGCTCCAGTCGAACTGGCGTCCATCGTAACCGTATTCAATCGGGATGCCGCCGGGAGCCAGCATGTAGAAGGACACCATGCCGTCGTTGAGGTGCCGGCCCAAGCTCGCCACGATGGGTGCCTCGGCCGCCTTGGCACGGTCCAAGCAGGCGCCCACGTCGTCCAGCGTTTCCACTTCCGCCATGAGATGCACCACGCCGCTCGGCGCAGGGAAGTTGTACAGGCCGACGCTGTGATGACGGGGATTGTCGGCGTGCAGGAAGTGAATGCGCTGCTCCGGAGCGCCCTCCGCCGGCGGCGGCAGGGTCAATTCGTCGCTGACGCCGAAGCCGAGCACCTCGCGATAGAAGGCGTCGGTGGCCTCGAACTCCGGCGCCGGCAGCACTGCGTGGCCTAGGCCCATGGTGCCGGTGACGAAGCGCAAGCCGTCGATGGGCGAGCTGAAGGCGGCATGGTTCGCGGTGCGGCCATGGCAAAGCTCAAAGGCGTTGCCGGAGGGGTCCACGCCAAAGGCCAAGCCGGTTGCGCCTCGGGACCCGGCCTCAACATCGGAACCGAGACGCACAAGTGCGCCTGCCTCCCGCAAGGCATCCACCAGATGCCCGTAGGCTTCGGCATCGGCGCACTCCCAACCGGCGGCGGCGAATCGGTCGGCATCGCCCGGCTCGATGAGGTAGCGGAACGGCATGGCATCCATGGCCAAGCACACGGTGCCGTCTTCGGCGGGCCGGCTGGCGAAGCCCAGCACCTGCTCGCCAAACCGCAGCCACTCGGAAGGATCCCGCATCTCCAGCCGCACGTAGCTCAGCGAAGCAATCGCCATCTCCATGAATTCCTACTCAGTCATTGTCCAGAAAGTCGAGGCAGGCGGCGTTGAACATGCGGGCATGCTCCACCATGACCCAGTGCCCGCAGTCCGCTACCTCGATCAGCCGGCAGGGACGGCAGGCCTTGAGAATCTTGTGCCCGCCGCCCGGAGGCAGCATCTCGTCGTCCATGCCCCAAAAAGCCAACACGGGGCAAGTGATGCTGCCCAGTTCCCCCTCCATGTTGGGGATGCGCATGCGTGCGAGCACATCCGGCGGCTGGGTTTGGGCGATGGCGTAGCGCTCATCGACCAGCGCATCGGTCACCACCGCCGGGTCGAACACCAGCGTTTGCAGGATGTTCCGCAAGCCGCTGCGGTCTAGTGCGCCGCTGGTGAAGTTGGCGATCATGCGGGCCATCGCCGGCATCGCCATGTAGGTGTCGAGCTCCTCGATGCCGCCGGGTGCCATCAGCACCAGCTTGTCGACCCGCTCGGGATGGTCGAGCGCGGTGCGAATGGCCACCCCGCCGCCGAGGGAATTGCCCACCAAGGCGCAACGCTCGACGCCGATGGCGTTCAGCAGGCCGACTAGGTGAGTGACGAAGAAATCCGTGGTGTAGTCGATGCCAGTGGGCTTGGAGGAGTAGCCGAAGCCGGGCAGGTCCGGCACGATCACGCGGTATCCCGCCTCCGCCATGACGGGCGCGTTCAGCTTGAAGTTGCTGTAGCCGCTCGCTCCGGGGCCGCTGCCATGGACGAACACCACTGTCCGGCCATTGCCACCGCCAACCTGATGGTCGTGATAGTGCAGCGTCAACTCCGCCGATTCAACGGTTTCGCCGCGGGGTGGACCGCTCTGCTCAGCGCTAGACACCGCTCTTCTCAAACAAAGGCGTCGCCGTTGTCGGCACCCAAGGCCATCGCCCCGAAGTTGCGGGCAAAGGCCGTGGGGTTGTTGGCGACGTGGGCGCGGGCAACGCGGATGTCGCGCCAGATGTCCTGAATGGCGGAACCGTTGAACACGCTGCGGCCACCGGCCACCTCGAAGAGCCGGTCCACGGCGCGGGTCATGTCGTCGATGATGAGGCTGGCCTGATAGCGCCAGCGCACCCGGTCCATCAACTCCAACGGCTCACCGGCTTGCATGCGCGCCATCATATGGTCGAAGTTGCGGAACAGCACGGCCTCCGCCTGGTCAACGTCGTTGAGGGTTTCCGCCACCCGCCGGGTGATGTCCGGGTCGCCCTGCAACTTGGTCGGGTCCGTGCTGCTGCCGGCCGCCTTGCCGGCGAACGCCGCCACCGCATGGCGCGCCGCGCCGATGGCCGGGGTGGAAACCACCCGCACGAACATCTGCGCCCAAGGGATGCCATACATCGGATTGTCCTGGGAATGGACGCAGTTGAAGCCATCCATGCGCTTGTGGGTGCGGTGTTCCGGCACGAAAACCGGTTGCTCGATGACGATGTCGTTGGAGCCGGTGGCCTGCAGGCCGTAGGCAAACCAGGTGTCTTCAATTCGATAGTCCGTGCGCGGCACCAGAAAAGTGCGGTAGTCCTCGCCCGGAACGATGCCACCCAGCAACACCCAGGTGCAGTGCTCGGAGCCTGAGCTCCAACCCCAGCGGCCGCTGAGCATGAAGCCCCCATCGGCTGCCTCGACCTTGGCTCCAACGGGATTGTAGGAACTCGAAATCAGGGTGTTCGGGCCCTCGGCGTACACCTCGTCCAGCGCTTGGCGATTCATGATGGCAAGTTGGAAGGCATGCACCGCGATGATGCCCGCCACCCAAGCGGTGCTCATGTCCTGTTCGGCGATGCGCAAGTGCGCCCGAAAGAACTCTTGAGGAGTCGCCTCCAGGCCGTCCCAAGGCTTCGGCAGCAGGGCGCGCATGAAGCCGGACTCGATGATGGCGTCAATGGCTTCCCGCTTGACTTGGCGGTTGGCCCGGCCCTCGGAGGCCAGTTCGGCAATCAAGGGCAGATGCGGTTCGATGTCGAGTGCTTGAGGCTCGGACTCGCCGATCGCCGACACGGCCGACTGGGACATTTCAACCTCTGGAAGCTGGCGCTGAGTTGGTCTGATGGTCCCACAGTAGATGGAAAGTGTCCACCTTCACCCTAACGCTGTTGCGCAAATCCCATGAGACCGATCTACGCAAACAAGGAGCGCAAATGCCTTTTGCTTGCGCTATCAGCAATATTGAAACACAATCGGTGCTTTCCAAGATCGAGGGGCGACGTGCCGCAATTCGACGGCAAGGTGGTGCTCGTCACCGGCGGCAGCCGAGGCATCGGGCGTGGCATCGTCAACGCCTTTCTCGACTGCGGCGCCCGGGCTTTCGCTTGCGCACGCAGCGCGCCCGCCGGGACGGACGCGGGTGCCGAGTTCATTGAAGCCGACGTGCGCGACCCGGACCAAGTGCAGCGCCTAGTCGACACCGTGCTCGATCAGACAGGCCGGCTCGATGTATTGGTCAACAACGCCGGCGGCAGCCCGGCGGCGGACGCCGCGACCGTCTCGCCGCGCTTCACCGAAGCCATCATCCGGCTGAATCTGCTCGCACCCCTGCTGGTCAGCCAAAAGGCCCATCCTGCCCTTAAAGCAGCCAAGGGCTCCATCATCAACATCGCCAGCGTCTCGGGCATCCGGCCATCGCCCGGCACAGTGGCCTACGG
>CAZRBP010000119.1:0-10770 GCA_964598305.1 uncultured Pseudomonadales bacterium | reverse complement strand
GACCATGCCGATGGCCACCGCTTCGCCGTGCAGCAGTTGCTCGTAGCCGGTCAGGGTCTCCAAGGCGTGGGCGAAGGTGTGGCCGTAGTTGAGGATGGCGCGCAGGCCCTGCTCCCGTTCGTCTTCGGCTACCACCTCGGCCTTGATGGCGCAGGACTGGTGGATCACTTCGGCTAGCACGGCGGCGTCGCGCTGATTCAGCGCATCGATCTGCCCTTCTAGTTCAGCGAAGAAGGCAGCACTCCAAATGACGCCGTACTTCACCACCTCGGCCAGTCCCGCCCGATACTCGCGCGCCGGCAAGGTGGCCAGCGTTGCGGTGTCCGCCAGGACGCAGCGCGGTTGGTGAAAGGCGCCGATCATGTTCTTGCCGCCCGGATGGTTCACCCCGGTTTTGCCGCCGACTGAGGCATCCACTTGCGCAAGCAACGTGGTCGGCACCTGCACGAAGGCAACGCCCCGTTGAAAGGTGGCGGCGGCGAAGCCCGCGAGGTCGCCGATGACGCCGCCGCCGAGCGCGACCAAGGTGGTGGTGCGGTTGTGGCGCTTGTCCATCAGCGCGTCGATGACGCTGGCGTAGGTGTCGAGGGTCTTGAAGCGCTCCCCGTCCTTGAGTTCGATGACATCAACCGCGATGCCGCCCAAGCTCGCCTTGAGCTTATCGAGGAACAGCGGGCCGACGGTGGTGTTGGTGATGACCGCCACTTGGCGTCCGCCGACGTACGGAGTGAGCAGATCCGGTGTGCCGAGCAGGCCGTCGCCGATGAGGATGGGGTAGCTGCGCGCACCGAGATCGACCTTGAGCTCAATCACGAATCACCCCCTCGCTGCGCAAGGTGCGCTCCACGTCCTCGGCCAGCGCCCGAGCGCCTTGGCCGGTGGTCTGAAATCGATAGTCGGCCACCTCGTCATAGAGGGGTTTACGGTCATGCCATAGCCGCTCCAAGGTCTCGCGGGGGTCGCCTTGCTGCAGCAAGGGACGCCGCTTGTCCTTGGCGGCGCGTTCGAGGAGCCGGTCTATGGGGCTGTACAAATGCACCGCGCAGCCCCGGCCCCGGAGCGCCCGCCGGTTGGCTTGCCGCAGCACCGCGCCGCCGCCGGTGGCGAGCACGATGCCCTCCTTGCCGGTGAGTTCGTCGATGACGGCCTGCTCCCGGTCACGAAAGGCCTGCTCGCCCTCCACATCGAATATCCAAGCGATCGGCACCCCGGCCCGCTCCTCGATGACCTGATCGGAATCGAAGAAGTCCCGCTGCAGCGAAGCAGCGAGATGCCTGCCGATTGAGGTCTTGCCCACGGCCATCAAACCGACGAAGTAGATGCTCTGCGCCATGCCCGAATTGTAGCCCGGATGCCGCACCAACAAATTCAACCCTGTTCCCGTTAGCCGGGCTCCGTTGCCCCGCCGCTGGGCGCGCTGGCCGCCAGTATGTGCGGGGTGATGAAGATCAGCAGCTCCTGCTTGTCGTCCCGCTCGAAGGTACGGCGGAAGAGGCGGCCGAGCAGGGGCAGATTGCCCAACAGCGGCGTTTTTTCGGTGGCGAAGTTGCGGTCGGTCTGAAAGATGCCGCCGAGCACCACCGTCTCGCCGTCCTCAATCAGCACCTCGGTCTCGATTTCGTTGGTGTTGATCGAGGGCACCCCGTTGAATATCCGCCCCACGTTGTCCTGCTTGACGTTGATTTCCAAGATGATGCGGCCATTGGGGGTGATGCGCGGCGTCACGTCCAAGGACAGCACCGCATCCTTGAACGAGGTGGAGGTGGCGCCGCTGCTGCTGGCTTCCTGGTAGGGAATCTCGACCCCGGACTCGATTCGGGCGCGGGACTTGTCGGCGGTGATGACCTTGGGCCGGGCCATGATTTCGGCCTTCCCTTCGGCAGCCAGCGCCGAGATTTCCAAGTCGATCAAATAGCTGTTCCCGGTGATGCCAACCCCTAGGCTCGACGCGCCTTCACTCAGCACGCCCAAATCAACCACCAGATCGTCGGGGCTCGATATCTCGCCAACGCCGGCTGGATCGGCAAGGGCGTTCTGCAACTCCCCCAAGGTCTGCAAGGAGCCACCGAAACGCAACGCCCGGCCGTCACCGTTTTCGATGCCGCCGCCACCCCAGCGGATGCCGAACTGTTCCGACAGATTGCTGTTGACGGTGATGATTCGGGACTCGATGAGCACTTGGCGAACCGGCACGTCAAGGGCCTTGATGATGCGCCGGAAATCCTCAATCTGCGCCGCGGTCCCCGTGTAGAGTATGGCGTTGGTGCGCTCATCGATCATGGCGTGGCCGCGGTCGGGTGGCCCCCCGTCCGAGCCGCCGTCGTGGAACAGGGACCAAAGGTCCGCCGCCCTGGCGTAGCCGATCTGGATGTGCTCAGTGCGCACCGGCGCCAAGGCGGCGGTCTGCTGTTCAGCCTGCAGGCGGAACTGCTCGGCGGCGGCGATTTCCGCCGCCGGGGCCACGTACACCACATCGCCCAGGCGCCGCTGGTCGAGCCCGGCAACCTGCAGCACCAACTCGAGCGCCTGCTCCCAAGCCACTTCCTCCAGACGCAGCGTCACGCGGCCCGACACCGCTTCGCTGGCCACCAGATTGAAGTCCGCCACGTTGGCAATGATGCGCAAGGCGGCGCGGACATCGATGTCCTGAAAGTTCAGCGACAAGGGTTCCTCGTCGGCGTGCGGCGGCGGGTCGGCGGCGGCCGGCACTAACGCCAACAAGGCGAACAGCGCACCCACCCATCGGGCGAGCGGACGGACACGCGAAGCGTTCATGGCACCGCTCCCGCCAGCATCAAGCTGCGGTTTCGCTCCACCCAGCCACCACCGCCGTCGGGCAGGATTTCGACGAATTCGATGGCCGCCTCCCCAATCCGTCGAACGCGCCCGTGGTCTTGGCCCAAGTAGTCCCCGGCACGCACTTCGTGGACCCCGCCATCGGCATCGACCACCAGGCCCCGGCGCACGGCGTCTTTGGCGACGGTGCCCACCATCTCCAAGGCGGACGCCGGAAACGCCTCCAGCGGCTGCCGGGCTCGGCTGAAGTCCGGTGCAATTCCGCTTCCGCCAGACTCAGCGCTTGGAACCCCGCCGACAGCCACCGGCTCGAAGGGGCTGCGCCCGCTCCCCGCCTGATAGGCGGCGCGCGCCGGTTGGGCAAATTCCGGCAAGGGCGGCAGCGCCGGGCCGGAGCCCGCTTCAAGCTCGGCGACGTAACGCTCAACGTCCCCAAGTTGGCGGCCACCGCAAGCGGCCAGAGCGACGACGCACAGGGCACAGGCTGTTCGTATGGGTTTCATGGCTCCTCCACGGGTTGGTAGGTCTTCAGGTCGAGGCGCATCCGGAGGTCGCCCGGCGACGCGCCCGGTTCAATTTCAAAGTCGTGCAAGGTGAGGATGCGGCGAAGGTTGGCCAAGGCCCCCGCAAACGCGCCGAGTTGGTGGTAGCTGCCCACGACTCGGACGCTCATCGGCAATTCGGTGTAATGGTCGAGGCGATGGCTGTCGGCGAACTCGATGCCGTCGATGGCCAACTGGTTGGCCTCGGCTGCCTCGGTGATGTCTTCGATCAAACCGGCCGTTTCGGAAGCGGCAAGGATCCGTGCCCGTCGGTCCGCGAAGACCCTCTCGAGCACCTCGCCTTGGGACCGGAGCTGATCCAGATTGGCCACTTGCCGGGCGCTCGCCGCAAGCTGGGCGCGCAATGCCCCCTCCTCGGCCTCAAGCGCGTCATTCCTGGCTGCCATGCCGCCGAACACGACCCAACCGCCAACCGCCAAAGCCACGGCAAATGCGGCTGCAGCCAACGCTGCTCTGAGCGATGCCGGCCACGCGCCGAAGTCACTCCAATCGAGCTTTGTCGATAAGCTCGCCAGCAGGCTTGCCACGTCCATGCGGCTGGACGTCGCGAGCATTTCACGGAAGTTCATCGTCACTCACCCGCAGCTGAGACAGCGGCAACTGCCGCAGGCAACGCCACATCCGGAGCTGCGCTAGAGGGCACCCGAACAACGGTCATGCTGAAGGCACTGCCGCCTTGGGGCGATGCACCCTGTGCCGCATCCTCAATGCCAAGCAATCTCGGCGCCTTGAACCACGGGGATTGTTGAAAATTCCGCATCAGCGCCGGTACGCCTTGGTGGCTCGCCGCCACGCCGCGCAGCGCGAGCACATCGCCACGCAAATCCATCGCTTGGTAGTGCACGCCGACGGGCAACGTACTGACCATCTCCTCCAGCACACGCGCCACCGCGCCCCGTTGCGCCTCAAGCGCCCCAATGGCCTCAATGCGGCCGGTTAGCTCGCGCCGCCTCTGCCGGAGGCGCTCGACCTCCTCGATTCGCCGCTCAAACTCGGCGACGTTCGCCTTAAGAAAGGCGTTGCGCGTCCGTTGCCCGTCGGCAACACCATCGAGATGCACAGCGAATGAACCAATCAACGCCAAGGCCGCGGCGACAGCGCCGCCAAGCTGCAGAGCGAACAACCGGTTGCGGCGGCGACGTTGCCCGTCCCGCCACGGCAGCAGGTTGACGGCCGGAGTCACGAGCCGCTCCTAAGCGCCAAGCCGCAGGCCGCGAGCAGGCCGGGGGCGTCCCGAAACAACGCTTGGCGGTCGATTTGCGGCGCCAGGGACATGCCCCCAAAAGGGTTGGCAACAGCGGCGCGCACCGGCAAGCGTTCATCCACCACATCCACCAAGGCACTTCCCGCGCCAGCGCCCGCAAACAGCGCCGCGCCGACAGGGGCCGGGGCAGCGGATGCCGCGAAGCGTTCAAGGGCCTGGGCAGCCGCCCGGGCCAAGAAACCGGCATCGATGGTTGGGCGCGCTGGCTCGTCACCCACCGCGTCCGACAAGCCAACCGGGGCACCAAGGGTCTCGGTTGCGCGGTGGATGCAAAGCCCGCGTTCAAACACCTTGAGCGTGGCCGCGCCGGACGCAACGTCGAACAGCGCGGTCAGGCCCTCGCCGTCCCCAGCCAAGGTGGCCCGCGCCTCGGCCAGCCCCCGCGCCAGCGCCAGATCTTTGATTTCAATTGCGATGGGCTGCAGCCCGGCTGCCCGCAGGACGGCCACGCCCTGCGCCAACTGCGCTTTCGGGCAGGCCGCCAACACCACCTCCGCCTGCTTGGGGTCGAGGGGCGAAAGCCCTTGGACTTCAAAGTCATAGGCCACCTCGTCGGGGGGACCCGGCAGGTGTCGCTCCGCCTCAACTTCAATGGTGGCTTCCACGTCCGCGTCCGCCAATCCGGCATCCACCGCGAGGGTCTTGATGACCGCCGAGGGCCCGGACAGCGCCAGCGCCGCCCGCTTCGACCGGCAGCCGCATTGGCGCTTGAGTTCCCGAATGGCTTCACCAATGCGCTCCACATCACTAAACTGGCCATCAACCAAGGTATTGGGAGGCAGCGGCTCCATCCCATAGGCTTCGACCCGGCAGCCCTGCGCTTGCTTTGAGAGCTCAACCAGCTTGATCGATGCGGAGCCAATGTCCACTCCGAGCAAACCGACAGGCTTTCCCTTGAACAACCTCGACACACTCAACACGGTCCAACCCCGCCAAAGATCACTGACGGGCACCATTATCTGGATCGCGTTGACTGGAATCTGTACGTTATCTCTTACACTGGCCGCCGTCTTTCTCTATTTGAACCCGCAAATACCCGATGCGGAGTCCTATCGGCACGTCAAACTGGAAACGCCGCTGCGGGTGTTCACCTCCGATGAGGCGCTCATCGCCGAGTTTGGCGAACGCCGCCGCATCCCGATCCCCTTCGACCAAGTGCCGCCCCACTTCATCAACGCGCTGCTCGACACCGAGGACAAGCGCTTCTACCAACACAGCGGCATCGACTTCATATCCTTGACCAACGACACCTTCGGCCTGATCAAGAGCCTGCTGCTCGAAGGCTCCTTGGGCCCCGGCGCGAGCACCATCACCATGCAGTTGGCGCGCAACATCTCGTTCAGCTTGGAACGGCGTTTCCTGCGCAAGTTCAAGGAGATGCTGCTGGCGCTGAAGATCGAAACGGAGCTTGAGAAGGACGAGATACTCGAGCTCTACATCAACGAAATGCCGTTCGGCAAGCGCGCCTACGGCGCCGAGGCGGCCGCCCGCACCTACTACGGCAAGCCCCTAAACGAGCTGAACATTCCGCAACTCGCCATGCTTGCCGGGGTACTGCAGGCCCCCACTGCAGGCAATCCCATCAACGGCCCGGAACGGGCGCTCAGGCGCCGCAACCTGGTGCTGTCGAGAATGCGCGCCCAAGGCTCCATCACCGAAGCCGAGTACCAGGAGGCCGTGGCGGCGCCCATCACGGCAGGGCTGCACGGACGGGACCTCGACGTGCCCGCCCCCTTCCCGGCGGAGTGGGTGCGCCGGCAACTGATTGACCGCTTCCCGGATCTCTACACCGGCGGCTACGTCGCCCACACCACCCTGAACAGCACCAACCAAGCCGCCGCCACCCGGGCGCTGCGCAACGGGCTGATCGCCTATGATCGCCGCCACGGCTACCGGGGCCCGGAAGCCCAGTTCGACGACCAGGAAACTGGGCTGGCGGCGTTGGCGGATCGGACCGTTCAAGGCGGCTTGGTGCCTGCCTTGGTGACTGGCGTCAGCCACGACCGGGCCACGGCCACCTTGGCCGACGGCACATCGGTCAATCTCGAGATGGCAGCGCTCCGCTGGCGCCCTTACATCGAGACGGATGTTCGCGGGCCGGCGCCGAAGCGTCCCAACGAGGTGGTGCAGCCCGGTGACCTGATTCGCATCCAGGCCACTGAGGAAGGGTGGCGGCTGGCCCAGTTGCCCGAGGTCCAAGGCGCCTTGGTGTCCCTCGACCCGGCCACCGGCGCGGTGCTGGCCCTCGAAGGGGGCTTCGACTTCGGCATCAACCAGTACAACCACGCCTTGCAAGCGGCCCGCCAACCCGGTTCGGGGTTCAAGCCCTTCGTCTATTCCGCTGCCCTGCAAAACGGCACAACGCCCGCTTCGATCTTCATGGATGCGCCCTTGGTGCATGACGATGCCAATCTGGAGTCCCAGTACCGGCCAAGAAACGACAACAACCGCTACAACGGCCCCACGCGGCTG
The DNA here is from genome assembly GCA_964598305.1 of uncultured Pseudomonadales bacterium. Classification (GTDB taxonomy): domain Bacteria; phylum Pseudomonadota; class Gammaproteobacteria; order Pseudomonadales; family Azotimanducaceae; genus Azophilus. The sequence goes on along the minus strand of CAZRBP010000119.1, from coordinate 3,675 downwards.
CGGGAAGCGCTGTACCGCTCCATCAACTTGGTATCGATGCGGGTGCTGATGCGGGTCGGGGCGGGCAACGTCCTCAACCATGCCGAGCGCTTCGGCTTCGACACCGGCTCATTTCCCCGCAACACCCAGCTCGCCATCGGCGGCGGCACCATGGCGGTGACGCCCATCGACATGGCGGCGGCCTATGCGGTGTTCGCCAACGGCGGATACGAGGTGCAGCCGCACATCATCCGCAAAGTGGTGGACATCGACGGCACTACGATCTTTGAGCCGCAGTATCCCGCCGTCTGCCGGTCCTGCGGCGAGGGTCAGCCGGCGGCGCTGCCCGCCGAGGAGCCGGTCAACCTGGAGGATATTCTCGCGCAGTCGCCGACGGCGCCAGCCGAACCCGCCATCGACGAACGCAACGCCTTCATCATGCACCAGATGCTCAAGGACGTGATCCAGCGCGGCACCGGACGCCGGGCTCGGGCGCTGGAGCGCACCGACATCGCCGGCAAGACCGGCACCACCGACGACGCCGCCGACACTTGGTTCAACGGCTACAGCCCGGACGTGGCCACCACCGTCTGGGTGGGCTTTCCCGATCATGAGCCCTTGGGCGAGCGGGAGTATGGCTCCAACAATCCCCTGCCCATCTGGATCGACTACATGCGCACCGCCTTGGAGGGCCTGCCGGAGTCCCATCCCGCGCAGCCACCCGGGGTTTTGAGCATGAAGATCGACGCCAGAACTGGAGCCCTGGCCACCGGCACCCAGGACGATGCGATTTTCGAGTACTTCCTGGAGGAGCATGCGCCCAAGCCGCAACGCCTGGATGCGGATGACGATGAGGGCGACCCCAACATCCGGCCCGAAGATCTCTTCTGATGTCCGCGAGTTGCGGCCTCAACGCACCAGCTTGATGTTGTCGCCGGCCCGGGGTTCGCCGCGGGGGTAGTGGCCGTTGATGACCCTTAAGGTCTCCTCGGGGAAGGACTTCACGGACGACTTGCGCGCCAGTGCCGCGTAGGTGTCGCTCGGATTGGCCATGACCACTTGAATGCGCTGCCGATTGGCGGCATCGAGATCGCTGGCCGTCATCGCTCGGAACGAGGCGAGGGTGGCGCTGAAGTCCCGCTCAAAAGTCGCCGGGTCGCCGACCGGGCCGAGCTCGCCCTTGAACAGATACACCGCGCCGTCCTTAAACACCACGGCCATCTTCCGCGCTTGGGCGTCGCCGGCCAGAATGGTCACGTCCGCCACGTAGGCGGCATAGCCGTTGACCTCCATGGCCTGGCCGTTCTCGATGTCGTCGCGCTTGAGGGTTTCGCGAATGTATCCTTCCGGCGTCTGCCCCTTGGCAGCCGGCTTTTGCCGCTGCACGGTGATGTTGGCGTCGGCTGCGCCGCTTACGTCCCGGCCAAAGACCTCCGAGGCCGTATTGCCCAGATCCCAACCCTCCGGGAAACTCACCACGATGCGCAGGCCACTGTGGTAGTAGGTGCTGCCCTGCACCAAGCCGGTGGCCGCTTCGTCGCCGAACACCAAGCCATTCAGCATGGCCCAGAAGTCGCGCTCCGGGGGACGGACATTGACGCCAGCCAAGGGAACGGCCTCCCCCACCACGTCGTGCAGCCGCTTGTCGTTGCGCGGGTGGCTGCCAAACAGGCCGTGGTACACGCTGGGCCGGTTCGACACCGACTTGGCGAACAGCTCATCCTCCTTGAGCACATAGATCACGTTGATCATCGCCAAGGGATCGTAGCCCGCCCGGGCGAGGAGTTGGGCGCCAATGGCGTCGGCTTCGAGCTCGTGCTCCCGAGCCTCGCGGCTCACCGCGGTGGCCGTCAAGGTGTCTCCCAAGTCCTTCATGCCCCAACTCGACGTGCCGATGACGCCGATCCAGCCGAGCAGGCCGCCAAGGCGGTTGAGCCCCTTGGTCCGCTTGGTATGGCGTCCCACCACGTGGCCGATTTCATGGCCGATGATGCCGGCCAGTTCGTCCTCGCTGCGGCAATAGGCGATGATGCCCCGGTAGATGAAGATGTAGCCATCTTGCGTCGCCGCAGCATTGACTTGCGGGCTGTCCACCACCACGAAGGTGTAGTTCTTGCCCGCATCCGGCGAGACCGCCAGCAGGCGCTCGCCAATCTCGGTGACGTAGTCCTGCCATTCGCCATCCCGGTACAACGCGTTCTTTTCGCGCAGGTCGTTGTACATCTTCTCGCCATCGCCCGCCGCAAAGGCGCAGCCCGCGCCAAGGAGGAGGATCAGCGTGATCGAGGAGAGGACCGGCTTACGCATGGTCCTGATTGTAGCGGGATTTGGATGAATGGTTGCTGAACGCGAAACCGCTGCGCGGTTTCGATTGGAGTTTCGCTGCGCGAAACTCCGCGATGATGGAGCTTGGTTTAGATGCTCAGGGGTGGTTCGTCCAGTGCCGCGAGTTGCTCCTTTAGGCTTAGAACGTGCTCGGACCAGTAGCGTGGCGTATCGAACCACGGGAAGGCGCGGGGGAAGGCCGGGTCGCTCCAACGGCGGCCGATCCACGCCGCGTGACGCATCATTCTCAAAGTGCGCAACGGTTCGATCAGGCGCGCATCGCGGGGGTCGAAGGGATGGAACGCCTCGTAGGCCGTGACCAGCTTGTCGAGCTGCGCAATGCGTTCGGGCCGTTCGCCGGACAGCAGCATCCACAGGTCCTGTATCGGTGGCCCCATGAGAGTGTCGTCGAAATCGACGATGTTGGGCGCATCGTAGCGCCACAGCACGTTGCCGAGATGGCAGTCGCCGTGTATGCGCTGCACGGCCTGCAAGCCGCCCATAAGTGGCTCAATGCGTTCAAGCAACTGCCCGGCAACCGCCTCGTAAGCGGCTGTCAATTCCGGGGGAATGAAGCCCTCGCTGAGCAGAAAGGCCATCGCATCCACTCCAAACCGCTGCGCCGTCAAGGTGGCGCGATGCGCAAAGGGACGCACCGCACCCGCCGCATGCAACCTGCCTAGGGTGCGCCCAATGATCTCCAACGTACCCGGCGCCTCGATGTCCGGCACCCGCCCCGCCTGCCGGGGGAACACGGCAAAGCGGAAGCCCTCGTACACAAAGAGTGTGCTTCCATCCCGCCGCAGCGGGGCGATGCAGGGCAATTCAAGATCAGCCAGCTCCTGCGTGAAGGCGTGCTCCTCCAAAATCGCGTCGCTGCTCCAGCGCCCCGGGCGGTAGAACTTGGCAACCACCGGCTCGCCGTCTTCCATGCCCACTTGGAAGACTCGGTTTTCGTAGCTGTTCAGCGGCGTCAGTCCGCCATCCGCCTGAAACCCAGCACTTTCCAGCGCATCAAGCGTGAGGTCCGGGGAGAGGCCAGCATAGGGGGTTCGCTCATCCTGGTCGGCAAGCACGGCAAAACCTTCTAATGGAAAAGAACGCAGTCTAGCGGCTGCGCTTGCGCTGTGCGAAACTGGGCGTCCAGCGAATCTCCAGCGCCAACCAGTCAGGCCATGCCGCTCAATCCCGCTGCCGCAAGCCCCCTATTGCCGGGGCTGATCGCCATTGTTCTTTATCTGGCCGGCACCGCGCTGCAGGCCAGAACCCTGGCGCACAACGCCAAGCTGTCGATGCGCGTGCTGGCGGCGCTGGCGGCACCGGCCATTGTTCTGCACGCCATCGCCGTTCATGCGCAGATTGACGCCCCCG
>CAZRBP010000118.1:6072-10779 GCA_964598305.1 uncultured Pseudomonadales bacterium | reverse complement strand
CCTGCTGCAGCCAGCCGAGCCCCGGCCCTTGGCCGAACCACTGGGCCACGGAGGCCGGCGCAAGCAACAGGCTGGACGCAAAAATGGCAGGTATGACCCCGGCCATGTTGATCTTCAGCGGCAAATGGCTGGCTTGGCCTTGGAAAACCCGCCGACCTTGCTGGCGCTTGGCGTAGTTGACAGTGATGCGCCGCTGGCCACGCTCGATGAACACCACGAAGCCGACCACCAGAGTGGCGAGCAGGGCGATGGCGAGCAGGGCGATGATGTTGATGTCGCCTTGCCGGGCCGCTTCGAAGGATTGCCCAATAGCGCCCGGGAAGCCGGAAACGATCCCCGAAAAGATGATCAGCGAGATGCCGTTGCCGACCCCTCGTTCGGTGATTTGCTCGCCCAGCCACATCATGAACAGCGCCCCGGTCACCAAGGTGACGGTGGCCACAAAGTAGAAGGCGAAGCCGGTTGAGAAGGCCAGCCCTTGATTGGCCAACGTGACGGACAGGGACAATCCTTGCACCAAGGCGATCAGCAGGGTGCCGTAACGGGTGTACTGAGTGATTTTGCGCCGCCCCGACTCCCCTTCCTTGCGCAGTTGCTGCAGGCTCGGGTACATCATGCTCATCAGGTTCATGATGATGCTGGAGGTGATGTAAGGCACCACGTTCAGGGCCAGGATGCTCATCCGCTCCAAGGCACCGCCGGAGAACATGTTGAACAGCTCCAGAATGCCGCCCTGGTTTTGCTCGAACAGCGCCCGCAGCCGGTCCGGGTTGATGCCGGGCAGCGGAATGTGGGTGCCGATGCGATAGACCAACAACGCAAACAGGACGAACAGCAGCCGGTTGCGGAGCTCGGCCAAGCCCGCCTGCGTACCGCCCAATTGTCCTGGATTAATCGCCATGATCCTTCTTTAGCCGTTTTCAGAGCCCGTCAGCGGACGCGCTCAGACCTCGACCTTGCCTCCTGCCGCTTCAATGGCCGCGGTGGCGCCCCGGGTGACGTGAATGTCCTTGCCGCGCACGGTGAGGGCACGCTCGACCCGCCCGGAGAGCATGATGCGCGCCCGCTTCATGTCGCGGCGCACTAGGTTGGCCGCCTTAAGCTGCGCCAAGTCCACCACATCGCCCTCGATGCGGGCCAATTCACCGAGCCGAACCTCGGCGGTGGACGCGCCGATCCGGGAGCGGAAGCCGAACTTGGGCACCCGCATCTGCAGGGGTAGCTGCCCGCCCTCAAAGCCCGGCGGCACACCGCCTCCGGAGCGCGCCTTTTGGCCCTTCTGGCCGCGGCCCGCGGTCTTGCCCCGGCCGGAGCCGGGGCCCCGTCCGAGGCGCCGCTTGGCGCGCTTGCTGCCCGGCGCCGGATGCAGATCGTTGATGCGCATACCGATTAGTCTCCAACCACTCGGACCATGTAGCTGACCCGGTTAATCATGCCGCGCACCGCCGGGGTGTCCTCCACCTCCACGGTGTGGCCGATGCGGCGCAGCCCCAAGCCCGCCACGCAGGCCTGGTGCCTCTTCAGGCGTCCGGCGGCGCTTTTGACCTGGGTCACCCGGATCATTGGCTTAGCCGTTGCCTCTTTCTTGGCGGCGTCTTCAGGCATGTTCGCTGTCCGCTTTGTCCGCTCTGTACACTCACAGCGCCCTAGGCGCTGATTTCCTCGACGCTCTTGCCGCGCTTTTCAGCGATCGCGGCCGGGGAGCGTATGTTCTTCAGGGCATTGAACGTCGCCCGCACCACGTTGTCCGGATTGGTCGAGCCGTAGCACTTGGCCAGCACGTTGTGCACACCCGCCGCTTCCAGAACGGCGCGCATGGCGCCGCCGGCAATGATGCCGGTGCCTTCTGACGCCGGCTGCATATAGACCTTCGATGCGCCGTGGCGTTCCGTCACGGCATACCACAGGGTGGAACCGTTGAGTTCGATGTCCACCATGTTGCGGCGGGCGACCTCCATGGCCTTTTGAATCGCCACCGGCACTTCCCGGGCCTTGCCGCGCCCGAAGCCGACCTTGCCCTTGCCGTCGCCCACCACGGTCAGGGCGGTGAAGCCAAACAGCCGGCCGCCCTTGACGGCCTTCGCCACTCGGTTCACCCGGACGGTCTTCTCGAGCAGCCCCTCTTCGCGAATTTCCTCTGTATAGGCCATGCTAAAACTCCAATCCTCCGGCTCGCGCCGCCTCAGCGAGCGCCTTCACGCGACCGTGGAACTTGTACCCGGAGCGGTCGAAGGCAACTTGACTGACGCCCGCCGCCTGGGCTCGTTCGGCAACCAGCGTCCCCACCTTGGCGGCGGCCTCCACATTGCCAGTGGCGCCCTCCCGCAGGCTCTTGTCCAGCGTGGACGCTTGGGCCAGGACGTTGGCGCCATCGGCAGACAGCACCTGGGCATAGATGTGGCGCGGCGAACGGTTGACGGTCAACCGGCAGACGCCGAGTTCACGCATCTTCATGCGCCCCCGGCGCGCCCGGCGCAATCTTGCCTGTTTCTTGCCGATCATGTCCTTGCTCTCCGCTTTCCTGCCGCATAAGCCGTTGCGGCTACTTCTTCTTGGCTTCCTTGCGCCGCACCTGCTCGCCGAGGTAGCGCACACCCTTGCCCTTGTAGGGCTCCGGCGGCCGGAAGCTGCGAATCTCCGCGCTCACTTGGCCGACGAGCTGCTTGTCAGCGCCCGAAATGACGATTTCCGTCTGGCTGGGCGTTGCCGCGCTGATGCCTTTCGGCAACTGATACTCCACCGGGTGGGAGAAGCCGAGTTGCAGCGTCAGCTTCTCGCCCTTGACGGCCGCACGGTAGCCCACCCCTTGCAATTGCAGCCGCTTCTCAAAGCCCTCGCTGACACCCAGCACCATGTTGTTGACCAAGGAACGGGTGGTGCCAGCCAGCGCCTTGGCGCTCTTGGACTTGGAGCGGGTCTTGAAGCGCAGCACCCCGTCTTCCTGGGCGACCTCGACGGAGGGATGGATCGCCGTCTCCAAGGAGCCCTTGGCACCGGACACCCGGATGCTGGCGCCGCTGACGGCCGCCTCGACCCCTTCCGGCACGGCAATTGGATTGTCGGCTATCCGGGACATCGGCTAAAACACCGTACACAGGACTTCGCCGCCGACGCCGAGCCGGCGCGCGCGGCGGTCGGTCATCACGCCCTTGCTGGTGCTGACGATGGCGACGCCCAATCCGCCGCGCACCTTGGGCAGTTCCGCTTGACCCTTGTAGATGCGAAGCCCCGGCCGGCTGACCCGGTGAATCTCCGCAATGACCGGCTCCCCGGCGTGATACTTGAGTTGCACGGTCAGTTCCCGCTTGCCTTCGCCACTGACATCGAAGCCCTCGATATAGCCTTCCTGCTCGAGCACCTCGCAGATGGCCGCCTTGGCCTTGGAGTGCGGCATGGCCACTTCCGGGTGGCCGACGCTCTGGGCGTTGCGCACCCGGGTGAGGAGGTCAGCGATGGGATCCTGCATGGTCATGGGCCGCTCCTACCAACTCGCCTTGACCAAGCCCGGCACATCGCCGCGCATTGCCGCCTCGCGCAGCTTGTTGCGCCCGAGGCCAAACTTTCGATACACGCCATGGGGCCGGCCAGTCAGGCCGCACCGGCGTTGGCGGCGCACGGGCGAAGCGTCGCGGGGCAGCTTCTGCAGCTTGAGCTGCGCCTCCCAATGCTCATCATCGGATAGGTTCCGATTGTTGATGATGGCCTTGAGTTCTGCGCGCTTGGCCTGGTAGCGGGCGGCCACCTTGGCGCGCTTCCTCTCCCGCTCAATCATCGATGCCTTTGCCATGGTCTTGATCCGCTGTGCTGATGCCTAGTTGATGGGAACGCCGCTCGGCCTTAAGCCGCCGGCTGCCGGAACGGGAAATTGAACTGCCGCAGCAGGGCCAAGGCCTCCGCGTCGGTGGCGGCGCTGGTGGTCACCGTGATGTCAAGACCGCGAATCTTGTCGATCTTGTCGTAGTCGATTTCAGCAAACACGATCTGCTCCACGATGCCCAGGGAGAAATTGCCCCGCCCATCGAACGACTTGGGATTCAACCCGCGAAAGTCGCGAATGCGCGGAATGGCCACGCCCACCAGCCGTTCCAGGAATTCGTACATGCGCCGGCGGCGGAGCGTGACCTTGCAGCCGACCGGGTAGCCTTCTCGAATCTTGAAGCCCGCCTCGGACTTGCGCGCCTTGGTGATGATGGGCTTTTGGCCGGATATGGCCGTCAGGTCGGCGACGGCCGCCTCCATGATCTTGCGGTCGCCCACCGCCTCGCCGACCCCCATGTTCAGGGTCACCTTTTCAAGCCGCGGCACCTGCATGATGCTGGCCAGCCCCAATTCCTCCTTGAGGGCGGGGCGGATCCGATCCCGGTAGTCTGCCAGAAAACCGCTCATTTCAGCTTTCCAAAGCTTCGCCAGTTGACTTGAAGTAGCGGACCTTTTCCATGTTTCCGCCGTCGTTCTCGATGCGAAAGCCCACCCGGTCGGCACGTTGCTCGGCGTCATTCCAGATGGCCACGTTGGAGGCGTCGATTGGGCCCTCGCGCTCGACGATGCCGCCTTGCTGGCCGCGATTCGGATCGCCTCGCTGATGCTTCTTCAGCAAGTTGACGCCCGACACGATGAGGCGGCCGTCGCGGCGCACTTCGAGCACCTCGCCTCGCCGTCCGCGGTCGCGTCCGGCAATCACGATGACTTCGTCGTCTTTTCTTATTT
>CAZRBP010000118.1:0-5972 GCA_964598305.1 uncultured Pseudomonadales bacterium | reverse complement strand
CGCCGTCCGCGGTCGCGTCCGGCAATCACGATGACTTCGTCGTCTTTTCTTATTTTGTTCATCAAACTGTCCAAGCGCCGCGCCTAGAGGACCTCGGGGGCCAACGAGACGATGCGCATGAAGTGCTCGGTGCGCAGTTCCCGTGTCACGGGGCCGAAGATGCGCGTTCCCACCGGCTGATTTTGTTGATTGAGCAGCACCGCAGCGTTCTCATCGAAGCGGATCAGCGAACCATCCGGTCGCCGAACGCCCTTGCGGGTGCGCACCACCACCGCGTTCATGACCTGCCCCTTGCGCACCCGGCCCCGGGGTATGGCCTCCTTGACCGCCACCTTGATGATGTCGCCGATGCCGGCATAGCGGCGATGGGAGCCGCCAAGCACCTTGATGCACTGCACCCGCCGCGCACCGCTGTTGTCGGCTATGGCTAACATGGTTTGTGCTTGAATCATGGGCGTTCAACCTGTCAGGCCACGGCGGCGCGTTGATCGACGGACTTCAGCCGCCACGACTTGGTCTTGGAGATGGGGCGGCACTCCTCGACGGTGACCGTGTCGCCGACGCGGCCCTCGTTCCTCTCGTCATGGACATGCAGCCGGGTCGAGCGCCGGATGATCTTGCTGTACACCGGATGCTGCACCTTCCGTTCCACCAGCACCGTGAGGGTCTTGTCCATGCGGTCGCTGGTGACGACCCCGGATACCGTACGCCGGCCGGCCTTGATGGGCTTAGTCATTCGCTTTCTCCCCGGACACCTGGTCCGCGGACACCTGGTCCGCGGACGCCTCGTCCGCGTGCGCCTGCTCCCCGTGCGACTTCTCCCGCATGACGGTCTTCACCCGGGCGATGTCGCGCCGGGTCTCCTGCACCAGATGGGTTTGACCCAACTGGCCGCTGGCCCTCTGCATGCGCAGGTTGAAGTGCTCCTTGCGCAAGCGCAGCAACTCGCCCTTGAGCTCATCCGGCGCCATTTCCCTTAAGTCCGCAGTGTCCATTGCCTTAACTGACCTTAATCTGTCCGTGGGCTTCCATGCCGGGCTAGGCGGCAACGGTCCGTTTGGCGAAGGCCGTGGAGAACGGCAACTTGGCGCTGGCCAATTCAAAGGCTCGCCGCGCCACCTCTTCCGGCACGCCTTCAATCTCGTACAGGATGCGCCCCGGCTGCACTTGGGCAACCCAGTACTCGACGTTGCCCTTGCCCTTGCCCTGGCGCACCTCAAGCGGCTTCTTGGTGATCGGCTTGTCCGGGAAGGCGCGAATCCAGATCTTGGCGCCACGGCGCACGTGGCGCGTCATGGCCCGCCGCGCCGCCTCGATTTGGCGCGCCGTCAACCGCCCTCGGCTGGTCGCTTTGAGACCGAATTCGCCGAAGCTCACCGAGCTGCCCCGGTGCGACAGGCCACGGTTGCGGCCCTTGTGCTGCTTTCGAAATTTCGTTCGTTTCGGTTGTAGCATGGCTGTTCAACTCTTCTTGCCAACGTTTGTCCTGCCGCTCTTTCCTTGCTGCCTCTCGGGGCCGCGGCCCGGATCTCTAGCCAGCGGCCGCCTCCGCTTCTTCCGGACCCAGGATTTCACCCTTGAACACCCACACCTTGATGCCGAGCACCCCGTAGGTGGTCTGCGCCTCCCAAGTCGCGTAGTCGATATCGGCACGCAGGGTGTGCAGGGGCACCCGCCCTTCGTGGTACACCTCCGAGCGGGCGATCTCGGCACCGCCCAAGCGGCCGGCCACCCGCACCTTGATGCCTTCGGCACCCAACCGCATGGCGTTTTGAATGACCCGGCGCATGGCGCGCCGAAACTGCACCCGCCGTTCCAACTGCTGCGCCACGTTCTGCGCCACCAGCAGGGCGTCGATCTCGGGCTTGCGAATCTCCTCGATGATGACGTGCACTGACTGCAACCCCATCATCTTCGTCAGGTCCACCCGCAAGCGTTCAACGTCCTCGCCCTTCTTGCCGATGACGATGCCGGGGCGGGCGGTGCGGATGGTGATCCGTGCGGTCTGCGCCGAACGCTTGATTTCGATGCCGCTGACCGATGCCTGGGACAGGCGCTTGCGCAGGTACTCGCGCACTTCCAGATCCTTGAGCAAGTACTCCGAGTACTGCTGCTTGTCCGCATACCAGATGGACTTGTGCGACTTGACCACGCCAAGGCGGATTCCGGTGGGATGTACTTTCTGGCCCATCTTGCTACTCGTCCGACAGGGTCACGGTGATGTGGCTGGTGCGCTTGAAGATGCGGTCCGCCCGGCCCTTGGCGCGCGGCTTGATCCGCTTCAAGGTGGTGCCTTCGTTGACCTGGATCTCCGAAACCCAGAGTTCATCCACATCCGCCCCCTCGTTGTTTTCCGCATTGGCGATCGCCGACTCCACCACCTTGCGCACCAGCCCCGCCGCCTTGGACGGGCTGAAGCTCAGGAAGCCCAGCGCCTGATCCAAAGGCTGCCCGCGCACTTGATCGGCGACCAAGCGGGCCTTCTGCGGCGAAATGGCGAGCCGTCTGGCAGTGGCGGAAACCATCATGGGCGCTCGTCCTTCCTGTCCTGATCGCGTTGTTCGGGTTTGCATTCCATGATTTCCCTGCCCTGGGCGAGCCGCTACCGGCGTGCCTTGCGGTCCGCGGCATGGCCCCGGTAGGTTCGCGTCGGCGCGAATTCGCCAAGCTTGTGGCCGACCATCTCCTCACTGACGAAGATCGGCACGTGCTGGCGCCCGTTGTGCACCGCGATGGTCAGTCCCACCATGTCCGGCAGGATCATGGAGCGGCGCGACCAGGTCTTGATGGGCCGCTTGCTGCCGCTCTGCACGGCCTGATCCACCTTCTTCATCAGGTGCAGATCGACGAAGGGACCCTTTCGCACCGATCTTGGCATGGCCTTACCTCCTGCTCCGGCGGCGCACAATGAGCCCGTCGGTGCGCTTGTTGCTGCGCGTCTTATGGCCCTTGGTGGGCACGCCCCAAGGCGACACCGGATGTCGGCCGCCCGAGGACTTGCCCTCGCCGCCACCGTGGGGATGGTCCACCGGATTCATGGCCACGCCGCGCACGGTGGGCCGCACCCCGCGCCAGCGCTTGGCCCCGGCCTTGCCGAGGGAGCGCAGGTTGTGCTCGCTGTTGCCCACTTCGCCGACCGTGGCACGGCACTCGGCGAGCACCCGGCGCATCTCCCCCGAGCGCAGGCGCAGGGTGGCGTAGCTGCCTTCCCGGGCTACGAGCTGCGCGGAGGTGCCGGCGCTGCGGGCGAGCTGCGCCCCCTTGCCGGGCTTGAGTTCAATGCAGTGCACCACGCTGCCGACCGGAACACTGCGCAGGGCCATGGCGTTGCCGGGACGAATGGGCGCGCTGCTGCCGCTCATGACCGCATCGCCAGCCCGCAGCCCCCTGGGCGCGATGATGTAGCGCCGTTCGCCGTCCGCATACTTGAGCAGCGCCAAGTTGGCCGTGCGGTTGGGGTCGTATTCAAGACGCTCGACGCGGGCCGGGACACCGTCCTTGTTGCGCTTGAAGTCGATGATTCGGTAGTGGCGCTTGTGTCCGCCGCCCCGGTGCCTAGTGGTGATGCGGCCGTGGTTGTTGCGTCCCCCGGATTTGCTCAAACCCTTAAGCAACGGTTTGTGCGGCGTGCCCTTGTGCAGATCCGGATTGACCACCTTGACGACAAAGCGCCGGCCCGGGGACGTTGGTTTTGCCTTGACGACTGCCACGGCCCCTACTCCGTCACCATGGTGTCAAGCTCTTGGCCGGCAGCGATGCGAACGTAGGCCTTTTTCCAGTTCTTCTTGCGGGCGGTGCCGTACCGGTTGCGCTTTACCTTGCCGCGCACGTTGAGCGTGGTGACGTTGAGCACCTCGACGCCGAATAGCTGCTCCACCGCCTCCTTGACTTCCGCCTTGGTGGCGTCCTTGGCCACCTTGAACGCGTATTGGTTGCTCGAATCGCCCAGATTGGTGACTTTTTCCGATATGTGCGGTTCGTCGAGCACGATGTAGATGCGTTCCTCGTTCACGCCAGTGCCTCCTCAAGCTTCTTCAGGGCGCCGACGGTCATGAGCACGTGATCAAAGCTCACCAGGCTCAACGGGTCGATGGCGGCAACGTCGCGGACCTCGACCTCGCGCAGGTTGCGGGCAGCGAGCGCGAGGTTGTCGTCCACGCTGTCGGCAACGATGAGCAGCTTGCCATCGGGCTTTGGGTCGAGGGAGGCGAGTTTGTCGAGGAGGGCGCGGGTCTTGGGGGCGTCTATGGAGAAGGCGTCGAGGGCGATGAGGCGGTTTTGGCGGATGAGCTCGGACAGAATGCAGCGCACTGCGCCCTGATACATCTTGCGATTGACTTTTTGCGAATGATCCTGCGGCTTGGCCGCAAAGGTGACGCCACCGCCACGCCAAATGGGGCTGCGGATGCTGCCCGCCCGGGCCCGTCCAGTGCCCTTCTGCCGCCAAGGCTTGCGGCCACCGCCGCGCCGTTCCGAGCGGGACTTGTGGGCTCTCGAGCCCTGTCGGCCAGCGGCTTGGTAGGCGTTGACCACCTGATGCACCAAGGACTCGTTGAATTCGCGGCCAAAGGCCGCTTCGGACAACTCCACGCTGCCGCCGGCTTGCAACGCGACCTTCATGACGCGGTCTCCTCGACCGCGCCGGCCGCCTTGATGGCCGGGCGAACTTGCACATCGCCCCCCGCGGGCCCCGGCACCGAGCCCTTCACCAACAGGAGATTGCGTTCCTTGTCGACGCGCACCACTTCGAGGTTTTGGGTGGTCATGCGGGTGTTGCCGAGCTGCCCCGCCATCTTCTTGCCTTTGAAAACCCGCCCCGGCGTTTGGCACTGGCCGATGGAGCCGGGCGCACGGTGGGAGATGGAATTGCCGTGGCTGGCGTCCTGGCTACGGAAGTTCCATCGCTTGATGGTGCCGGCGAAGCCCTTGCCCTTGGACGTGCCGCGCACATCCACCCGTTGTCCGGCCTCGAAGACCTCGACGCCGAATTCGGCACCGGGAACCAAGGCCTCGTCGACGCGGTCCACGCGGAACTCCCACAGCCCCCGACCGAGCCCAGCACCGGCCTTGGCGAAGTGGCCAGCCATGGGGCGGGTGACGCGATTGCGCCGGCCGGCGCCGGCGGTGACCTGAACAGCGGCGTAGCCATCGGTTTCCGGCGTCTTGATTTGGATGACCCGATTGGGCTCGACTTCGATCACCGTCACGGGCACGGACGCGCCCTCGTCGGTAAACACCCGAGTCATGCCGCATTTTTTGCCGATCAAGCCAATCGCCATGCTTCGATCCTGGTTCAAGCCCAAAAAGCACCCGCCGCTCCTTCATCCTGTGTTGAGCGGAAGGCGCACTGCTTCGCCAGCCCTCCAATCGGGGCCCTGTACGCCCATTAGGGCGCTTTAAGCCCCTTCAGGGGCACTTTAAGCCCCTCCCGGGGCATTGCCACACCTAGGGGTCAACCCCCGGTGCGTAAAAAAACGCCGGCCTTTGGCGGCGCGGCGTTTTCGTCAATTCAAACTGATCTGCACCTCAACCCCGGCCGCCAAATCGAGCCTCATCAGCGCATCGACGGTCTTCTCGGTGGGTTCGATGATGTCCAGGAGACGTTTGTGCGTTCGGATTTCGTACTGGTCGCGGGCATCCTTGTTGACATGCGGCGAAATCAGCACGGTGAATCGTTCCTTCCGCGTAGGCAGGGGTATGGGCCCGCGAACCTGCGCCCCGGTGCGCTTTGCCGTCTCGACAATCTCTTGGGTCGACACGTCGATTAGCTTGTGGTCAAACGCTCTCAGGCGAATGCGGATGCGCTGGTTGGGCACCGAACGACCTCCAAAACGCGGCAAAAAAGCCCTAACCCGCGCTACTGCTAGGCAGGGCACCTCTCCTGTTAAAGAACCCCCGAAATCGGGACGGCGCACTATACAGAGGCGCTGCCCGTCCCGCAACATTTAATTTGGATATTATTAGTGCGCCAT
>CAZRBP010000117.1:7794-10811 GCA_964598305.1 uncultured Pseudomonadales bacterium | reverse complement strand
ACGGCGCCGTGCTGCCGGTGATGGCCGGCTACATCGTCGCCGCCGAGGAGCAGGGGGTCGCCCCGGAGGCGCTGTCCGGCACCATTCAGAACGACATCCTGAAGGAATTCATGGTGCGCAACACCTACATCTATCCGCCCAAGGAGAGCATGCGCATCGTCGCCGACATCATCGGCCATGCCGCCGAGCACATGCCGCGGTTCAACTCCATCTCCATATCCGGCTACCACATGCAGGAGGCCGGCGCCAACCTGGTCCAGGAGCTGGCCTTCACCTTGGCGGACGGCGTGGAGTACGTGCGGGCGGCGCTGGCCACCGGCATTGAGATCGACAAGTTCGCGCCGCGTCTGTCATTCTTCTTCTGCATCGGCATGAACTTCTTCATGGAGGTGGCGAAGCTGCGGGCGGCGCGCATCCTCTGGGCGGAACTGATGGCCCAGTTCAATCCCACCAACCCGACGTCCTCGATGCTGCGCACCCATTGCCAGACCTCCGGCGTCTCGCTGCAGGAGCAGGATCCCTACAACAACGTGGTGCGCACCACCATCGAGGCGCTGGCGGCGGTGCTCGGCGGCACCCAAAGCCTGCACACCAACGCCTTCGACGAGGCCATCGCCCTGCCGACGCCCTTCTCGGCGCGCATCGCCCGCAACACGCAAATCATCATCGCCGAGGAGTCCGGCGTGACGCGCACCGTGGACCCGCTCGGCGGCAGCTACTACGTGGAGAGCCTCACCGAGTCCATCGTTCGCGAGGCGCGTGAACTCATTGCGGAAGTCGAGGCGATGGGCGGCATGACCAAGGCCGTTGCCGAAGGCATGCCGAAGCAGCGCATCGAGGAAACGGCCGCCCGCCGCCAAGCCCGCATCGAACGGGGCGAGGAGGTCATCGTCGGCGTCAACAAGTACCAGCTTGAGACGGACGACTCAAACGTTGACGTCTTGGAAATCGACAACGCCAAGGTGCGCGAGGCCCAGGTTCGACGGCTGTCCGAAGTGCGCGCCAAACGCGACGAAGCCACCACCCAAGCCGCCTTGGACGATCTCACCCAAGCCGCCGAAAACGGCACCGGCAACCTGCTTCACTTGAGCATTGAAGCCACGCGGCGGCGGGCCACGGTCGGCGAAGTGTCTGGCGCCTTGGAGAAGAGCTGGGGCCGGCACCGCGCCGTGGCCCGCATCACCAAGGGCGTTTACGGCAGCGTGCATGGCGATGGCGGGGACTATGCGCGGGTGGTGGAGGAAATCAAGGTGTTCACGGAGTTTGAAGGCCGTGCGCCGAGCATTCTGGTGGTCAAGCTCGGCCAGGACGGCCACGACCGGGGCGCCAAGGTCATTTGCAACGCCTTCAGTGACCTAGGCTTTGAGGTCCACGCCGGCGAACTCTTTCAAACGCCCGACGAGGCGGCCGCCGACGCCGGCAGCCTCGGCGTCCATGTGGTTGGCTTTTCCACCTTGGCGGGCGGCCACAAGACCTTGGCCCCGCAATTGATCGAAGCGCTCAAGGCGCTCGGCAAGGAAAACGTCATCGTGGTTTGCGGCGGCGTCATTCCACAACAGGACTACGCCTTCCTGCTCGACGCCGGGGTGGCCGCGATCTTTGGACCCGGCGCCAACATTCCGAAGGCGGCCAGCGACATTCTTAAGCTCATTCCCGGACGGAACCGGTAACCGCGCGACCTGACGGTCGTGCGGTCGAATTCAAACTGATCAAAAGGAGCCTATTGTGATTGGACGATTGAATCACGTTGCCATTGTGGTGCCGGACCTAGCGGCCGCCGCCGCCTTGTACAAGAGTCAACTCGGCGCTGCGGTTTCCGATCCGGTGCCGTTGCCGGACCATGGCGTCACCACGGTGTTCGTGGAACTTCCGAACAGCAAAATCGAGTTGCTGCACCCACTGGGAGAGGGCTCTCCGGTGGCCAATTTCCTATCCAACAATCCAGCCGGCGGCATGCACCACATCTGTTATGAAGTGGAGGACATTCACGCCGCGATAGAACATCTTACGGCCGAGGGGGCCCGCGTGCTCGGCGACGGCAAGCCTAGGGTTGGCGCGCACAGTCTGCCGGTGGTGTTCCTTCATCCGAAGGACTTCTGCGGCACCTTGATTGAATTGGAGGAAGTGCAACGGGCCGACCGCGCCTCGCAAACGGCTTGATTAAATTGTTGTTTCACACTTCTTAAATTAACGATAGAATGTTTCGTTCTAGAACGCCAACAGGTCGTTTTCTCTTTTCCAACGAAACATTTGATCGGGAGCTTTTACATGGGAATTTTTAATAGGGTTTTGCAGTCTCTTTCCAAGGCGGACGAGCGCTTGGCGACGCAAATGACCGAAGCGGTGGCAAAACGCGAATTCGAGCATCTTGGCGAATTGGCCTCGGTATCTGAAAAGGTGCGCGCCGTAATCGCCGAAATCGAACGCCTCGAACCGCCGGCAGCGGCACCGGCACCTGCCAAGCCGAAACGCGCCGCCGCCCGCAAGGCCCAACCTGCCCCCAAGGCCGAACCGAAAGCAAAAGCGGAAGCCGAAGCGCCGAATAAGCGCCGCCGGTCGCCGCCGAAGCGAGGCTATCCGAAGTATTCAAGGCGAGGCGACAACCTCGTCAGAACGGATTGGTCGCACAGCAAGAAAGTCGAACAAACCCACGCCGTGCCCTATGCAACGGTGGCGCAGATCGCCACCACCATCGTCGGCGATGGCGGCGCGACGTTCCGCAAGGACATTCTGACCGATCTGAATTCCCCCGACGGCAAGAAGCTGCCCATCCATCAGGTGTACCTTATTCTAGGTTGGCTGGTGGCCAGCAAGACCATTCGCAAGAAGGGGCGTGGGGACTACGTTCCCAATTTCAAAAAGTTGACCTCGGACGCATTGCGCGGCAGCTTCGGCAAACTGAACGAGACGCCAAGCAAGTAACTCGCCCCTTGGCGCGTCAGTCCGCCCGGCCAACTCATGGCCGGGCGGATTGAGCGTTACTCAAACTCCAGGATCGGCTGGTCCACTTCCAAGCT
>CAZRBP010000117.1:4663-7694 GCA_964598305.1 uncultured Pseudomonadales bacterium | reverse complement strand
TGACCGCTGATTTCGGCAGCCCGAGCCGTTCGAGTCTGATGAACCACCGCTGCGGCAATCACCGGCACATCCGCCTCCCCGTCGGGTAGCTGATCCGCTTGGAAGCCGTCTGGGAACTCCTCGTCAATGAAGTGGGTGGTCAAGCGCCCGGCGCGGAATCGTTCATGGGCGATCACGGCGCCCAGGAAGCTGATGTTGTGATTGACGCCGCGAATGTAATAGGCGTCCAGCGCTTCGTTCATCGTTTCAATGGCCGCTTCCCGGGTCTCGCCCCAGGTCGCGAGCTTGGCGATCATGGGATCGTAGAACATGGACACTTCGCTGCCCTCTTCGATGCCCGTGTCCACCCGCACCCGGGCGCTCTCCGCGGGTGGCTGATAACGAACCAGCCGGCCGATGGAGGGCAGGAAGTTGCGCAGTGGATCCTCGGCATAGACCCGAGCCTCCACCGCCCATCCGTTCTGCCGAACGTCGTCTTGGGTCAGGGGCAACGGCTCGCCGGCGGCAACCCGAATCATCAGCTCCACTAAGTCCTGGCCGGTGACCATCTCGGTGATCGGATGCTCCACCTGCAAACGGGTGTTCATTTCCAGAAAGTAGAAGTTCCTGTCCGCATCAACGATGAATTCCACGGTGCCCGCCGACGCGTAGTCCACGGCCCGGGCCAAGGCGATCGCCTGCTCGCCCATGGCCTGGCGGGTGGCGGGGTCGATGAACGGCGACGGCGACTCCTCGATGACCTTCTGGTGGCGGCGCTGGATTGAACATTCGCGCTCGCCAAGGTGGACGGCGTTACCGTGGCGGTCCGCGATGATTTGAATTTCGATGTGCCGGGGCTGTTCAATGAACTTCTCCGCAAACACCCGGTCGTCGCCGAAGCTGGATTTGGCCTCGTTGGTCGCCCGCTGGAAGCCGTCCCGGCACTCGTCATCGCCGTGCACCACGCGCATGCCCTTGCCGCCGCCCCCGGCGCTGGCCTTGAGCATGACCGGATAGCCGATCTTGCGTGCGATGGCCACGGCGTGGTCCGGGTCTTCAATGACGTCTTCGTAGCCCGGAATGGTGTTGACGCCCGCCTCCTTGGCGATGCGCTTGGAGGTGATCTTGTCGCCCATGCTGGTGATGGCATGGACGCCGGGGCCAATGAAGGCGATGCCGCGGTCGGCCAAGGCCTCGGCGAACTGGGCGTTCTCGGAGAGAAAGCCGTAGCCCGGGTGCACCGCTTCGGCGCCGGTCGCCGCCAAGGCGTCGAGCAGCCGATCGATGCGCAGGTAGCTGTCGGTGGAAGCCGCCTCGCCGATCCGCACGCTTTCATCCGCCCTGCGCACATGGAGCGCGCCGGCGTCCGCATCGGAGTAAACCGCGACCGTCGCGATGCCCATCTTCCTGGCTGTCTTGATGACCCGGCAGGCGATTTCCCCGCGGTTGGCGATCAGGATCTTCTTGAACATTGAATCAGGCATGGAAAACACCAAAAGAGGAAAGCTGGAAGGCGTACTAAGAAAGAAGCGCTACAGCGGAATGTTGCCGTGCTTGCGCCAAGGGTTCTCAAGCTGCTTGTCGCGCAGCATGGCGAACGACTTGCAGACCCGTTCCCGGGTCTCATGGGGGCGAATGATGTCATCCACGTAGCCGCGGCTGGCGGCAATGAAGGGGTTGGCGAACTTGGCTTGGTATTCGTCGGTGCGCGCTTGAATCAAGCCCTCGTCGCCCTTGTCCTTGCGGAAGATGATCTCCACGGCGCCCTTGGCGCCCATCACGGCGATCTCCGCGCTCGGCCACGCGAAGTTCACGTCGCCGCGCAGATGCTTGGACGCCATCACGTCGTAGGCGCCGCCGTATGCCTTGCGCGTGATCAAGGTCACCTTGGGCACGGTGCATTCGGCGTAGGCGTAGAGCAGCTTGGCGCCGTTCTTGATGATGCCGCCGTACTCCTGGGCGGTGCCCGGCATGAAGCCGGGCACGTCCACTAGCGTGAGAATGGGAATGTTGAAGGCATCGCAGAAGCGCACAAAGCGAGCACCCTTCTTGGACGAGTCGATGTCCAGGCAGCCGGCCAGCACCATGGGCTGGTTGGCGACCACGCCGATGGTCGCCCCCTGCAGGCGGATGAAGCCGATGACGATGTTCTGGGCATAGCCCGGCTGCAGCTCGAAGAACTCCCCTTCGTCGGCCACCTTGACGATGGCTTCCTTGATGTCATAAGGCTTGGCGGGATCGGCGGGCACCAGGCTCGCGAGCGACGGCGCGGGGCGGCTGGCCGGGTCGCTGGTCGGCCAGCGGGGCGGCTGCTCGCGATTGTTGGGCGGCAGGTAGTCGAAGAAGCGGCGGGTCAGCAGCAACGCCTCCACGTCATTGGCGATGGCCAGATCAGCCACGCCGGACTTGCGGCTGTGGATGCTGGCGCCGCCGAGCTCCTCCGGCGTGACCACCTCGTGGGTGACCGTTCGCACCACATCCGGCCCGGTGACGAACATGTAGGAGGAGTCCTCCACCATGAAGATGAAGTCGGTGATGGCGGGCGAGTAAACCGCCCCGCCCGCGCAGGGCCCCATGATGACCGACAACTGGGGCACCACCCCCGAGGCCAGGACGTTGCGCTGGAAGATCTCGGCGTAGCCGCCCAAGGAGGCCACGCCCTCCTGGATGCGGGCCCCTCCGGAGTCGTTCAGGCCAATCACCGGCGCGCCCACCTTCATGGCCTGGTCCATCACCTTGCAGATCTTCTCCGCATGAGCCTCCGACAAGGCGCCGCCGAACACGGTGAAGTCCTGGCTGTACACGAACACCAGACGGCCGTTGATGCTGCCGTAGCCGGTCACGACGCCATCGCCGGGAATCTTCTGCTCCGCCATGCCGAAGTCGCTGTTGCGGTGCTCGACGAACTTGTCCCACTCCTCGAAGCTGCCTTCATCGAGCAGCAGGCTGATGCGCTCCCGGGCGGTCAGCTTGCCCTTGGCGTGCTGCTGCTCAATGCGGCGCTCGCCGCCGCCGAGCAGGGCGGCTGCCGCCTTGGCGGCCAACGGGTCGG
>CAZRBP010000117.1:0-4563 GCA_964598305.1 uncultured Pseudomonadales bacterium | reverse complement strand
CGGCGCTCGCCGCCGCCGAGCAGGGCGGCTGCCGCCTTGGCGGCCAACGGGTCGGCCACCCCATCCCGCTGCTCTTCTGCTAAATCTCTACTCATGTCTTCACTTCCTTCGATTTACGGCAATTCCGTCGCGCCCATCAGGTAGCGGTCAATCTCCCGGGCCGCCTCCCGGCCTTCGTTGATCGCCCGCACTACCAAGGATTGGCCCCGGCGGCAGTCGCCGGCGGCGAACACGTTCGCCACGTTGGTCTGGTAGGCGCCGTATTCAGCCCGGTAGTTGCTGCGTTCGTCGTAGTCGATGGCGAGCGGATCGGAGGCCTCGTGCTCGGGCCCCAAAAAGCCCATGGCCAACAACACCAGGTCGGCTGGCCACTCCCGCTCACTGCCGTCGATGTTCTTGAACTGGCCGTTCTCGAAGGACACGTCCACCGTGCGAATGGCCTTGACCCGGCCGCCGTCGCCGAGGAACTCCACCGACGAGATGAGATACACCCGGGGGTCGTCGCCGAACCGGGCCGCCGACTCCTGGTGGGCGTAGTCGGTGCGGAAAATGACCGGCCAGGTGGGCCAAGGATTGTGCGGCGCGCGCTCCGCGGGCGGTTGCGGAAAGAGCTCGAAGTTGACCAGGCTGCGGCAGCCGTGGCGCAGGGACGTGCCGATGCAGTCCGCGCCGGTGTCGCCGCCGCCGATGACGACCACGTGCTTGTCCTTGGCCGACGTGTAGGCGCCATCCTCGAAGCCGGAATCGAGCAGGCTCTTGGTGTTATCCGCAAGGAAGGTCATGGCGAACTGAATGCCGTCCAGGTCCCGCCCGGGAATGGGCAGGTCCCGCGGCACGGTGGCGCCGGTGGCGAGCAGCACCGCGTCGTATTCCTCGGCCAAGGCGCGGCTGTCGATGCTGCCATCCTGGCCGTCGGCAACCGCCGCATTGGCGCGGAACTCGACCCCTTCCTCGCGCATGAGGGCCAGCCGCCGCTCCACCACTTCCGCCTTGTCGAGCTTCATGTTGGGAATGCCGTACATCAGCAAGCCGCCGATCCGGTCCGCTCGTTCATAAACCGTCACCCGGTGTCCGGCGCGATTCAACTGCTGGGCGGCGGCAAGGCCGGCGGGGCCGGAACCGACCACGGCGATGCGCTGGCCAGTGCGCGCGGCGGGCGGTTCCGGCAGCACCCAGCCTTCCGCGAAGCCCCGGTCGATGATCGCCATTTCGATGTTCTTGATGGTGACCGCCGGATCGGTGATGCCGAGCACACAGGCGCCTTCGCAGGGCGCCGGGCAGACCCGGCCGGTGAACTCGGGGAAGTTGTTGGTCTTGTGCAGCCGATCCAACGCCTCGCGCCAATGGCCCCGATAGACGAGATCGTTCCACTCGGGAATCAGGTTGTGGATCGGGCAGCCGTCGTTGGACTGGCAGAAGGGCACGCCGCAGTCCATGCAGCGGGCGCCCTGTTTGGCCAAGTGGCCCACGTCATGGCCGGTGTAGATTTCGTCGAAGTCGAGCAGCCGGGCGGCGGCGTCCCGATAGGGCGCGGCATGGCGCTCGAATTCCATGAATCCGGTTGGTTTGCCCACTGTACAGCTCGGTTAGCCGGCCGCGATCATCGATTTGCGCTGCATGAGCACCCGCTTGTAATCCACGGGCATCACCTTCACGAACTCGCTCAAGGCTTGCTTCCACCGGCCTAGCAGGCGCTTGGCCACCGCCGAGTCCGTATAGCGCCGGTGCGCCTCGACCATGCGCCGCAACTCGCTGATGTCCTCCCGGTCAAGCAGCGGCTCAAGCTCCACCATCTCCGGGTTGCACAAGGCGTTGAAGGCGCCCTCGGGGTTCCAAACGTAGGCGATGCCGCCGCTCATGCCAGCGGCGAAGTTGCGCCCGGTGGGGCCCAGAATGGCCACCCGCCCGCCGGTCATGTACTCGCAGCCGTGGTCGCCGACCCCTTCCACCACCGCCGTCGCGCCGCTGTTGCGCACGCAGAACCGCTCCGCCGCCACGCCCCGGAAATAGCACTCGCCGCTGGTGGCGCCGTAGAGCGCCACGTTGCCGATCAGGATGTTGTCCTCGGCGACGAACTTGGAGGCCTTGGGTGGGTAGATGATGATCCGCCCGCCGGACAGGCCCTTGCCCACGTAGTCGTTGGCGTCCCCCTCCACCTCCAGGGTCACGCCCTTGGCGAGCCAACAGCCCAGGCTTTGACCGGCGCTGCCGCTGAACTTGAAGCGGATGGCATCGTCCTTAAGCATCTCCGGGCCGACGGTCTGGACGATGTGATGGGAGAGCATCGCGCCCACCACCCGGTTGGTGTTGACGATGGGCAGCTTGCGGCGAACGCGCTTGCCGCTGCGGCCGCCGTCGGCCAAGGCGGGGCCGGCCAGCTCGATCAGCCGATTGTCCAGCGCCCGGTCCAGCTCATGGTCCTGGCTGTGCCGGGCGTAGGAGCCGAGAAACTCGGCCGGCTCCTGGGCCGGCATGAGCACTTCGCTCAAGTCCACGCCCTTGCTCTTCCAATGGCTGAGCGCCGCCTCGGCATCCAGCGCGTCCACCCGGCCGACCATCTCGTTGACGGTGCGAAAGCCTAGGCTCGCCATGATCTGGCGCATCTCCTTGGCCACCATGAAGAAGTAGTTGATGGCGTGTTCGGGCTGGCCCAGGAACTTCCGCCGCAACGCCGGGTCCTGGGTGGCGATGCCCACCGGGCAGGTGTTCAGATGGCACTTGCGCATCATGATGCAGCCCAGCGTCACCAAGGGCGCCGTGGCGAAGCCGAATTCCTCCGCGCCCAGCAGGCAGGCGATGGCAACGTCCCGCCCGGTCTTGATCTGGCCATCGGTCTGCAGCACCACCCGGGAACGCAGGTTGTTGACCACCAGGGTCTGGTGGGTTTCCGCGATGCCCAGCTCCCAGGGCAGCCCCGCATGCTTGATCGAGGTCAGGGGCGATGCCCCGGTGCCCCCGGAATCACCGGCGATGACCAAATGGTCGGCCCGCGCCTTGGTGACCCCGGCGGCCACCGCGCCGACCCCCATTTCGGCCCCGAGCTTGACGCTGATGCGGGCGTTCGGATTGCCGTTCTTGAGGTCGTGGATGAGTTGGGCGATGTCCTCGATGGAATAGATGTCGTGGTGCGGCGGCGGGCTGATCAGGCCGACCCCCGGCGTCGAGTGGCGGATGCCGGCAATCACCTCATCCACCTTGTGGCCGGGCAGCTCGCCGCCTTCGCCGGGCTTGGCGCCCTGCACGATCTTGATCTGCAGCTCGTCGGCGTTGGCCAGGTAGTTGATGGTGACGCCGAAGCGCCCGCTGGCCACCTGCTTGATGGCGCTGCGCTTGGAGTCGCCGTTGGACATCGGCTCAAAGCGGCGCGGGTCCTCGCCGCCTTCGCCGGTGTTGGACTTGCCGCCAATGCGGTTCATGGCGATGGCCAGCGCCTCGTGGGACTCGGCGCTGATGGAGCCGAAGCTCATCGCACCGGTGGCGAAGCGCTTGACGATTTCGCTCTCCGGCTCCACCTCGTCGAGGTCGATGGCCGGACCCGGGGGCTTGAACCGCAACAGGCCGCGCAAGCTGGACTGGGCCGTGCTCTGCGTGTTGGCGTGTTCCGCAAAGCGCCAGTAGGCGGCCGCGTCGTTGGTGCGGGCGGCCACCTGCAGGTCGGCGATGGCTTCGGGGTCCCACATGTGGGTGTCGCCGTGGCGCCGCCAGTGAAAGTCACCCGGATTGGGCAGCACCGCGACGTTTTCGCCGCGACTCGGGTAGCCAAGACGGTGGCGGCGCTCCAATTCCTGCGCCAGCACGTCCATCCCCACCCCCTGCACACGGCTGGCGGTGCCGCGGAAGGCGCGCTCGATCACGTCATCGGCCAGCCCCACGGCCTCGAAGATCTGCGCCCCCTTGTACGATTGCAGCGTGGAGATGCCCATCTTGGCCATCACCTTCAGCATGCCCTTGCCGACGCCCTTGCGGTAGGCGGCAATCACGTCCTCGTTGCTGTTTATGTGGGCGGCGTCGTCCAGGTAGCCCTGCTCACGGGCGTCCCAGAGGGTTTCAAAGGCGAGATAGGGGTTGATGGCGTCGGCGCCGTAGCCGATCAGCAGGCAGTGATGGTGAACCTCCCGCGCCTCGCCGGTCTCGACAACGATGCCGATGCGGGTGCGCTCGTGCTCCGCCACCAGATGGTGATGCACCGCACCCACCGCCAGTAGGGCGCTGATCGGAGTCCGCTCAGCGTCCATGGCGCGATCCGACAGCACGATGAGGCTGTCGCCACGGGCGATGGCCTGACTCGCCTCGGCGCAGATTCGATCAAGCGCCGCCTCTAGGCCCGCCTTGCCGCTGCCGGCCGGGAAACTGATGTCGATGGTGGCGCTGCGCCATCCCCGGTGGTCCAAGTGCTTAATGGCGGCCAGTTCGTCGTTGGACAGGATGGGATGCGGAATGCGCAGCCGGTGGGCGTGGGCCTCGGTGGTGTCCAGCAGATTGCGCTCCGGCCCGCAGTAGCACTCCAGGGCCATGATGACTTCCTCGCGGATGGAGTCGATGGCCGGATTGGTCACTTGGGCG
>CAZRBP010000116.1:3789-10915 GCA_964598305.1 uncultured Pseudomonadales bacterium | reverse complement strand
AGCCCAATGCGGTCTCCAACGGCCAGTTCGAGGGCGGGTCGCCCTCGCTCCGGGGGACTCCGTAGAACGGAGGTCGGAGCGAGGGCAACTTGCCCTCGCACGGCGCGAAGCGCCGGAAGTCCAGGAGGCGCATCACCCTTGGGAACGCGCTTGTTCCCTGCGCGTCTGCGCCCCGGCAAGCCAGGGGCTTCCAGTTCAGTTCCTGGCCTCATTGGACGCCTACGGTCCAGCCAGCGCCCCAATTGGCGATATCGGAGCCGACCACCGAGGAGCCTGCATCGTCAAAGCGGGCCGGCAGGGTCACCGGGGTTGGGGTGCCTGCGCCTTCGACCAGGTTGGCGGAGCCGTCCAGGAACGTCTGCACCGCCGCCTGGTCATCGCCCTCGTTGACCGTGGCGCAGTTCAAGCCGACCCCGGAGAACTCGATGCGAGTGCCGAGCAGATTCAGGGACTCGCCTTGGATGCGCAGGCAGTTGTCCGAGCCGGACACCATCGAGTTGAAGAGGTGCAGTCCGGTGCCCCGGCGCAGCCGGATGGCGCGCTCGCCGGAGCGGCCGACGATGCTCATGTTGGCGATCCAAGGCTCGGAAATCGGCGTGGCGGTTTCATCGCCCTCCCGGTTGTCGGCCTCGATGCCGTTGTCAGCGCTCAAGGACTCCGGCTGCCGGATGTGCAAGTACTGGATGCTGCCGGTCCAGCCGTCGGTCCAGTCGAGGCTGTCGTCCGCATTGCCGACCAGCACCACATGGCTGGCGTTGACCGTGCCGCCGAAGAACTCGATGCCGTCGTCGAGGTTGTTGTACACCTCAATGTAATCGACCACGGTGCCATCGCCGATGCCCTGGAAGGCGATGCCGTTGAGCTGGTTCTCCGGATCGACATTGGAGCCGGCGAACTTGACCACCACGTACTTCAGCATGCCGCTGGAGTCGTTGGGATCGGCGCCGCCGAAGAGGCCGGAGTTGGCCTCCCCCTCCTTGGTGCAGCCCGCGGTGCCGCCATCGGCGCCCTCTGGGCAGTCGTTGATCGGCGCGTTGCCGTTGATGACCAAGCCGCCCCACAAGCCGCGGTCGGTGGTGGCGTTGCCGGTGCCCATCAAATCCGACTCGGCGGTCAGCGTGATCGGGGCGTTCTTGGTGCCCCGGGCACGAATCTGCGAGCCGCGGGAGATGACCAGGAAGTCCTCCGGGTCGTCGCCAAAGATGGTGGCGCCGGATTCGATGTCGAGCACTGCGGAATCCTGGTTGTCGCCGCCAATGACCACCTTGCCGTCCAAGACGTAGTGGCGGCTGCGGGTCAGCGCCAAGTCGCTGGTGTAGGTGCCGGAGAGTTGGCACACACCCTTGCCGCCGACGGTCCCGGTCTGCTCGGCTGCGCCTGCCGGGCAGCCCAAGTCAACGGCTGCGTCCGGCATGCCGACCGTCCAGCCCGATGTCCAGTCCTCATCGTCGTTCTCCACGGCACCGATGAAGTCGGCGGCCTCGAAGAAGCTGTCGCCGGACAGGTCCGCCGCCACCACCGGTCGCCCGCTGTCGGACACGTTGCTGCGGTCGAGCAGGCTTTGGATGGCGGCCACGTCGTCGCCCTCCACCACCGTGCCGCAGTCGAAGCTGACGCCATCGAAGGTGATGCCGCTGCCGAGTTGATTCAGGGAGTCGCCCTGCACCCGCAGGCAGTTGTCACTGCCGGCAACCACCGAGTTGTAGAGCTCAAGGCCCGTGCCCCGGCGCAGGCGAATGGCCCGCTCGCCGGAGCGGCCGTTGATGGTCATGTTGGCGATGCGCGGCAGCGACCGTGGCGTGGCCGTTTCGTCGCCCTCGCGGTTGTCCGCCTCGATGCCGTTGTCGGCGCTCAAGGACTCCGGCTGGTCGATGATCAGGTACTGAATGCTGCCCTGCCAGCCGTCGGTCCAGTCCAGCGAGTCGTCGGCGTTGCCGGTCAGCACCATGTGCTTGGCGTTCACGGTGCCGCCGAAGAACTCGACGCCGTCATCGAGATTGTTGTGCACTTGGACGTAATCGACCACGGTGCCGGAACCCACGCCCTGGAAGGCGATGCCGTTCAACTGGTTCTCTGGATCCACGTTGGAGCCGGCGAACTTGACCACCACGTAGTTCAGCACCCCGCTGGAGTCACCAGGGTCGTCGCCGCCGAAGAGTCCGGAGTTGGCTTCGCCCTCCTTCACGCAATCGACGCTGCCGCCGGATGCGCCCTCCGGGCAGTCGTTGATCGGCGCATTGCCGTTGATGACCAAGCCACCCCAGAGACCGCGGTCGGAGCTTAAGTTGGCGCCGCCGGTGAGATCCGACTGGCTGGTCAGGGTGACCGGCGCGGTGCGGGTGCCGTTGGCGATGATCTTGGAGCCCCGGGAGATGACCAGGAAGTCCACGTCAGTGCCGCCGAAGATGGTGGTGCCAGCTTGAACGGTCAGGTCGGCCGAGTCCTCGTTGTCACCGCCGACCACCACTTTGCCAACCAGTTCGTAGTGGTTGTTGCTGGTCAGCAGCAGGTCGTCGGTGATGGTGCCGGACAGCTGGCACACCCGGGTGCCGTTGAGCATGCGGCTGGAGGTCGTGGTGCCGTCGGGACAGCCGAAGTCCGGCTGCGAGGCATGGCTCACGGAGCCGGCGTAGGTCCAGCCCGCCGCCCAATTCTCGGCCCCGAACGCGCCGATGAAGTCGGTGTTGTCGAAGAAGGTGTCGCTGAGCGAGACCGGATCGACCTTCTCGCCGTTCTGGGACACGTTGGGGGCGCTGTCCAGATAGGACTTCACTGCGCCGTCCTCGTCCCGGTCATGGGTCTGGGCGCAGGCGAAGCTCACGCCCTCGAAGGTGAGATCGGTGCCGAGCAGGGCGCGGCTGCCGCCATCCACCCGCAGGCAGCGCTCGGAGCCGTCGATGAAGCTGTTGCGCAGCGCAAGGCCGGTGCCCCGGCGGATGCGCAGGGCCCGCTCGTCGGACTTGCCGTACACGCTCATGTTGGCAATGGCGGGGTTGGACCGGGGCAGCGCGCCCTCATCGCCCTCGCGGTTGTCCGCTTCGATGGCGTTGTCCGCCGAATCGGTCTGCTCGATGTAGAGGTATTGAATGCGCCCGGTCCAGCCATCCGTCCAGTCGAGGGAGTCGTCGGCGTTGCCGGTCAGCACCACGTGCTTGGCATCCACCGTGCCGCCGAAGAACTCGATGCCGTCGTCCAGGTTGTTGTACACCTGAACGTAGTCCACCACGGTGGCGTCGCCCACCGCTTGAAAGGCGATGCCGTTCAACTGGTTCTCGGGGTCCACGTTGGAACCGGCGAAGCGGACGCTGACGTAGCGCAGCACGCCGGAGTTGTCGTTGCCGTTGGAGCCGCCGAACTGCCCGGAGTTGGCCTCGCCTTCCTTGATGCAATCATCGGTGCCGCCGTCGGCGCCCTCCGGGCAATCATTGATGGGCGCATAGCCGTTGATGACCAAGCCGCCCCATAGGCCCCGGTCATTGTCCTCCGCGGTGCCGAGCACCTCCTCCTTGGCCGTGAAGAGGATCGGTTGCTCCGCGGTGCCGTCGGCCATCAGCGCGCAACCGCGGTTGATGACCAGGAAGTCGGTTGAACTGCTGCCAACGATCACGCCCCCCGGCGCGATCTCAAGTTGGCAGTCCGGCAGGCCGCCGCCGCTGCTTTGCGCCGCGCCATCCGCTGGCGTGACCCGTGCCGCGCCGCCGGAAATCTCGAAGATGTTGTCGTTGCCGAGCACCAAGCCGGTCGGATCGAGGGCACCCCCGTCCAATGCCGAAACGTCAATCGTGTAGATGGGCTTGCCGCCAAAGCCTGCATCCGCCGTGGTGCCGGAATCCGTGATCGCGGATTCCAAGTGAGCGGGAATCACCGTGGCGACCGTCGTGCCGTCTCCAGGCCCCGGTTCCGGCTCAGGTTCCGGTTCCGGCGCGGGGGGCGGCTCCGAAGTCGGAGGCGGCTCAACCTCAACCTCCACCACGACGGAACCCGGTGAGGCATTGTCCGATGAGCCGCCGCAAGCGGCCAACAGCGCCGCGGCAATGGACAGCACGGCAATCCGGCAAAAATCTTCCACGATCATGAATCCTCTCAGATGAACGGTTATTCGGCTGGAAGCCCTTGGGCCACAGCCGGGACGGCAAGGTACTGGCTGGTTTTGACGAATTTGTGACGGCCTAATGACAAATTTATTACTAATGAAGGGGCAAAAAGGGGGTTGCAATGCCGAAAAAACCTAGGTACATTTATCCGTAGGAATTAAAGACCTAATCCGCTTGGGCCAGCAGGCCCGGCAACAAAGGCCGATAGGCCAAGTAACAAAGGCCGATAGGCCGAGCAACAAAAGGAGGCCGGACGATGAACATCCAACCGATCCGCAACTTCATAACCATTCCCGTGTTGGCTCTTGGCTTGGCAGCCTGCGCCAGCACCACCACCAACCCAGCCAAGCACTACGACACCTGGTACGCCAAGGAAGCCAAGACCGAGCGGGACTACAAGCTCGACGAAGCGCAGTGCTACGACGCCCACGAGATGGAGCCCGGCAAACCCGTGGCGCTGGACTCCCTGTCCTTTGAGGGCTACCGCAACTGCATGATGGCCAAGGGCTACGTGCTGAGGCAGTACTAACAATGGCTTCGGCGGGGCGGCAACACCGTCCCGCCGAAGCCATGCAAAGACACCCCCCATCCCACAAGAATCGCCTTTCCCCTCCCACTTCGCCAAGCCCCACTCCACAGAGCAAAAGTAGGAATTGAGCCGCAAGCCGCCGTCTCAGGTACACTGACGCCATGCAGACTGAAATTCTCGCCCAAGGGCTGTGCTTCCCTGAGGGCCCGCGTTGGCGCGACGACAAGCTGTGGTGCTCGGACATGCATGCCGGCGAAGTGGTCACCGTGGACGCCGCCGGCACCGTCACGTCCGTGGTCGAGGTCGCCAACGACCCATCCGGCCTCGGCTGGCTGCCAAACGGCGACCTGCTGGTGGTTTCGATGACCGACCGCCGCCTGCTGGCTTGGGACGGCGCGGCCCTGCGCACCCACGCCGACCTGTGGGATCTGGCCAGCTTCCACCTCAACGACATGGTGGTGGATGCCGCCGGACGGGCCTATGTCGGCAACTTTGGCTTCGACCTGCACGCCCAAAAGAAGCCAAAGTCAGCAGAACTCATCTTGGTGGAGCCCGACGGCACCGCCCGGGTCGCTGCCGACGACATGCTGTTTCCCAACGGCACCGTCATCACCCCGGACGGCAGCCAGTTGATCGCCGCCGAATCCTGGGGCGCCCGGCTGACTGCCTTCGACCTAGATGGGGAAGGCAACCTGACCAACCGCCGGGTCTGGGCGACCCTCGCCGACGGCGGCGTCCCCGACGGCATTTGCCTGGATGAGGCTGGCGGCATCTGGGTGGCCTCCCCCTCCACCAACGAATGCCTGCGCCTAGTTGAAGGCGGCAAGGTGACCCATCGGGTTTCCACGGACCAAGGCGCCTTCGCCTGCATGCTGGGCGGCACGACGCTGCACATCCTCACCTGCGCAAGCTCCGATCCGGACGCCTGCCGAAAGCAGCGCTCCGGGCGCATCGAAGTGGTGCAGGCACCCTATGCCGGTGCCGGATTCCCCTAGTGACCACGCTGTACGAGAACTACCGTTCACCCTGGCTGGACGAAGAGCTCGACATGCTCAGGGACGCTGCCCGCAAGTTCTTTGAACGGGAATTCAAGCCACACAACGAACGCTGGCTGGAGCAGGGCGAGATCGACCGGGACGCTTGGAACAAGGCGGGCGAGGCGGGCCTCTTGTGCGCGGAGATGCCGGAACGCTATGGCGGCGCCGGCGGCGACTACCGCCACGAAACCGTGGTCACCGAGGAGTTCCTGCGGCTCGGGCTTACGGGCTTTGGCTACCAAGTGCACAGCAGCATCGTCGCCCCCTACATCCTGCACTACGGCAATGAAGCGCAGCGCCAGCAGTGGCTGCCCAAGATGGCCACCGGCGACATGGTCGGGGCCATCGCCATGACCGAGCCGCATACCGGGTCGGACCTGCAGAATGTGCGCACCACGGCCGTACGTGACGGCGACGACTACGTCATCAACGGCGCCAAGACCTACATCACCAACGGCCAACATGCCGATCTGGTGATCGTGGTGGCCAAGACCGATCCCAGCCAAGGGGCCAAGGGGATTTCCTTGATCGTCGTGGAAGCGGACACGCCGGGCTTTCAGCGGGGGCGCAACCTCAAGAAGATGGGGCTCGGCGCGGCGGACACCTCGGAGCTCGCCTTTGCCGACTGCCGGGTGCCCGCCGCCAACCGGCTCGGCGACGAGGAAGGCCGGGGCTTCATCCAACTGATGCAGCAACTGCCCCAGGAACGGCTGAACATCGCCCAAGCCGGCGTGGTCTGCATGGAACGGGCGATCGAGGTGACCTTGGACTTCGTCCGGGAACGCCAAGCCTTCGGCCAGCGGGTGCTCGACTTCCAAAACACCCAATTCAAGCTCGCCGAGAGCAAGACCCGGGCGTTGGTGGCCCGCACCTTCGTCGATCAGTGCTTAGTGCGCCACCTTGAAGGCGGCCTCGATGCCGCCACCGCCTCCATGGCCAAGTATTGGTGCACCGAGACCCAATGCGAGGTCATCGATGAGTGCGTGCAACTGCACGGCGGCGCTGGCTACATGGACGAGTACGAGATTTCGAGAATGTACGCCGACGCCCGCGTGCAGAAGATCTACGGCGGCACCAACGAAATCATGAAAGTGCTCATCAGCCGAACGCTCTAGGCGGACATTTCACCAAGGCGCCACTTGCCGCGTGAAGGCGACGGCGAACATGTAGCCGACGCATAGCAAGGCGCCAGCCAATCCAATGAACTTCAGGGAGCGGCCGGATGCCCGCAGGGTGAGGACGCCGAAGCCGATGTAGGCGGCGAGCCCCAAGAGCTTGGCGCCGAGCCAGCCCTCGACCAGCGAGAGTTGGGCCATCAGCGCCAAGGCCACCCCGGCGCCGAGCAGCGCCGTGTCGATGACGTGGGGCAGGATGCGCGCCGCCTTGGTCTTGAGCAGGGCTTGGCTGACCGCGTTGTCGGACAGCGCCCAGAACGCGCGCAGGATGAAGCCGACCACGGTGGCATA
>CAZRBP010000116.1:0-3689 GCA_964598305.1 uncultured Pseudomonadales bacterium | reverse complement strand
CATTGATGCAGCCATAGACGCGGCCATGCGTCCCTTGGCCGATGCGGTTTCGGGGTTCATCTTCTTCACCGTGCCGGTGGCCGGCGCCGAGCTGCCGCTGATCGTCGTCTGGCTGATCTGCGCCGGCGTGTTCTTCACCTTCTACCTGCGCCTGATCAACATCCGCGGCTTCAAGCACGCCATCGACTTGGTTCGGGGCAAGCACAAGGCGCCCGGCGACCCCGGCGAGATCAGCCAGTTCCAAGCGCTCACCACCGCGGTGTCCGGCACCGTCGGCATCGGCAACATCGCCGGGGTGGCGGTGGCGATTTCCTTGGGCGGCCCCGGCGCCACGTTTTGGCTCATCGTCGCCGGCTTCCTGGGCATGTCCACCAAGCTCGCGGAATGCACCTTGGCCGTCATGTACCGCCGCGAGCGGGACGGACAGGTATCTGGTGGCCCCATGCACTACCTGGAACGTGGCCTCGCGGCGCGCAACTGGCCCCGCATTGGCCGCAGCCTAGGCCTGTTCTACGCCGCCGCCATGGTCATCGGCTGCCTCGGCATCGGCAACATGTTTCAGTCCAACCAAGCCACCGCCATCCTCATCGACGTCACCGGCGGCGCCAACAGCGTCTTCGCCGACCGCGCCTGGCTGGTGGGCCTGCTGCTGGCAGCCGGCGTCGGGCTGGTGATCATCGGCGGCATTCGCTCCATCGCCAACACCACTGCCAAGCTGGTGCCCGCCATGGCGGTCCTTTACGTCCTAAGCGCGCTCACCATCATCGCGCTGAACGCCGAGGCGCTGCCCGGCGCCATCGCCGCCATTTGGAACGGCGCCTTCTCGCCCCAAGGGGTCGCCGGCGGCGTCTTGGGGGTGATGATCCTCGGCTTCCGCCGGGCGGTGTTCTCCAACGAGGCCGGCTTGGGCTCGGCGGCCATCGCCCACGCGGCGGCGCGCACCGCGGCGCCGGTGAGCGAGGGTTTCGTCGCCTTGCTGGAGCCGTTCATCGACACCGTGGTGATCTGCACCCTGACGGCGTTGGTGATCATCACCACGGTGTACGATCCGGCGCTGGCCGGCAGCGGCGTCAGCGGCATCGAACTCACCACCCGGGCCTTCGCGAGCACCCTGTCCTGGTCGCCGATTCCGCTGTCCATCGCCGCCATCCTGTTTGCCTACTCCACCATGCTGGCGTGGTCCTACTACGGCCTGAAGGCATTCACCTACCTGGTCGGCGAGCGCCGCGGCACCGATTTGGGCTTCAAGCTGTTCTTTTTGACTTTCGTGGTGCTGGGCAGCAGCATTCAACTCGGCGCCCTGGTCGATCTGTCGGACGCCTTGGTGTTCATAGTGGCCATTCCCAACTTGTTGGGCCTCTACCTGATGGCGCCGCTGATCCGCCGCGAGCTGATCAGCTATGAAGGGCGCTTGAAGGGGACTGCGCCACCATAGAAAGCCCAATTCACACAAAATCAATAAAGGACAATTGCAACGACCCATGGAAGGACCCACATCGCACAACTACTTCTCGCAACGGCTGCGGCTGCACTACGTCGATTGGGGCAACGAGGGGGCGCCGCCCATGCTGCTGGTGCATGGCGGCCGCGACCATTGCCGAAACTGGGACTGGGTGGCCGAGGCCTTCCGCGACGACTACCACATCATCGCCCCGGACCTGCGCGGCCACGGGGATTCCCAGTGGCTGCTCGGCGGCAGCTACGACCAAGTGGACTACGTTTACGACATCGCCCAGCTCCTGCACCAGCGCCAACACACCCCGGTGACCATCATCAGCCATTCCTTGGGCGGCACCATTTCGCTGCTCTACGCGGGCCTTTACCCGGAAACGGTCACCCGGCTGGTGTCGATCGAGGGCATGGGGCCGCCGCCCGCCATCCTCGAGGAGCGCATCAAGGCGCCGCCCGCCACCCGCCTAAGCGCCTGGATCGACGACCTGCGCCGTATCGCCGGGCGCATCCCGCGCCGCTACAAGTCCCTGGAGGAAGCCTACGAGCGGATGCAGACGGAAAACCCGCACCTCACCGAGGCCCAAGCCCGGCATCTGACCATTCACGGCAGCAACCAAAACGAGGATGGCACCTACAGTTGGAAGTTCGACAACTACGTGCGCGCCTTTCCGCCGGTTGGGCTGCCCTATGAGGAGCAGCAGCAACTGCACAGCCGCATCAGTTGCCCGACGCTGCTGTTCCACGGCCAGGAAAGCTGGGCTTCCAACCCCGCCGAGGACGGCCGCGCCGAGCACTTCCAAAACGCCGAAGTGGCCAGCATCGCCAACGCCGGGCACTGGGTTCACCACGACCAGCTCGATGAGTTCCTGGCCATCACCCGAGACTTCCTGAACCGGTGAGCGAACGGGCCCGGCTGCTGCACGACAGCCCGTGGCAGGGGGCCTTGCACCTGACCGGGGGTGGCGCCGGCATGCTGAGCGAACTGCTCGCCGAAGCCGGCGCCTCCCGAACCCTCATCGAAGCCCAGGTTCCCTACGCCGAAGGCAGCTTGGAGGCCCTGCTCGGCGGTCGCCCGGACCAAGCCTGCAGCGCACCCACCGCCCGCGCCTTGGCCATGGCCGCCTTCCAACGCGCCCTAAACTTCGGCGCTCGGCCCGCCTTCGGCTTCGGCGTCACCGCCAGCCTCGCCACCGACCGGCCGAAACGGGGCGCCTGCCGCGCCCATCTCGCCGTGCAGACCCTAGGCCACACCAGCCAGACGCAGCTGCAACTGAGTGGTGAGCGGGCCGCCCAGGAGTCGGCCTTGGTGGAGTTCGCATGGCAAACCCTGCTCGGCGCCCTCGATCTGGGCAGTTTTCCGCAGGTGCCGATCGACCAAGTGGCTGCCCGGCCGGAGTGGCAAGCCCTAATTGCCGGCGAGCGCCGGTCAACGTCCGCAAGCGGGGCTGGCGAACTGATCCTGCCGGGCTCGTTCAACCCGCTGCACGAGGGCCATGAGCGCATGATGGCTGTCGCGGAAGCCCGAATTGGGCGACCAGGCGTCTTCGAACTGTCCGTGGAGAACCCGGACAAGCCGTTGCTGGACTATTCCGAAATCGAAAAGCGGGCCAGCCAATTCCGCCGCCGCCTGCGGTTGACCCGGCTGCCCACCTTCCTCGAGAAGGCCAAGGAGTTCCCCGGCGCCACTTTCGCAGTGGGCATCGACACCCTGCTGCGCATCGCCGACCCGCGCTACTACGGCGGCGATGTGCAGCGCGATGCAGCCGTGACCACCATGCTCGAAGCGGGCGCGTCGTTTTTGGTCTTTGGCCGCATCATCGACGGCGGCTTCCAAGGCTTGAGCCAAGCCACCCTGCCGGAGGCCCTGCGCGGCGCCTGCACGGAGGTTCCCGAGGACGAGTTCCGCGCCGATCTCTCTTCCACCGAACTGCGGCTGCGCACTACTCCAGATCCTCCAGCCGCTTAGGCCAATTGTCCTTCAGCAGGCGCGATAGGGAGCGGTCGGCCAGCAATCGGCCATCGGTCTGGCAGCGGGCGCAGTAGTTGGCTTCGTTCTCCGCATAGACGATGCGCTGCACGGGGGCGCCGCAACGCGGACAGGGCTGGCGGTACTTGCCATGCACGGCCATCGCCTCGTGGAAGGCAGTGACCTTGGCCGGAAACTTCTCGCCGGCCTCGCGGCGCAGGCGTTCGGTCCACTCCGTCAGCACCGACCGGCAGGCCTCGAAGAGCCGCTC
>CAZRBP010000115.1:6113-10918 GCA_964598305.1 uncultured Pseudomonadales bacterium | reverse complement strand
AGAACGTCACCGCCAAGTGCTATGGCGGCGACGTGACGCGCAAGAAGAAGCTGCTTGAAAAGCAGAAGGCCGGCAAGAAGCGCATGAAGCAGCTCGGCCGGGTGGAAATCCCCCAGGATGCGTTCCTCGCCGCGCTCAAGGTCGAACGGTAACGCGCCGCCTGCGGCGGCGTGATCGGGTTGCTGCGCAACCCGGAGGGCGGGCTCCGTGGCAAGGGATAGGCCAGAGGCTCGGCATAACAGGATAGAATTACGGCATGGACATCGACTTTCCCTTGGTGCTCACTTGGGCCGTGCTGATCAGCGGCGGCATCTGGCTGCTTGACGCTCTATTCCTGAAGCCGCGCCGGCTGGAGGCCCGCTCCGCCGAGGAGGCGGAGGCGCCGGACAAGGAGCCGATGATCGTCGAGTACGCTCGTTCCTTCTTTCCGGTCCTCTTGCTGGTGCTGGTGCTGCGCAGCTTTCTCGCCGAGCCCTACCAGATACCCTCGGAGTCCATGGTGCCGACCTTGGAGGTGGGCGACTTCATTCTGGTCAACAAGTACGCCTATGGCATCCGCCTGCCGGTGCTCGGCACCAAGATCATCGAGATCGGCGAGCCCCAGCGCGGCGACATCATGGTGTTCATTCCCCCCCACGACTCGCGCTACTTCATCAAGCGGGTGATCGGCCTGCCGGGGGACCGCATCCGCTATGAGGACAAGGCGCTCTACATCAACGACCAACGGGCGGGCTATGAGTTCGTGCGCGAGTTTTACGACGTCATCGGTGGTGCCGCAGTGCCGGTTCGAGCTTACCGGGAGTCCTTGGGCGGGGGGACGCATACCACCTATCGCTATCCGGTCGGTGACCGCAACGGCGAGTGGACGGTGCCGGAGGATGCCTATTTCGTGATGGGCGACAACCGTGACCGCAGCGACGACAGCCGTCGTTGGAAGTACGTCTCCGAAGCCAAGATCGTCGGCAAGGCGGTGGCCATCTGGGTGCACAAAGACCCTGGCTTCAAGCTGCCGACCTTCGAGCGCAACCAATGGCTGACGCGGACGGGGGCGCAGCCTGATTCCAGGCCAGCCGGCCTGAATCAAGCCGAAGCCGCCCTGATCCGTGACTGAACGCCCCGGCACCCCCCAGCTTGATCGCTTGCAACGCGCGCTGAACTACCGATTTGCCGATGAGCGCCTGCTCATTCGCGCCTTGACCCATAAGAGCGCTTCGTCGGACAGCAACAACGAGCGTTTGGAGTATCTCGGCGATGCGGTGCTCGGCTATGCCGTGGCCGCCCACTTGCATCGCGAGCATCCGGGCGAGGCGGAAAGCGGCCTGACGTTGGCCCGGGCGGCGCTGGTCAAGCGGGGCACGTTGGCGGAGATTGGCCACGCGCTGGCACTCGGCGACTACATGCGCTTCGGCGTTGGCGAACTGCGTTCAGGCGCCTTTCGCCGCGCTTCCGTGCTCGCCAACGGGGTCGAAGCCCTGATCGGCGCCGCGCATGAGGATGGTGGGGTGGAGGCGGCCCGGGCGCTGGTGGTTCACTTGTTGGGCGACCGCCTGACGGGCTTGACGGAAGCACTGGTCAAGGATGCCAAGTCGGCGTTGCAGGAGTTCGCGCAGGGGCGGGCCATGCCGTTGCCGGTGTATCGAATCGTCGAGGAAGCCGGCGCCCGGCATGCGCCACGCTTCATCGTCTCCTGTGAAGTCGCTGAACTGGGGCTGAAGGCCACTGCCGAGGGGGCGAGCCGCAAGGAGGCGGAAAAGCGCGCGGCCGCCCAACTGCTCGACCAGATCGAATCCGATGACTGAGACGGACCAACGCTGCGGCACCGTGGCCATTGCCGGGCGCCCCAATGTCGGCAAGTCCACCCTGTTGAACCGGGTGCTTGGCGAAAAGCTCAGCATCACCTCCCGCAAACCGCAGACCACCCGGCGCAACCTCATCGGCATTGACACCGAAGGCGCTTGCCAAGCGATCTACGTCGATACGCCGGGCCTCCACCGTCGGGTAAAGCGGGCCATCAACCGCGCCATGGTTGGCAACGCCAAGGCGGCCCTCGGCGATGCGGACTTGATCGTCCTGGTGCTCGACCGGGACCAGCTGACCGACGGCGATGAGTGGGTGATGCGGCAGGTCGAGTGGGCCGGCAAGCCGGCCTTTGCGCTCATCAACAAGATTGACCTGCTGAACGACAAGACCCGCCTATTGCCGGCGATGGAACGGCTTGGCGCCAGTGGCCTGTTTGCGGAAATCATGCCGGTCTCAGCTTTGGGCGGGGAGGGCGTCGCCGAGTTCCGCTCACTGGTGTTCCAAAGCCTGCCCGCTGGGCCGCACCTCTTTGCCGCCGACCAGCTTACCGACGAAAGTGAGCGCTTTCTGGCCAGTGAGATGATCCGCGAAAAGCTCATGCGCCGCTTGGGGGATGAGTTGCCGCACCGGACGGCGGTGGTGGTGGAGTCGTTCGATGAAGGCTCGGCGGTGGTGGAGCTCCGCGCCCAAATCCTGGTCGAGCGCGCTAGCCAGAAGCGCATCGTCATCGGCAAGGACGGCGAAAAGCTCAAGTCCATCGGCCGGGAGGCGCGCTTGGACATCGAGCGGATGCTCGGCCGCCAGGTCATGCTGCATCTCTGGGTCAAGGTGCGCAGCGGCTGGTCGGACAGCCCCGCAGCGTTGCGCGACCTCGGCCTCGATGGCGGAAGGCTCAGGTAACCGCGCTCGATTCGCCACTATAAGGCTGCCATTGAATCTCTCCTTTGCACCTTGGGCAACGCGCTCCCTTGGCGAGGTTGCGGTTCAGGCGTTGGCGAAACCAACGTTGTCCGCAGCCGCACTCGCCAATCCAACGGGCTGCGGTGTGGCGTATGGCGTGGGTGCGCTCGCCGCTGCAGCCGATTTCACGCGCTTTGGCGGTCCAGACCGCATCGTGGTTGTGCACCTTGCCGACGATGGCGTGCGCAATTTCATGCAGGATCGTGTCGATGATCTCCGCCCGGCTGGCGCAGAGGCAAAAGCTCACGGAGAGGTCGATGCGGCGCTCGCCATACTTGCAGACTCCGGCGCGGGAAGGGGCGAGATCGAAACCGAATCGCCAGTCCTTGGCTAAACCGCTGGCGGCTTTGTGGCGCTCAATGAGCTCGTTGGCCAGTGCCTCCACGTCGGCCAGTGAGCAGCCGCCCGTCGTCGACCGCTCCACGAGTTCCAACAGGTCGTAGGGCACGTTCCAGCGCCCTTGGCCGGTATGAACCAGGGCTTGGCGACGCTTCAAGACGGCGACGGTTCCGGCAATCGTGCCGTCGCCGTGCCGAAAGCGCACCCGGCTGCGCACCGGATAGGCGGCACCGGGGAAGTCGGCGGTGATAGGCGCTTGAGTGCTGCGGGCCATGGGCGCGATGTTACGGTAGCTTGGTGGCCTGCGTCCCCCACGTCGCTTGCCATGCCCGGTGCCCGGTGCTATCAAACAGCCATGAAAGCCCTTAGCTTGCCCAAGCGCAGTGCGCCGGTGGTGCCGAAGGAACGGCGCTTCGCGCCGTCCGAGGGCAAGATGCCCTCGCTCCGGGGGAATCACTCGCTCCGGGGGAATCACTTGGAACGGTCGGGTTCGTGAACCGGATTCAGGATGAGCAGGCCATCGTGCTGCACACTCGCGCCTATCGGGAGTCGAGCCTTATCGTGCAGTTTCTGACCGCCTCCCACGGCCGCATCGCCGCCGTTGCCCGAGGTGTACGCCGGGTTGGGCGCAATCGCGGCGGGATCAGTCTGCAGCCCTTTTATCAAGGCTCGCTGAGCTGTGCGGGCCGCAGCGCCTTGGTGTCCCTGCACCGTTTTGACTTGGCCGAGGCCCGGTGGTTCACCGGCAACCGGGTGGCTTCGGCCTGCTACGTGGCGGAACTGGTCGTGCGCCTGACCCGGGAGTGGGAGTCCGCCCCGCGCCTGTTTGGCGGGGTGGAGTGGGCCTTGGGCGAATTGGCCGAGGTGGACGGCAACGAGGGGATTGAATCCTGCCTGCGCCAATTCGAGAAGCTGCTGCTTGAGGAGCTTGGCTACGGCTTGGATTTCAACCGTGATGCGGCAACCGGCGAAGGCATTGACGAGGCCGCTTGGTACGGGGTGTCACCGGAAGCGGGCTTCATCGCTGGCCCCAAAGGCGAGGGCTATCCCGGGGTGGCGCTTAAGGCCATTGAGGCCGGATGCTTCGAGGATGCGGAAACCCGCCGGTTCGCCAAGCAGATCTTCCGCGCCCTGCTTGCCGATCACCTCGGTCCCGCGCCTTTGATGAGCCGTCGGCTCTACCGTCGCGGCATCTAAGCACGTTGCCTGATGGCTCGCCGTCTGCCGCAGTTTGTCGAGGCACGGATCACCGGCATTGATGGCGATGGCCGCGGGCTCGGTGAAGTCGATGGCCGGCTGATTCGGGTCAAGAACGCCTTGCCCGGCGAACAGGTGCGGGTGCGTCTGCTGCGCCGCCAGCGCGGCGAGTGGTGGGGTGAAGCCGATGCGGTGCTGACGGCGAGCCCGGCCCGGCGCTCGGCGCCCTGCCCGCTATTCCCCCGCTGCGGCGGCTGCGCGGTGCAGCAATTGGATGGCGCGGCGCAACGGGCGGGCAAGCAGGCGCGTTTGCTTGAATTGCTCAACGCCAGCGGCGTCGAGGTGGGCAAGTTGCGTCTGCCGGTGGCCGGGCCGAGCTACCACTACCGCACCAAGGCGCGGCTGGGCGTTCGGCTGGTTGGCGATGCGCCGCTCATTGGCTTTCGAGAGCACTTGAGCAATCGCGTGGCGCGCATGGACGACTGCTTGGTCCTGACGCCGCGCCTTGG
>CAZRBP010000115.1:0-6013 GCA_964598305.1 uncultured Pseudomonadales bacterium | reverse complement strand
TGAGCAATCGCGTGGCGCGCATGGACGACTGCTTGGTCCTGACGCCGCGCCTTGGACGCCTAATCGAACCCTTGAAGGCGTTGGTGAACGGCTTGAGCGTGCGCGATGCCGTGCCGCAGATCGAACTGGCGGCGGGCGATGCGGACTGCGCCTTGGTGGTGCGGCACTTGCGCCCGCTCATGGCTGGCGATGTGGACGCGTTGCAGCGATTTGCCCGACGCTTCGGAGTCGCGCTCCTCACCCAAGCGGGAGGACCGGAAACCGCCGCCCTGCTGGCGGCGCCAGCAGGGCGGACGCAGCAGCTCGGCTACGCGATCTCGGGCTTTGGGCTCTACCTGAACTTTCATCCGACCGATTTCACCCAAGTCAATCTCGGGCTCAATCAACGCTTGGTTGCCGATGTTGTGCAGGCGCTCGGGCCACCCAACGGCCTGACCGCGGACCTGTTCTGCGGCATCGGCAATTTTTCGTTGCCCTTGGCCCGACGCGGCCACCGGGTGCTTGGGCTGGAGGGTGACACCGGCTGCATTGAGCGGGCTACCGGGAATGCCGTCCTCAACGGCTTAAGCGGGAGTTGTGAGTTCTCCGTTGCGGACTTGTACAAGGCCCCCGACCTGCCGCCCCGGCTGGCTGCCGTGTTGGTCGATCCGCCACGTTCTGGACTCGGTTCGGCACTGGTGGAAGCGCTCAGCGAGCGTACCGATCGACTGGCCTACGTATCCTGCAATCCGGCGACCTTTGCACAGGACGCGCGCCACCTTGTGGACCTCGGCTTCAGTTTGATCGAGGCTGCCGTTTACGACCTGTTTCCCCAAACCGCCCACATCGAAACCTTCGGGCTGTTTGAGCGCTGATCTGTGCTAACCTTGATCTTTTGGCATGAGTCCATGCCGAAGACCAATAAGGCGATCAACCATTCGATGCCATCAGGGAGGAACCAATGGCGCAGACCCATGACCACGAAATCGTGTCCATCTATCCGTTTTCCGATGAGGAAGTTGACCAGTTGATGGACAACTCCCAAGAGTGCGTCCTCATGTGGGCCACCAAGGACGGCTGGCCGGTGGGCGTCACCCACGCCTTTCTCTGGCACGAGGGCAAGATCTGGATCACCTTTGCCGTTCATCGGCACCGCGCCGCCGCCATTCGCCGGGACAATCGGGTCTCCGTGAACGTCAGCAGCCGCGGCTACCCCGACGGCGCTTCGGCGGACTTGCCGGGTGGCGCCATCACCTTCAAGGGCACCGGCGAGTTCTTTGACGACGACGACACCAAGGCCTGGTACTACGCGGCGTTGTCGAAGAAGCTGAACCCGGACAACCCGGACGGGGAGGCCTTTTTCAACAACCTGCTCGACTCGCCCCTGCGCGTCATTCTCGCGGTGACGCCGGTGAAGAAGATCATGTACAACGGCGGCAAAGCCCAAGCCCACATGGCGGGCGCCATCTCGGAGGATGAACTGGGCGAGCGCCTGCCCGTTGACCAGGAGCGCATGAACGCGGAACGCGCCAAGCGTGGGCTGCCGCCGCGTTGATCGGCGGCACTTGCGGCCTCTGGCAAGCATGTTGAGAACCGGGCTCGCTGCAGCGGCGCTGCTGGCCTGCCCCATAGCGGCAGTGGGCCAGAACGTCGGCTGGCCGGCCTACGGTGGCGCTGTTGGCGGTGGACACTACACGTCGGCGGCGCAAATCACGCCGCAAAACGTGAAGCGGCTTGAGTTGGCCTGGACCCACCGCTCTGGCGACTTCCGGGAGGGTGCGATCTCGGCGGTGGAGGGCTACGATTCCGCGGGCCAATCGGCGTCGGCGTTCGTCAACACCCCCATTGTGGTGGAGGACACGCTCTACTACTGCACCCCGTTCAACCGGGTCTTCGCGCTGGATCCACGCACCGGCGAGGAGCGTTGGCGCTTCGACCCCGAGGTCAACATGGGCTTGGAGCACCTCACCAATTGCCGAGCGGTGAGCAGTTGGATCGACCCCGAGGCGCAGCCCGGCGATGCATGCGCCCACCGCATCATCCTGCCCACCTTGGACGGCCGCATTTTTGCCTTGGACGGGGCGAACGGCAGGCGTTGCGCTGGTTTTGGCGACAACGGCGAGATCGATCTGACTGAGGGCTTGACCGAGCACGGAGCCCGGGAATACGGCATCACCAGCGCTCCGGCCATCATCGACGGCAAGCTTGTCACCGGCGCCTACGTGCTCGATTCCTTCCGTCCCGACGTGCCCTCGGGCGTGGTGCGCGCCTACGACCTGCGTTCAGGCGCCTTTGCTTGGGGCTGGAACCCCGTGCCGCCCGGCAAGCCGGCAGTGGACTCCGAGGGGAATTTCACCGCCGGCACCACCAACGTCTGGTCCACCATTTCCGCGGATGCCGAGCGCAATCTGGTGATTGCGCCCACCGGCAATTCCTCGCCCGACTATTTCGGCGGCGACCGGGATGGCGACTTGGATTACTACTCAAGCTCTGTGGTGGCTCTGGATGCGTCCACCGGCGAGGTGGTTTGGCACTACCGAACGGTGCATCACGATGTCTGGGACTTCGATGTTCCCGCCCAGCCCACCTTGGTTGACGTGACCATCGACGGCGTGACCAGCCCCACGGTGGTGCAGGTCACCAAGATGGGCATGACCTTCGTGCTGCACCGGGAGACGGGCCAGCCGCTGCATCCGGTGCAGGAGCGGCCGGTGCCGCAGACTGGTGCCGTGCCCGGTGAGTACCTAAGCCCCACCCAGCCGTTCCCAATCAAGCCGGAGCCCCTGCATCAGCTCGGCGTCTCCCCCGATGACGCTTGGGGATTCACGTTCTGGGACCGGGGGCAGTGCCGCAAGGCGCTTGAGGAACTCACCACCGGTCCCATCTACACGCCACTGACGGAGCAGGGCACGGTGATGTATCCCTCCAACATCGGTGGCCAGAACTGGGGCTCCCCGGCGGTGGATCCGGAGCGGGGGCTGATGGTGACCGACACCAAGCATGTGGGCATGGTCGTGCGCTTGATCCCCCAAGATGAATGCGGCAAGGACGTGGGCTTTCCCCAGCACGGATCGCCCTATTGCGCGGTCATGACGCCGTTCGTGTCGCCTTGGGGCGCCCCCTGCACCAAGCCGCCCTGGAGCACGCTGGCGGCGGTGGACCTATCGACCGGCGACATCGTCTGGCAGGTGCCGTTCGGCAGCCTCAAGCACATGGCCCCTTGGCCGCTCTCCCTGCTGAGCGGCTACGGCACCGTGCAGATGGGCGGACCGATGGTGACCCGCAGCGGGCTGACGTTCATCGCCGCCACGGCTGACCGGCAGTTTCGGGCCTTCAGCACCGAAACCGGCGAGGAGCTCTGGAGCGACGAACTGCCCACCACGGGCAACGCCGTGCCCATGTCCTACGTCTCCGGGGGCAAGCAGTTCGTCGTCATCGCCGCCGGTGGCAATTTCACGTCGCCGTCGCCGCCCGGCGACCACCTGATGGCCTACAGCCTCCCCTGAGCGGGACAGGTTGGATGCCGAATCGAAGACTTAAGAGGAAAATCGTGAGCAACACCGCAGAACAATTGGACATCATTCGTGCCCGTCCGGGCTTCATTGCCGCTCTGGACCAAAGCGGCGGCAGCACTCCCAAGGCCTTGGGCCTCTATGGGGTGGAGGAAAGCGCTTGGTCGAACGAGGCGGAAATGTTCGACTTGGTCCATGCCATGCGCACCCGCATCATGACCAGCCCGGCCTTCAATTCGACGCGCATTCTGGGTGCCATTCTGTTTGAGATGACCATGGACCGGGAGGTCGAAGGCCTCGGCTCAGCGGCCTACCTATGGCAGGAGAAGCGAATTGTCCCCTTTCTCAAGGTCGATAAGGGCTTGGCGGCGGAACGCGATGGCGCCCAGGTGATGAAGCCCATGCCCGAACTCGACGCCCTGCTCGAACGGGGCAAGGCCAAGGGCATTTTCGGCACCAAGATGCGTTCGGTCATTAAACAGGCCAACGCTGTCGGCATCGAGGCCGTGGTCAGCCAGCAGTTCGAGACCGCCAAGCGGATTCTGGCAGCGGGCCTCACGCCCATCGTGGAGCCGGAGGTGGACATTCACTGCCCGGACAAGGCCGGCGCCGAGGCCATCCTGAAGGCGTCCATGATGACGGAGCTTGATGCCTTGGCCAGTGGTCAGGTAG
This sequence comes from uncultured Pseudomonadales bacterium, assembly GCA_964598305.1. Classification (GTDB taxonomy): domain Bacteria; phylum Pseudomonadota; class Gammaproteobacteria; order Pseudomonadales; family Azotimanducaceae; genus Azophilus. Next base: position 1,850 of record CAZRBP010000115.1, on the reverse strand, counting down.
TCCTGAAGCTGACCCTGCCCGAAGTGGACAACCTATACGCCGACTGCGTCGCCCACCCCAACGTGGTGCGCGTCGCCGCCCTTTCGGGAGGTTACAGCCGGGAAGAGTCCAACGCCCGCCTGTCACGCCAGAACGGCATGACCGCGAGCTTTTCCCGAGCGCTCACCGAAGGGCTGGCGGCGCAGCAATCCGACGCCGCTTTCAACCAATCCCTCGATGCATCCATAGCCAGCATTTTCGAGGCCGCTAGCACCTGAGAGCGCGGACCTTCAAACGCCGGAGCGAGGGCATCTGGTCTTCGCTCAGGGTTACACTCCGGTCATGCTGTACGCATTGCTCGCCGATCTGGTGGTGGTCCTCCATCTGGGCTTCATCCTGTTCGCGTTGCTTGGCGGCCTATTGGCCCTTCGCTGGCCGCGCCTGATCTGGGTTCACGGCGCAGCTTTTGTTTGGGCGGCATCGGTCGAGATTTTTGGGCTGACCTGCCCCTTGACGCCTTTGGAGGTGGATTTGAGGCTCGAAGCCGGTCTCGAAGGCTATTCGGGCGGCTTCGTGGAGCGTTACTTAGTGCCAGTGGTGTACCCGCCCGGCCTGACGCGATCTTTGCAATGGGTGTTGGCAGGCGGCTTGATCCTGGTTAACGCAGGGGTCTATGGATGGGTATGGCGCCGGTGGCGCGGGTAGGCTCCCGGCGCAGTAAAGAAGACAGCGACGCTCTCAAATGTCCGCCCGGGTTTCCGCCACCACGAGGTCCACTACGGCGCTTAGGGCTTCGGGTTCCGTGGCGCCCTCGACAATGCACAGGCGGTAGTGGTCGAGTTGCCGGTCGGCGCTGGCGCCCTCGCGGATGATGTTGAGGGCGTGGCGGAGTTCGGGTTCGCACTCCAGGGCCTTGGCGTCGGCGGTGAGTTCGTCCACCAAGATGGCCACTTCGTCGGCAATGTCGATGCGGCCGCCCTGACGGGTATCGCCGAGGAAGCCGAGTACGCCGTAGCGTTGGGCGAGCCAGCGGTTTTCGGCGATTATCTCCGTGGGTGGATCCGGCGGCAGGTGGCCTTCCCGCTCTTGCCGCTCCAGCCTGCGGATGAGGCAGGCGTAGAGGGCGGCGATGCAGACGGCATCGTCGATGCGCGGGCAGACATCGCAGATGCGCAGTTCCACCGTGGGGTAGGCCTGGGAGGGACGGATGTTCCACCAGAGTTCGCTGCCGTCGGCGATCAACTCCATGCGTTGGTAATGCCACACCAAGTTGTCGTACTCGGCCCGGGTGCGCATCGCCTCGGGCAGACCGGAGCGGGGCAGGGCGCCGAACAGGTTGAGGCGGCTGGACTTGAACCCCGTTTCCCGGCCGGCATTAAAGGGGGAGGAACCGGATAGGGCGTTCAGTACGGGCAGATGGCGGCGCAGCGCCGTCATTATACGAATGCGCGAGTCCTCATCGCCGAAGCCGGCGTGCACGTGCATGCCCCCGGCGACCAGGCGCTGGACGGATTCCTGGTAGGTGGTGGCGAATCGCTCGTAGCGGTCCTTTGGGGTTGGCATCTGTTCCTGCCAGGCGGCAAACGGGTGAACCGATGCCGCCATCAATTGGGCGCCGTAGCGTTCGGCGGCTTCGATGACCAATCGGCGGCTCTCCTTAAGCGATTGGCGGACTTCCGCCACCGAGCTGCAGACTTTGGTATTGGTTTCAATCTGCGAGCGTAGGAATTCGTGCACCACCTTGTGCGGGGCGGCGTTCGCCTCGCAGGCCTTGAAGATGCGCGGGTCCGGATCGGCCAACAGGTTCCGGCTTTCCGGGTCGATGAGGAAGAACTCCTCCTCCACGCCCAGCGTGATGGCGGTGGTCATGT
>CAZRBP010000114.1:5849-10984 GCA_964598305.1 uncultured Pseudomonadales bacterium | reverse complement strand
ACGCGCCAAGGCACAAGGGCATTTCCATGTTTCTCGTGGATATGAAAACGCCGGGCATCACCGTCCGTCCCATCGAATCCCTGGGCGGTCCGATAGAGTTCCACGAGGTGTTTTTTGACGACGCGGAAGTGCCCTACGACGCGCTATTGGGACCACGGGACCAAGGATGGAAAGTGGCCATGTCCGCCTTGGAGGGAGAGCGGGCCGGCGTCGGTTACGCAGGGTTGTATCAGTCGCAGTTGGATCAACTCCTCCGCTTCGCCAAGGAAACCCAAGACGGCACGGGCCGCCCCGTTTCCGAGCGCCCGGACGCGCGAGCCAAGCTGGTGCGTCTGCGTGCGTTGAACCGGGCTTTGCGTTTGTTGATGTACAAAGTGGTGGCCAACCAGACGGTGGATGACTCCGTGCTCGTTGAATCTGCCATCTACAAAACGCTGGCGGGCGACATGTCGATGGAGATAGCGCATCTCGCCATGGACGTTACCGGCTCGAGAGGGTTTTTGCTGGAGGATGATCCCATGGTGACGCTGGGCGATGGCGCCTACACATGGTGGACCCACGCACTGCCGGTGCAGGTTGCGGTCGGATCAAGCGAGATCCAGCGCAACATCATCGCCCAGCGCGGGCTGGGGCTTCCCAGGGGTTAGCAGCGATGGACTTCGGCTTGAGCTTTGTCCAGGCGCAGTTGCAGGAGAGCGCACGGCGGATGCTGGACGACCGGCTTTCCACCCAGCAGATTCGAGAAGCGGAAGAATCCGCTGATGGCTTTCCACGATCAATCTGGGACGAAGGCATCCAGCTGGGCTTGCCAGGGATGTCACTGCCGGAGGAATTCGGCGGTGGCGGTTGCAGCCTATTGGACATGTGCGTGCTGGTCGAGGAGATCGGCCGCGGCGGCGCAACCTTGCCGTTGGTTGTCAGCTCGGGTTTGGCTGCAGCCATGCTTGAGCATTCACCCCAGAGTGAACGCCGTGACCGGCTTCTGTCTGAAATTGCGGCAGGGAAAGTCATCTGCCCCGCACTGATCGATGAGCAGGGCCGCAACGAGTGGGATGCAGTGCGGCTGCCCATGAATGCTGCGGGCCAGTTGGGGGGCAAGAAGATTCTGGTGCCCTTTGCCTCGGTGGCCGATGCGCTGCTGGTCACCGCAGTCACCCCGGACGGGGACACCGCCATCGTTGCCGTGGACCCAAACTCAGAGGGCGTCTCGATCAGGAGTCACCACGCGAAGGTTGGCGTGCCCTTGTTTGCGGTTGATTTTAGTGACGTTGTTGCTGCGGAAATCCACCGGGGTGAGGGTGCCCGAGCCGCATTGGACGCAGGTTTGCAAACGGGATCCCTGCTGGCAACGGCTGAGGCGGTGGGCTTAAGTGAAGCGCTGATCAAGATGTCAGCGGAATACGTCACCGTGCGCGAAGCCTTCGGTCGGCCGATCGGTGCGTTTCAGGCGGTTGCGCACCCCTGTGCGGATATGCGCATCAACACGGACACCGTGCGCCTCCTAGTACACGAAGCGGCCTGGCTGATTGACACTGGCCAGGATGCATCGGAAGAGGTTGCCTCCACCAAGGCGCTGGCCAACGAGTTTTTTGAGCGACTCGCAAACGATGCATTTCGTGTCCATGGCGCGATCGGTTATTCCAATGAGTACGATCTTCAGCTTTTTACCCGCCGTCTGCAGTGGTTTTGTCAAACGCTTGGTGAAACCCAGCAATCCTTGGAGCGTGCAGCTGTCGCTGTGGGGATGTGACCTAGCTCCCTGCCAACCTCATGGGTTGTGAACGGGGTCTGTAAACTACCCAGTGCGGACACTCCGGTGGTGCCAGAGTCCAAACGAGAGACAAGATTGAATACCGAACAGTTGCCAGCAGGCTTTGTTCCTGTTCTTGCCCCCATGCAGGGCAGCATCACGGCCATCGAAGTGGAGGTCGGTAGCAAGGTGGCACAGGGTCAGGCCGTGGTGATTATGGATGCCATGAAGATGGAGCATGTCATTGAGTCACCGGTCAGTGGCACCCTGCATGAAGTCAGGACAACATCGGGAGAAACGGTTTTCGAAGGCGCTGTTTTGGCCGTCATCATGGAACATGTGGTTGCACGTGACAGTCAATCATCACAGGCGGAACTCGATCCCGGCTTCATCAGGCCTGACCTCGCAGAGGTGTATCGCAGGCGCAGCTTTGGCCTTGATGAAAACCGACTCGACAAGGTTGCCAAGCGTCATGCGCGAGGCTATCGCACAGCACGGGAAAATCTGGCTGACCTGATTGATGATGGCACCTTTGTTGAGTACGGTCCGCTCGCACTGGCTGCCCAAAGCGAGCGCCGTTCGCTGGAAGATCTAATGGAGAATACGACCGGCGATGGTCTGGTTGCTGGTATTGGTCGGGTCAATTCACGTTTGTTCGCCGCCAGCGATTCGCGGGTGATTGCCATGTCCTACGACTGGATGGTGCTGGCAGGCACCCAAGGCATACGTGCGCACGAGAAAAAAGATCGACTCTTTCTGTTGGCAGAAAAGCACGCCATTCCCCTGGTGTTGCTTGCAGAGGGTGGTGGCGGCCGGTCCGGCGATACGGATCTCAACATTTGCTGGCCTGACTCACATACCTTTGCAAATCTGGCGCGCCTGTCCGGCACCGCACCTCTCATCGGCGTCAACAATGGTTACTGTTTTGCGGGCAATGCGGCGCTCCTAGCTTGCTGTGATGTGATCATCAGCACCAAGGGTTCAAACATTGGCATGGGTGGACCCCCAATGATCGAAAGCGGCGGCTTGGGCAAGGTGAACCCCCAAGACATTGGGCCAATGGACGTGCTCACCAAAAACGGCGCCGTGGACATCTTGGTGGAAGACGAAGCCGACGCCATTGCGGTAACAAAGCGCTATCTGAGTTACTTCCAAGGGGACATCGAAGATTGGCAATGCGCCGACCAGCGAGAATTGCGCCACACGATACCCGAGAATCGATTGCGCGTTTACGACATACGTCGGCTGGTTACCTTGTTGGCTGACTCAGACTCCATTCTGGAGTTACGCACACACTACGGCGTTGGCATGATTACAGCGCTCGCGCGCATCGAAGGTAAGCCGATCGGCATTGTCGCCAATAATCCCATGCATCTCTCTGGAGCCGTGGACAGCGAAGGCGCCAACAAGGCTGCTCGATTTACTCAGTTGTGTGACGCTTACGATATTCCTTTGTTGTTCCTTTGCGATACACCGGGCTTCATGGTTGGTGTGGAGGCAGAAGAAACCGCCCAGCTGCGGCACTTCGGTCGAATGTTCGTCACGGGAGCGAATATCAGCGTACCTGTGTTCAGCGTCATAACGAGAAAGTGCTATGGCCTTGGCGCACTGGCTATGGGCGGAGGCTGCTTCAAGGAGTCGTTTTTTTCCGTCGCCTGGCCGACGGCTGAGTTCGGCGTCATGGGTGTTGAGGGTGACGTTGAACTGGCGTTCGCCAAAGAACTGGCGGCCATCGAAGACGAGGACGAACGCGAAGAGTTCTTTCGGGAGCAGGTGGCGGCCATATACGAGCGCGGTAGCGTGCTTAGAAGTGCGTCAATGGCCGAGGTCGACGACGTCATTGATCCTGCCGAAACTCGTCAGTGGCTCGCCATGGGGCTTGAGACGATCAGCGTTCCGGCTCGCACCGGCAAGAAGCGCCCCCACATCGACACTTGGTGAGGAGAGCCTCACCGATGATCGACACTGAAACCACCTACCTGCATGCCCTGTTTCAACGCGCAGGGGAAACACCGGATAAAACATGGATGCAGGAGGTGGGTGGCGATGAGCTGACCTACGCGCAGTCACGGGACCTGGCCCGCAAGTGGGCGAGCGCCTTAAGGCAATCAGGTGTCGGTGAGGGCGACATGGTCGCCACCATGATGGAAAACTGCCTAGACAGCCAACATGTGTGGCTCGGCGCAGCCCTGATTCGAGCGGTGGAAGTGCCCTTAAGCCCGCTGCTTCGTGGTGAGTCGCTGGTTCATGCCTTGAACGACAGTCGATCCAGAGTGATCGTCGTGGCCGCTGAGTTCCATCGGCAGATCGAAGCTGTCAGTGAGCGGCTTGAGCACCTCGAACGCATCGTCATCATGCAATCTTCGCAGGCGCCGCCTGAATCGGCGTTTGACGTCATCACCCGCAACGATCTGATCGCCCAGTCTGTTGCCACATCAGATTTTGTTCTGCCGCAACTGAAAGACATCGCCTGTGTCGTCTACACGTCCGGAACCACGGGACCGTCGAAAGGGGTTCTCATTACCTGGGGTCAGTTGAATGCAACGGCTGCATCGATAGACGTCTCCTTGTTGGGCGATGCTGAAGCCTATTACTACACCGGTGCAGCCAATCACATTCCCGGCAGAACCCTGCCGTTGTTGATGGTATCCGTTGGCGGTCGATTCGTGATGCGACCCAGCTTCAAGACTGAGGCGTTCTGGGCTGACATTGATCGTTACGCCTGTTCCATCACCTTGCTGATCGGCGCCATGGCGCACTTCATCGCCAGTCAACCCACAGCATCTGACGACAGTTTGCATCCCTTGAAGTATGTTCTGATGGCACCGGTGCTGCCAGACATCGAAACGTTCAACCAGCGCTTTGGCGTGGTGACCGGCACCGGCTACAACATGACGGAAACGAGCAACCCGATCGGCAGCCTGAACTGGAAGGTTGAAGTGCCGGCCAGCTGCGGCAAGCTGAGGGAGGGGTGGCCGCATTACGAAGCGCGGCTTGTGGACGAAAACGACCAGGATGTTCCTGTCGGAAAGGAAGGTGAACTGCTGCTTCGCACCGGGGCGCCGCACACCATGAATGCCGGCTACCTGAATCGCCCTGACGCGACAGCTGAAGCCTGGCGGGGCGGGTGGTTTCACACCGGCGATGTGTTCCGGCAGGATGAAAACGGCAACTTCTACTTCATTGACCGGCGCAAGGATGCCATCCGCAGAAGTGGCGAAAACGTCTCTTCCTTCGAAGTGGAAATGCAGATTGCTGCCCACGAGCATGTCGCTGAATGCGCGGCAATTGCTGTGCCTGCGGACAACGTCGAGGACGAGATCAAGGTTTTCCTGGTGGCTGGTGAAGGGTGTGAAATCGATCCCGAGGCCATTATCCGATTCGC
>CAZRBP010000114.1:2455-5749 GCA_964598305.1 uncultured Pseudomonadales bacterium | reverse complement strand
AAGGTCGAAGGCAATCGAAACGCGCCACTTTTTGAGGGGTTCATCTGCCCGAAGGGGAGGGCATTAACGGCAGCCCACAACGACCCAGACCGACTCAAGCACCACTTGAAGCGACAGCCGGATGGCAGCTACCAGCGGATATCCAGCGAAGAACTGGTGGACGACATCACTGAAAAACTGAAAGCCGTATTGGATACACACGGACCCGGGTCCGTAGCGGCGAGCTTTGGCAACGCCGGGCTGGAAAACTGGGTAGCGGTTAACCTGATGCGCGGTTTTCTGGCCTCAATCGGTTCAGACCGCTTTTACACCAACGTCACGATCGATCAACCGGGTTTGTCAATGGCTGGTGCAATGCACGGCACCTGGGCGGGCAACCACATGCACCCGGAAAATTGTAATGTGTTCTTGATCGCCGGCGGCAACCCCATCATATCCAAGCAATACTTGGCACCGAATCCGGGGCAAACGTTGAAGCGAATGATCAGAAAGGGTTGCCAGCTCATTGTGATCGACCCCCGGAAGAGTGAAACGGCGCGCAAGGCCGCCGTGCACCTACAGATCGTTCCCGGCGAAGATCCAACCGTATTTGCTGGGTTGCTGCACCTGATCATAAAAAACGGGGCTGTGGATGAGTCGTTTGTGGCGGAAAACGCCACCGGCTTCGAACAGCTTGCTGAAGCGGTGCAGGCTTACACCCCGGACTACGTGGCCAAGCGTGCCGGGATCAGTGAGCGTGAATTGAAAAAGGCGGCACAGTTGCTCGGTGATGCACGAACGGGGGATTGTGTGTCCGGTGTCGGTACGCACATGTCAACTCGTGGCACCCTAACCAACTACCTGATTTTTTGCCTTAAAACCCTGCGGGGCTTTTACCCAAGAGCGGGCGAGGAAGGCACTCATGCTGCTGTGCTCAATTCGCGGGGTTCCTGTAAGGCACAACCACGTTCCCCGCGGCCCGCCTACCGGCTTGGTGGCCGTAAGACCGGCATTCGCGGATTGGAGCTGTCCGCAGCCGGCATGCCCCTCGCCGCGTTGCCCGAAGAAATGCTCAAGCCGGGCAAGGATCAGGTGAAGGCCTACTTTACGCTCGGCAACGGCATCACCAACTGGCCTGAGACAGAGCTGGTGAAACGTGCCTTTGAGTCCCTGGATCTGTTGGTGGTGCACGACGTGGAGCTGTCAGCGATAGCGCGTATCGCAACCCATGTCATTGCCACCAAAAAGCAGTTCGAGATACCCACTTCTTCCCAGTTCATGGAGATGTCAGGCATGGCTCACTCTGGCTATGGATGGAGTGAGCCCTTTGCTGCCTACACACCGGCGATTTTGGAACCACCCGCTGGCGCCGAGCTGATGGATGCTTGGCAAGTTTATTACCGGGTTGCCCAAAAGCTCGGCCTCACCTTAAGGGCACCCAGCATGCTCGCTATCGACCCAAATCGGGGCCCGATGCTCGATATGGAGCATGAACCGACCAACGATGAGTTGTTGGAATTGCTCGCAGAGAAATCCGTGGTTTCGCTTGCAGAGGTTAAGCAGTACCCCGACGGCAAACTGTTCGATCAAGCTCGCACGACGATCAAACCGCGTGCTGCGGACTGCAAGGCATACTTCCAACTCGCGGACCCCTATATCGTTGAACAGTTGGGCGTCGTTCGCAGTGAATCCATCGATGCGCGCCGAGGGTTGACGGATGAGTTTCCGTTTTCGCTCATTTCCGTACGCATCCAAAACACCACCTGTGCCGGGTACCGTCCCAAAGGGCTGCTTAAGCAACCGTACAACCCCTTGTCGTTGCATCCGGAAGATCTTGAGGCGTTGGGGATTGAGGAGGGGGATCTGGTCAAAATCCGGTCCCGTCACGGGTCAATTGTTGGCGTTGCAGGTATCGACAAATGTTTGCGGCCAGGTACGGCAAGCATGTGCCATGGGTTTGGAAAAGTACCGGGAGAGCCATCCGATCCCCGGGTGGATGGCGCCAATGTAAATCACCTTCTGAGCTGGACCGATGACTATGATCCTCATCACGGTCAACCTAGGATGAGCGCCTTGCCTGTCGGTATCGCCAAACTGGCCGTGTCCGCCTGAGGTTCTCGCACCAGGCCTCATCAAAACCCTCCAGTAGAGGATGATTGTCATGAATTTCGATTTACCCGAATCCGCAGAACAGTTTCGCACCGAGCTGCGCCAGTTTCTGGATGAGGAATTGCCTGACTGGTGGACGCACCTTTTCAATGCCGATGAGCGGGTGCCCGGGTTTATGGTTGAGCTGTGCCGGAAACTGGCGGACCGGGGCTGGTTGACCATGGCCTGGCCGAAGGAGTTTGGCGGTCAGGATGCGGACATCTGGATGCGCATGGTCCTGAACGAAGAGATGCGTTACATCGGTGAGCCGCGCGGCTCGCACTACATGTGCGTCAACTACATCGGACCGTTGATCATGCAGGTGGGCACGCCGGAGCAGCAGGCGCGTTTCCTGAAACCCATGGCCTCGGGCGATGCCCTCTGGTGCCAGGGATTTTCAGAGCCCGGCGCCGGCTCCGACCTGTCGGCGCTGCAAACGAAGGCCATCGATAACGGCAAGTGCTTCGTCGTCAATGGCCAGAAGATCTGGACCAGCTACGCCACCCATGCCGAGTGGTGCCTGCTGATCGCCCGTTCAGACCCGGAATCGAAGCGTTACAAAGGGCTCTCGGTATTTGCAGTGGACATGAAGACCCCCGGGATCACGGTGCGGCCCATTGACTCCCTGGGCGGCCCCTCGGAGATCAATGAGGTCTTCTTTGAGGATGTGGAGGTGCCCTATGACGGCCTGCTCGGGCCGGTTCACGAAGGCTGGTCGGTGATCGTCAACGCGCTGGCCAATGAACGTCTGGGCATTGCGTTTCACTCCTACATCCTCGAACCGTTCGATAAGTTGCTTGAGTACGTCAAGACCACCAAGGATGAAGACGGGCGCCTGCTCTCGGAAAAGCCCTCGGTGCGCGCCGGGTTGGTCAAGATGTACGCTCAATGGCGGGCGGCCAGGATGCTGTTTTACCGGGTGGCAGCGGACCACGAGATGGGCAACATGGACTCGGTCGGCCCGGCAATCTCCAAGGTCTTTGCCACGGAGGCGGCCATGCAGGCCGCTGATGTCGCCTTCAACATCCTGGGGCCGAGGGCCCAGTTGAACGAACATGACGCGTCCGCGCCGCTTGGTGGCCTGGCATCCAATCAGTGGGTGTACACGCTTCCCACATTGATCGCTGCGGGCACCAACGAAATTCAGCGCAACATCATCGCGCAACG
>CAZRBP010000114.1:0-2355 GCA_964598305.1 uncultured Pseudomonadales bacterium | reverse complement strand
GAGCACGCCAAGGTCAGGGAACAGTTCGGTCAGCCGATAGGCGCCTTTCAAGCCGTCTCTCATCCTTTGACGGACATGCGCATACAGACCGACGCTTGTCGGCTGCTGGCCCTGGAAGCCGCCTGGCTTCTGGACCAGGAGAGGTCCGCAGAGCTTGAGATCGCGTCATCGAAGGTGCTTGCCAATGAAGCCATCGAGAAAATCACCGTCGACGGGCACCGGCTGCACGGTGCCATTGGCTACTCGAAGGAGCACGACGTGCAACTCTACACGCGTCGGGCCAGGGCGTTCTGCGTCGCTTGGGGCGACACGGAACGACAGATTGAGCGTGCTGCTGTCGCCCTTGGGCTATGAACGTCTGTTCGGGGGCAACTACCGGTCCTTTAGCGGTTCTTATAGACGGGTGCGCGTTTCTCGATAAACGCGGACATGCCCTCGCGTGCGTCTTCTGTTCTTGCACATATCAACTGATTGCGATTTTCAATGGCCATGGCCGCCTGCAGGCCGGCAGCATCAATCGCCATGGTCAGCCCTTCCTTTGTCAACCTGAGGCCCATCGGCGAAGTCGCCAGCATCTCTTCGATATAAGGTTGCGCTGCGGCTTCGAGTTGGTCATCCGGCACCACTTCGGAAACCAGACTGGTCGCAAGCGCCCGGTCCGCGTGGATAAACCGGCCAGTCAACATGAGCTCCGAAGCAACTGATGTCCCGACCAGTCTCGGCAAAAAGTAACTGCTTCCCATATCACAGGCCGACAAGCCGATTTTGATAAAGGCAGCGTTCATTTTGGCCGACTCCCCGGCAACTCGTATGTCTGACGCAAGCGCAAAGGAAAAACCGCCGCCACAGGCCGCCCCGTGGATCAGGGAGATAATGGGCTGCGGACAACGACGCATTCGAATGTAAACCTCAGCCAGGTAACCCTGAAAACCAAAACCATATCCATGCGGCCGCTCATAAGTTCCAGCCCGGGCATCCTTGATGTCCAGCCCTGCGCAAAACGCCCTGCCGGCCCCTCGCATGACGACAATTCGGGTTTCGGCGTCTTCTGCCAGGTTGCCGAAGTAGTCGCGCAGCTCCGTCACCATGGGGGTGTTGATCGCGTTCAGGGATTCCGGTCGATTCAGCGTCAGCCAGTCAACCTGGCCCCGTTTTTCAACCGCGATTGTTTCGTAGTCAGCCATCAGGGTGTCTTATCTTCCGAATGCAAGTAAATCCAAGTAAAACAGAATGCCGATCCAGTTGAAATCTGGAACTGACCAAAGTGCTTGAATAGAGTGCAAGTAAAACCAAAGGAAAAACCAGCGTGATCGAGATAATCGAAAGCCGCGAGCAGATAACGCCTGCTTGGTTGTCAGACACCCTGGCTGCTGGGGGAGTTAAGGCGACGGTTACGGAGGTCGAAATTGAGCCCATCGTGGCGGGCTACTACGGCAGCAGCAGCCGTCTGACTCCACGATATGAAGTGGATGACGATTCACTGCCAAACTCGCTGTTTCTTAAGATGGCGACCGAGCATCCAAGCGCTCGCGAGAGTGCAGCGCAAGGTGGAATGTATCGTTATGAGGTGGGGTTCTATCGGGATCTGGCAGATTGGGTCAATATCTCAACGCCGCGCTGTTATGCGGCCGAAGTTTCCCAGGACAACTCGGCCTTCGTATTGCTGCTCGAGGATGCAGCCCCGTTTGTGCAAGTTGATCAACTGCAGGGCCTGAACCTGGCGCAAGCCAAGCTCGCCATGGGGGAGCTGGCCGGCCTCCACGCGCCGACCTGGCAGGGCAGAGGCATGGAGAATTGCGACTGGTCGAAGATCGACGGGACGATGGCGAACGCGTTTGCGGAACGCATGATGCAGCTCAAACCCGCTTTTGTGGCGCGTTTTGGCGCTGCGCTGTCGGGCGCGAACGTCGAGATCCTCGATCGCCTGACTGAGAGCGCGCCGGGGTACTGGCGCTATTCTCTTGGGTGCAAAAACCAGGTGGCCGCACACTGGGACTTCCGGGCCGACAACATGCTTTTCGGTCAACGCGATGGCGGCCTGGCGATGGTCACAATTGACTGGACGGGCCTGTTTTGCGGCGGCGGCAGAGACTTGGGCCACTTTCTCGGCACCAGTTTAGTCCCGGCGCTTCGCAAGGCGCACGAATTGGAACTGTTGACGCGCTATCACGAATCCTTGCTGGCACAAGGCGTGAGCGACTTCAGCCTGCAGGAGTGCATCGACGACTATCGAATCAACCTGTTTTATCCCGTCCACGTTGTGGTGAGCGTCACGGAGTCCGTCAACATGGATGCCCGGGGCGAGCGACTGTTTGCGTCGATGTTCAATCGCGCGTGTGAAGCGATCAAAGACCT
>CAZRBP010000113.1:0-11430 GCA_964598305.1 uncultured Pseudomonadales bacterium | reverse complement strand
AGAAGATCGGCTACAAGCAGCAAGGAATCGGGCTCGGCTATCTCCCCAACAGACCACCGGAGAACCATTTGCGGCAGATGTAGCCAGCCGCTTGCCGATTGTGGCGAAGAGGGGAGTTCCAGTATGATTTTTGATGTCGGCCGAAAGGCTGGCAGAGAATTTCAGTACGTCACATCCACATGGAGCGACTTGACAGCATGGCCGACGACGCGAACGAAGACATAACGTTGTTATTCGATGAGTGGAATAGCGCGCTACAAACTGGAAATCCGAAGAACGTTGCCGCCCTCTATGAAGATACCGCCATTCTGCTTCCGACCCTGTCCAATAGAGTGAGGCACGATCACGAAGAAATCGAGGATTACTTTGTTCAATTCCTCGTCAAGGGCCCCAAAGGAAAAATCGATGAAGGGAATGTCCGGGTCTTTGACCAGATCGCCATAAATTCTGGCGTCTATACCTTTTCCTTCGCAGACGGTTCAACGGTGCAGGCACGGTTCACTTTCGTGTATCGTTGGAATGGCCAACGCTGGATGATTGTGGAGCATCACTCCTCAGCGATGCCTGAGTAATCACTCTTGCGCCGCCCATGGCGCTAAACTCAGAGGACTCCTCCTTGCGTTCTGATCCAGAAAATCCATGGAGTCCTTGCCAAAGGGGGTGGGTTCCGGCCAGCGGTTTGTTGGCTTATCTGTTTCATCTTTCATAGTATGTGAAACAAACATGCAGAGAGTGTGGTGTCGACAACGGTGAACCAGTGGACCAGACAGGGGAGGAGAGCATGAGCGAGGCGGCAAGGGCACAGCCAATCGTTCAGTTTCTGAGACGGCTGCAGGAATCCGGGGGGTTGAAAGGCACTGACATCGCCAACTTCACCGGCGTGTCGAAGGCGACCGTTTCGCGCTGGGGCAGCGGCCAGAAGTCGCCGCATCCGCGGACGCAGCTGATCATATCGGATCTGTCCTACGTGGTGATGCGGCTGGGTGAGTACTATGGGCACGAGGATAGGCTTTTCGGCCTGCCGCCTGCTCAGCATCGCCGTTGATTGCAGCCGCAGGCGTTGCAGCGGATGCCTCGCTTTGCCGGCCCCCGGCGGCGCCGATGACGGCAATCTGCGAATCGGGATTCAGGTCCCCATTCGGGTCGACTCCGACTGAAAGCACTGCCTTGGCTTCCGGTACGTCGGGCCGCGGCTCAATAGCATTTGAAAGGGAACTCCATGCCACCCATCCGATAGCCCCAACCACCGCGATTGCCGCCCAACTGGTCCAACGCATGCATCCATCCTTCTTGTTGAGCACTGGGTGTGTTGCTGAACTTGCGGGGTATTGCGAGGGCAAGATGCTCTCGGTCCCAGGTGTTCAGGTCAACAGCAACGTTGAGGCAACGCGCCAAGCCTGTGAGGTGTTGGCCCGTGCGCCGTGCAGTGTGCCGCCTGTCCAGAACAGCACCGTGCTGGCCGGCATCTCCGCGTTCACGAACTCGCGGCACTCAACCCTTTGACACTGCGCCTTTGTTGCCGCTTTACCTTCACCTCGACAGATTTGCCCAATCGACTGTGCATGCGCACCATTTTGTCTATGGTCACACCCGTGAGTTTGCCTGTCATGACCCTATTTAGCATTGGCCGATCGACGCCCGCAAGTTCTGCTGCTGCGGTTTGGGTCAGCTTTCGGCGTTTCAGCTCTTTTTCCAACTCCATTTTGAGTTGTGCCTTTACTTTCAGGACTTCGGCCTCAGCAGGATCAAACCCGAGATCTTCGAAAACGTTTCCACTGCTCTTTACCCACTCAGTCATAGATTTCTCCTGTAGTCACGCAGCGCTGCAAGTCTCTGTTTGGCCTTCTCAATTTCGGATTTTGGCGTACTCTGAGATTTCTTTTGAAAGCCGCTCAGCACATAGATGGCTTCGCTAAAGACTGCTGTGTAGATCACCCGATATTGATCGCCCGCTCTAATGCGGATTTCCCTGATGCCGGACCCGATGCTTCGCATTGGCTTGGAGTCTTCCGGGTCCATTCCCGTTTGCAGTCGCATGAGTTGTTCGCCTGCCGATCGTCTGGCGTTGACCGGGAAGGACCTGATTTCGTCCTTAGCCTTCCCTTGGAACACCACGGTTTTCATGATTCGGATTGTAGTGAATACGCTACAAATAGCAACGTCGGGCGGGTACTCTATGCAACGGTCCGGTCGTGGAATCCAAGGGCGGCATACATGTCGAAACCAACAAGGCGCCGCAGTTCCGGGGACAACTCGCCCAAGCGCTCCCGAGGCACGTTGAGGTATTGGTTTTCCTCCTGCCGCACCCAGCCTAGGGAGTAGGTCAGGATCACGCCGTAGCGCCAATCCTGTGAGGTGTTGGCCCCGGCACCGTGCAGCGTGCCGCCCATCCAGAACAGCACCGCGCCAGCGGGCATCTCCGCGTTCACGACTTCGCTCTTCGCCGCCTCTCGGTCGGCGGGCCATTTGTGGCTGCCCGGCACCAGCAGGGTGGCGCCGTTGTCGGCGCGGAAGTCGCTGATGGCCCACATGCTGGCCACGATGATGTTGGGACGGGGCAGGGGAAAGAAGGTGAACGAATTCTCCTCCCGGTGCAGCATCTGCTCGCGCGCACCGGGGCCCACTTCGAGGGCGGCGGAGACGTGCAGTTGGTAGCCGTGCTCGCAATTGGGCAGTAGGTGGGTGTCGCACACCTGCCGGCTCAATGGGTGCGCCACCAATTGATCGGTCACGCTGGGCGAGCGTGCCACCAGGGCGGATATGCGCCTTGTGCGGCCAGGGTAAAACTGCGTTGGATCATCCTTTTCGATGACCCGCGCCTTGGCCATGTGCGGCGCCAGCTCGCTCGTGATGGACTGCCGCAGTTCGGCATCCATCACGCCGGTCACCACAGCGCATCCGGCTTCACCCAATGCCTCGGCAATGTCGTCCGCTGGCGTGTCGGCTGAAAACTGGGGAATGGGCATCTTGCTCTCCACTTTGCGGCACACAGGCTTGACCTGTCAGGCGACATGTTCTAGCGTTCCACCGGACAGGTCAAGGAATTCTTGTCGCCATGAGTGAGCGCAAGGTCCAGATTTTGCGGTCTGCCCTGGAGATCATCGCAACGCAGGGTTACGGCAAATTGACGATGCGGGCGCTGGCCAGGGCCAGCGGCATGAAGCTGGGTGCCTTGCAATACCACTTTCCTACTTGGGAGGCACTCCTGCGGGCGTTGGGTGAACATGTTTCCTCCGAGTACAGGAAGTCCGAGAAACTGTGGGAGCAGGAGACGGAATCGCCCACCATCGTCGATGCTCTGCGGTGGTATCTGCAGGATTCCGGTGGGTCCACCCTGCGTTCAGATCTCTTGTGGCCCCAACTCTGGGCGATGGCGCGGGTTGAACCGGCCATGCGGGAAGCGCTCGATGACATCTTCAAGAGGAGTGTCGCGTGGTTCGAGCGCCATCTGACCCAAGCCGGCAGTCAATCGCCCCACTTGGAGGCACTTGCCCTCTTGTCATTTGGCGAAGGTTCGCTCCTGTTCACGGACCGGGGCAGCCCATGGGAGGCGGAGGCGGAGCCGCTTTGCGAGGCGATGCTGGAGTTCGTTGCAGCGAGGTATGGGAAGCGGGATTGAGAAACCCGCCCATGTGGAGGGGCGCTAGATCCTAGTCAAACAGCTTGTCTGATTTGGCGAACACCAAGTAGAACAGCAGACCGAATACCATGATGCCCGCCCCGGTTTGAAAAACCAGCGCCCAGGATCCGGTCTCCTGCAGGATCAAGCCACTGACATAGACACCAATGACGCCGGGTATTGTCCCGGCTGTGTTCGACAATCCCATGATGACCCCTGCGCCCCGAGGTGCGATGTCCAGATGATTGACTCCAAACCCGCCGGCCAGCGCACCACTGAATAGGTTGCCGATTGACATCATTGCGATGGCTAGGGGAACACTTTCGACATAGC
Organism: uncultured Pseudomonadales bacterium; assembly: GCA_964598305.1. GTDB lineage: Bacteria > Pseudomonadota > Gammaproteobacteria > Pseudomonadales > Azotimanducaceae > Azophilus. Next base: position 7,478 of record CAZRBP010000113.1, on the reverse strand, counting down.
CAACAACAGACAGGACAATGGCGAAGCCACCGAACCCAACGGCCTGCATCGTTTTGCGCACGCGGGTCTTGTTGAAACCTCGGCGTAGGAAGTTGTCAGCCAGCCAGCCGCCCGCATTGAGCGCCAGAAAAGCAAAAACCGCGGGAATCATGGTGTAGATGCCAACCGCGGCGAAGTCAACGCCAAGCCCCTTGTTGAGGTAGGTTGGCATCCACGCCAGCAGTACGTAACCGCCCCAGTTTGCGCAGAAGTGAGCAACGATGATTGCCCAGACTGCAGGCGTAGTCAGCAGAGCCTTTATGGCTGGCGGCGTGGTTTCATCACCACCTATGCCCTCCTGGATAAACTCAACCTCTGCCCGAGAAATCCTGGGGTGCGTTTCTGGGCGGCCGGTTGCGTTGCGTTGCCAGAACAACCACCAGACGAAGCCCGCGGCGCCAAAGAGGTAGAAGCCCATCTCCCAGCCATAGTGAGTCACGATCCAAGGGGTTGTCAGCAGGGCGAACACACTGCCGAGCGGGATCATCGAAAACAGTATGCCGATGGCGCGGGAGCGCGCGGACTCTGGAATCCATCGCCCGAACAACGCATAAATGGAGGGAAAGGTGACACCTTCACCCACGCCCATCAGCACCCTGGTGATCAATAGCGCGGTCAGCCCCCCGGCTGCGGCGACCGGTGTCAGCATCGTCGAGAGTGACCAGAAGATGACGCCAGCCGCGAGAACGATTTTGCCGCCGTATCGTTCGGCAAGCCAGCCACCGGCGATCTGGGTCAACAGGTAACCGAGGAAAAAAGACGAGAGCACCAGACCCTGCTGTTCCGAGTTCCAGCCGTAATCCCCGGACATGGGGATGATGGCGATCGATATGATCACTCGGTCTATGTAACAGATGAAAACAGCCGCTGCTGCCAGCGCGACGATGTTGTAACGGACAGGCCGGCTACTCAAATGGCCTCCTCAAACTGACTTCCGTAAACCGAGACAGCATTTCCGCTACGCCTCCTCTGCCTCCAACACTTCGTTCTGGCTGTGAAGATACTATCGACATGCCTGCGTCGGCTATCTGCGCGCCGTCTAAGGTGCCTCTGATCCAGCCCCATCAACTCACCGGAAGCGGATTGGCAACTGCGAGTTTTGGGAAGCGCGAGAAGTCGCGGTCAGCGGACCAGAGCACTCTCACGCCGTGATACAGGCAGAGCGCGGCGATCCGGGCGTCGTGCACGACCGCGCCTTGCAGGTGCGCGGGCCGGGCGATTCGCTCAAAGGCATCCAAGCAGCCTTCGCCTTCGGCTAGGAATCCGCCGCTGAGACTGTTGAGGAGCCGTCCCACGGCATCCAAGGCCAAGTTCATCGGGGTGGGGTCCGTGAAGATCCGCGGGTTCGAGACCACCGCCAGAAACTCGTGAACGCAAGGCCAGGGAACCGCCACGGGTTCCGGGCCGCCCACCGCGTCGGCCACCACCTGCCGGGCGCGTTCATGGAAGGGCATTTCCGGACGATGGGCATAAACCAACAAGTTGGTGTCGATGGCGATCATGCGCCCCGCTCACGATAAATCTCATCCCGGAGCCGGCTCCACGGAGCGCCCTGGAACTCCGCGGTGAGCCCGCTGCCGCCATAGCTTGGAAAGTCCAGTTCCCGGTGCGCCGCCGTCCGGCGGGCCTTGAGACAGCGCTGCAGACCTTCCTCGACCAGCCGCCGGAGAGTGGAGCCCTCCTGCCGAGCCACGCGCCGAAGCTGATCGAGCAACTCGTCCGGAAGCTCAATTGTGGTCTTCATATGGGTCACCCGTATAAGTAGTATTTTTGAACCATATCGTGATCTCCGGCGAGAGGCAAACGGGCGTCTACGTGTCCCTGGATGGCACAGTTTGATTTGCTTGAAGCTTGTTGGGACACTTGTGGGGCCAGCCAGCAGAAGCGAATCAACAGCGGAACCACACATTGACGTTGCCCATTTCAGCAACCTTTCATCACGTCGGCATTACCGTCACTAACCTTGAGCGGGCCATCGAGTGGTATGGAAAGGTGTTTGGCCTTGCGCCCGGCGTTGCGCTGGAAGTATCCGGCCCCAGCGGAGAACGGGTGCTGCGGTTGCCCAAGCACATTCACCGGGCCGTGCTGCTGCCGGTGGGGAACTTTGCGATTGAGCTGCTGGAGTTCGAGCCGACGCGCAAACCCATGGAAATGCGCCAGGACGACATCGGTTACGTGTACATCTGTTTCGCCGTCGAGGATCTCGACGATGGGTACGCACGGCTGACCGCTGCGGGAATCGATTTCCATACCGAACCGCTAATTGCGGACGAAGGCCAATTGGCGGGCTCCAAGTTTTGCGTGATGCGTGACCCCGATGGCGACCACCGCCCCAAGGGCCTGAGCGTCAACATCAAGGATGTGCATGGGAAGAAGATCGCCGCCGTTGCCAGGTTCTTCTGGCAGATGCTGCGGCGCCGCCCGATTTGATGCCGCCGGGGAGCCGGGCAGTGACCGGCCAACGCTTGCGCTCGTTGCCCTTGAGGCTCGCTTAGTGGCTGAACCCTACTGGGCTCTCGCTGCGGGCTGTGTTCCCGATGCGCTGCCGTGGGAGATTCCGCGCATTGCGCATAAGGCCGGATTTGAAACCTGCGGCATGTGGGTTGATCCGGCAACAACCTGGGATGGTGATGCATTGTCCAGAACCCGCGCTGCGCTGGCTGAGACAGGCATCAGGCTGGTTGACGTCGAGGCGCTGTGGCTTGCCGATGGCGACCGGGCGACGGATGCGCAGAAGCTGGTTCTTGAGGCTGGCTTAAGCCTCGGCGCCAGAAACGTCTTGGTCGTCTCCCGCCATGACGACTACGAAGCCAGTCTGTCCCAGTTCCGGGAACTTTGCGAACTGGTGGGCGACGGCATTCGGATCAACCTGGAGTTTGGTGAGTTCACGCAAATTAAGTCGCTGCCGGCCGCCCGGGCGTTCATCGCCGCCGTCGATCATCCCGCCGCCGGCATCCTCATCGATCTTATGCACCTGAACCGCGCAGGCGATGCCCTCCCGCCGCTGAACTGGGAGGAATTCCCCTATGTGCAGGCCTGTGACTTCCTTCAGTCGTCGGCCGCCATGACCGGTGCCGATTACATCGAAGCTGCCGTGGACGGGCGTTGTCCATTGGGGGAGGGGGAGGCCAGAAGGACGGATATCGAGGCGGTCTGCCGCTCCGGCCTTGATGTCAGCCTAGAGATTCGCTCCAAGGCGTTGCGCGATGCCTTCCCCGATCCGGGGGAGCGGGCCGAGCAGATTCGCCAGCGCTGCCGACGCTCCGCTTTCCTGTAGATGCCGCCTGCTCAACGGCCAGGCGGATTGCCTGCCATGTAATCGTTGAGCACTTCGTGGAAGCGCCTGACCCGGGTTTCCTGGGCTGCCATATAGGGTTCCTGGTAGCCCCTTGAGTGCCAGCCGGTGGTCTGGCCAGGGGTGAGCTGCCAGTCCTGAAACACCACTTGGTCCGAATAGTCCAAAACGCTTTCGCCATTGCCGTATTCGCGAAAATCCAGCTCCGCTTCGGTGAGCTCAATGGGGTTCACCGCCGTGCGGTTTACGAATTCCTCCATGCCCTCGATGGGATAGGCCATCGTCCACTGATCAAAAAAGCACTTTTGCGGGTCCGTTGGGTGGGGTTCCCAGCGCCAGACTAGGAAGGAATCCGCCGATGGCGCGATGGCGACGTTGGGAAAAAGCACTTGGAAGGGGCTTTCCGTTAAGTCCTCATCATTGAGGTGTTCGTAGTGCAGATGGCCCTTTTCCCGCCAGAGCGCTCGCTTGGCGGCCTTTAGGTCTCGCCAGCCTTGCATGGCCTTGGTTTCGTAGTCGGGGTATTGATCGGGGTCGATGTCCCAGACCCGCAGCATGTCGTCAAAGGGGTGCGGCGCGCCATCCGGCAACTGATCCCTCAAGGAGGGGCGCCCCATCTGCACGATGCGGTTGTGGCCCATTGGGAACATCTCGTAGCGGGACGTGAAGTGGTCCTGGTCGATGATCGGCGGCACTTGGGGGTGCACGGTGCGGGTGTGATAGGACTCGTTGAAATTGTCCGACCAGAACTTCCAGTTGGTGTCGAGCGCCACCCGCAGCCAGTTGACGCGAATGGTCTTGTCGAACTGGTGGTTCTTGTACAGTTCCGGGGTGGGTTCAAGATACTTCATCAAGCCCGGCGCTTCGTCATCCATGGTGTACCAGATCAACCCTGCCCAAGTGTCCACGCGGACTTCGGTGAGCTTGAGCTTGCCCACCGGGTCGCCTTGGGGAAAGTCGTCCCGGTCCGGGCAATCCTCCAGCACGCCGTCGAGCCCCCATTTCCAGCCGTGGTACGGGCAGGTGAAGCAGGCTTGGCTGCCGTCCTGCCAAGCCAAGCGTTGCGCCCGGTGGCCGCAGGCGTTGTAGAACCCTCTCAGGGAGCCGTCGCGCTGCTTGACGATGATGACGGACTCGCGCACGAAGTCATGCACGATGAAGTCGCCGGCTTGCTCAAGCTGCTTCTCACGGCCGGCGATGTGCCAGATCTTGGTCCAAAGGCACTCCCATTCCCGCGCCATGAACTCCGGGCAGTAGTAGCGATCTTGGGGAATTGGATCGCCTCGAAGAAGAGATGGATCCTTGCCGTCCATCGCCAACGGATGCTGCATGCACGCTTCATCGGTCATGGTCTGCGCCTCCCTCGATTTGCAGCAATTAGACTAATGGATGCCGCGGATGTCAAAACCCGGCCCGGACGATGCCGTGAAGCCTGTCGCTTTCCGTTAAACTGAGAGATTCGCCCGGTGCGAATCGGCCGGGCGCCACTCGAAACTACATCAAACAGCCCATAAGGAGACTAGCGCAGTGTTGGGATATAGCACCATCGGCGTCAATGACATGGAGCGGGCGGAGGCCTTTTACGGCGCGCTGCTCGGCGAAATCGGCGCCAAGCAACTGTTCGGCATGGATCGCATCAAGTTCTACGGCACCGGCCCGGACAGTGCCATGCTGGCCATCTGCATTCCGTACGACGAGAAAGCCCAAAACCCCGGCAATGGCAACATGGTGGCCATTCCGGGCGGGGACCGGGCGGGGGTTGACAAGCTCTACGCCAAGGCCATTGAGCTTGGCGCCACCGACGAAGGCCCGCCGGGGGAGCGAATGCCCGTGTTTTACGGTGCCTACGTCCGCGACCTCGACGGCAACAAGCTGTGCTTCTTCGAGATGAAGATGTAGCGAGGCGGGATCCCCGGGGCTAGGGCAAAACGAACCTTCGGTTCGCGCCCTCGATGGAATCCCGTAGTTCAAGCGAGGACGCCCAAGCGCTGTGGAGGAAACGTGCGGTTAAGCAGCGGCCAAATCGAGCATTACTGGGAGCAGGGCTACCTCCTGCTGCCAGGCTTGATCCCTGAGCAAAACCTTGCCGCCTACGAGGACCGCTTCATCGCCCTAGCCAGCGGCGAGGCGGCGCTGGCCCCGGCGATGAACATCATGCACGACGTGATGGTGGTCAAGGGTGCGGTGGCGCCGGCCACGCCCCTGCACGGCGTCAACAAGCTGATCAACCTTGAGGACGATGGGCCGCTCTACGGCTACACTTTGGAGCCGGGCCTGCTCGGCGCGGTGCGCAGCCTCATAGGCGATGACCTCTACAGCATCGCCACCAACGTGTTCAACAAGCCGCCCGGCGTGGACGGACGCCACCCCCTGCACCAAGATCTACGCTACTTCCGCATCCGTCCGGCGGACCGCATCATCGGCACATGGACGGCCTTCGGCACCACCAACCGGGAGAACGGATGCCTAGCGGTGATTCCAGGCAGCCACAAGGGGCGGCTGCACGACCACGGCAATCCGGATTGGGAGTACGTCAACGCCGGCTTCTTTGGCATTGAACAGGAGGACCTTGGCGACCGGGTTCACGTGCCGATGGCGGCGGGCGATACGCTGCTGTTCCACCCGCTGCTCATCCACGGCTCAGGCCATAACCGAAGCCCGAGCTTCCGCCGCGCCATTTCAAGCCATTATGCGGCGGCGGATTGCGAATCGCCGGTGCGCGACTGGCGGGTCGGCAAGCAGGCGCGGCGTATCGCCAAGCCCGATTAAACCGCCATCGGCTTGAGCAGCCTAGGCCAGTCCTCCAAGGGCGGGCACCTTAGCCGAACGCCATCTGATGGTTTACATTGCGTGGATGAAAGCTGAAACCCTTCTGCCCCTGGGCAAGCTGGACCCGGGCCTGCGGTCGCCCGATGCGGGCTTGGACCTTAATGCGGTGCCCGCGGACGCTGGCCGCGTCGAGGCCTTGGGCTACCACGCCCTGCTGATGGAGGAGACCAAGGAGGACCCCTTCCAAGTGCTGGCATTGGCGGCCGCCGCCACAAAGCGGGTGCATCTGGGCACCTCGGTGGCCATCGCCTTCGCCCGCAGCCCCTACGTGACCGCGCAGTCTGCTTGGACCCTGCAGAAATTGAGCGCCGGACGCTTCGAGCTGGGCCTCGGCTCCCAGGTGCGTGGCCACATCCAGCGCCGCTTTGGCGTGCCGTGGCAGCCGCCCGGGCCGTGGATGCGCGACTACGTGCGAGCGCTGAAGGCCATTTGGCACAGTTGGCAGAGTGGCACGCCCCTCGCGTTCGAGAGCGCCCACTACAATCTCAACCTCAACGTGCCGTTGTTTACGCCGGCACCCATTGAGCACCCCGGGATTCCCGTTCAGGTGGCAGCAGTCAACCCCTATATGGCTCGGGTGGCGGCGGAGGCCGCGGACGGCGTTCGCCTGCATCCGGTCTGCACCCCGGACTACATCAAAACGGTGCTGCTGCCGGCGGCGGCGCCCTTTCGGCAACCTGGTTTTGAGGTATGCCTAAAGCCCCTGATCGCGACGGCCCCGGACGACGAAACCTTGGCCCAGCGGGCGGAAGTGGTCCGCGCGCGGCTAGCCTTCTACTGCTCCACCCCGGCCTACGCCCGCGCCTTTGCGATATACGGCCTTGAGGACCTCTGCGCCAAGCTGGCGGGCCTGTCCAAGCGCGGCCGCTGGGCGGAGATGGCCGCCAACATCGACGACGACCTGCTGCATCGCTTCGCCGTGGTCAGCCGCTACGACACCCTGGCCGATGACATCCTCGCTCGCTACGCGGATTGCATCGACCGCGTGGAAGTCAGCATCCCGCTGGTGGAGCCGTCAGACTTCGAGGCCTTGAGCGCCATCGTCGAACGACTTGGCCAAACCCACGCCAATTGACATCAAGAGGGCAGGGCGGCAAGGTTTGGAACGGTACCCGGAGCGAGGTTTGGAGTGGAGCCCGCAGCGAGGGCATGACGAACCGACACGAACCGCAGGTTCGCGTTCGCGCCCTCGAATCAAACGCGCAGTGGCCGGAACTCGTAACGAGATCCATCAACAGGCGATTCCCTTGAGCACGAGCGACGAACTGACCGCATTGGCCAAGCGCGCATTGGCGCACTGGCAGCGCAAGACCAC
>CAZRBP010000112.1:0-11787 GCA_964598305.1 uncultured Pseudomonadales bacterium | reverse complement strand
AGTCCTACGGCAAGCCGGTGGCGCGCAGCTACTTCGAGCACTTCGAGTTCACCAGTCAGTTCGAGGGTGCGGAGCGGATGGCTGAGAAGTACCAAGTAACGCGTGGCGACGCAGACCGCTTCGGACTGGAATCCCAACTGCGGGCCGCGCAAGCGCAGGACGGGGGGCGCTTCAAGGCGCAGATCATCCCCTTGGAGGTTCCGGTGTTCGACGGCGAGGGTCAAAAAACGGGGGAGACCCATCTCTTCGACACCGATGAAATCCCCCGCGACACCAGCCTGGACGCCTTGGCTGGCTTGAAGCCGGTGGCCCGGGACGACGGCATCCACACCGCCGGCACCTCGTCGCAGATCGCCGACGGGGCCGCAGCGGTGCTGATGATGAGCGCCGCCCACGCCGAGTCCTTGGGCTTGGAGCCCATGGCGCGGATCGTCGAAACGGCTCTAGTGGGCTGCGACCCCGTGCTGATGCTGGAAGGTCCGATCCCAGCTACCGAAAAGCTGCTGGCCGCCAGCGGCCTCGACATCGACGACATCGACGTCTTCGAAGTCAACGAAGCCTTCGCCTCGGTGGTGCTGTCCTGGGCTAAGACGGTAGGCGCCGACCCCGCCAAGGTGAACCCCAACGGCGGCGCCATTGCCCTCGGCCACCCGCTAGGCGCCACGGGCTGCTTCCTCATCACCAAGGCGGTGCATGAACTGAAGCGGAGAGAAGGCGACTACGGGCTGGTCAGCATGTGCTGCGGGGGTGGTTTGGGGACTGGGACGTTGGTGCAGCGGGTGTAGGACGATGCAATGTTCGCCACACATTAGGGGATGATGTGCGAGTAGTCTCCATTGATCCGGCCCCAGCGAAACCCAGCACCTTGTTCGACGGCAATCAATACTCCTGCATGTCGGCGCCGGAATTGCGGAACCATCTCGATCTGCTTGCCCGTGAAGGTTCCGATGTGCTGGTATGTTGGGATGCGCCTCTAACCGGACCGACCGATTCGACCTGCGCCGGTTCGAGACGCTATGACTTCACCAAGCGGTCCATCGAACGTTTTTTCTCTTTGCGCGAGACGGGTTATGCGACGCCAAAAGGCATATCGATGCTCGGATACGGCACTTGCCCGCACTGGACGATTTCCCGCTCCCTGCTGGGCCTCCCGAGGGTTGGGCGGTTCGATTCACCTGAAAGCCAACTGCCATTCCAGTTGTTGACGCAGCCAGTTCGCCTAGACGCTCACCGTCCAAAGGTTGTCGAGGTACATCCCGCAGTGGCTGCTTGGCTTTGGTGCCGCGAGTGGCGAGGAGAGTGTACAAGCTGGCAATACAAGGGGAAAAAAACAGACCCATCTCAAGTTCGAATGGAGATGTGGGAGATCATTCGAGAGCGGGTCAAGTTAGCGGCAGACCAGCCGTGCCCCAGTTCAGACGATCAGTTTGACGCAGCTGTGGGCTACATCCTTGGCGTTATGCTTATGGAAGGCAAAGTGGACGTGAGTGGAGGATGCATGATCCTCGGCAATGCACGAGATGGTGCATTTCTGCTTCCCTACGAACTGGCTCTCGCCAACTCCTGGGCCTGCTGGCGGGCCGACACGGAAGCTGGATGCATCTAGCAAGGATCGGCTGATTGAGTTCGATTAGGGCGCACTCTTCCACTTGGATTGACTTGCAAGTTCACTGATCTGTGGTCCGGCATTCAGCCAGCCGAATGATCTTGGCCCCCAGCTTTTCGTAACGGCTTTCGTGGCACGTCAGGATCAAGATTTGGAGGGAGTCCGCAGCCTTCCTAAGCGCTAGTGCCATGCGCCGGAAGCGCTCGTCGTCGCTGTTGACCAGCGGGTCGTCGAGTATCAAGGCGACTGGTTTGTCCTTTTCGCGCAACAGGTTGGCCAGAGCCAGTCGGGTTAGCACGGCGACTTGCTCGCGGGCACCCATGCTAAGGGTGGTGAAGGGTTCCTCGACCTCGCCCCGCCGGAGCGAGACGATCTCGAAATCGTCTTCGCCTAGGCACAACTCTGTCTCCGGGAACAGCATTTGTAGATAGGGCCTCAAGCGCTCGCGCACTGGTTCTAGAAAGGTCTCCTTTGCTTCCCGTTCCGCTTCGCGCAAGGTCTCCAGCAGCAGCTTCCAAGCCTTCGCGTCGGCTTCTGTTCGTGCCAAATCCCGTAGGGCAGCATTCAGTTCCCCTTGCTTTTCCTCAAGTTGCTCGGCCAGACCCTGTTGGCCTAGGGTGCGTAGTTCAACGGTAAGCTTGTCCACGTCGCGCTCGGTTTTGGTGATCTGCTCCTGCAGTCGAATATGAGCATCCTCCGTACGCTGTTGTTCGAAATGCAGGGCCTCGGGGTTCATGGCGTCACGCGCCGCCCGGACCGTTTCATAGTTCGAGCGACGTTGCTCCAACTCGTTGGCTGCCTCCCTTGTGCGCCTTGCCAACTCATGGTCAGAGGCGTTGCGTCGGGCATCCTTCAAATTGGCTTGATGCGTTGTTACCGCCTCGGCACTTTGCTCGACTTCCGCCTCCGCCCTGACGCGTTCTTGTCGAAGTTTTGTGTGCAGATTTTGAGCCTCGTCCCGAGACTTCAATGCCAGCTCGACAGCGCGTTCCGCATCCTTCCGATGGTTTTGCGCGTTTTCCTCAAGGGTTCTGGCCGTTTCGATATCGGGCACGTCTCCGGTGTCCTGCTCCACCAGTGCGGACAAGCGAGCTTGTCGATCCCGCACGTCGTCCCGGAGGGCTTGAAGACCCTCCGGTGCGAATCCCGCTAGTTCGCCCCTTTGCCTGCTCACCCGCTCCTGCGATTTCTGTTTGGCCCGCAACGCCGACTCCGTTCCTACCAAGTCCTTCTGAGCCAGGAGGCGGAGCTTCTCCCGCAACGACATCTCTAGATCTGCCTCCTCGCTGCGTAGCTGTGGGATATCCCGCTCGCCGGGTGCGACTTCGACCTCTCCGAAACCCTCAAGCTGGAAGGTGCTGGGCCGGGTTACATGTGCGGGCCCTCCCGTATCGACCTGCTGCCCGTCCAACACCACGCCTTGGTCGCTTTGCGGGGAAAAGGTGACCGCCACTGCCGCCGCATTCAAGGCGGCTTTCACTTCGATTTGCCTCGAACGCAATTCCCTTAGTTCAGCAACGGATTCCTCATCTACCGGATTGGCGTCGAGCGAATGACGGTCCTGAATGATTCCTTGTTCCAGTGATTCAGCGTGCTTCAACCGCTTGGTTAGGGCCTGCAACTTGGAGTCAAGCCCTGCGCGTTCTAGCATCCGGCGGGCGGTCTCCCAAGCATCGTGCGCCGCTTCGCGTTTCTTCAACCGGCGCTCAAGTTGCTCCTCGGCTTCTGCAAGCACCTTTTTGGCATCCAAGTAGGCAGGTTCTAGCTCTTGCAAGGTCTTCTTGGCCTCGCCAGCATGCTCGGAAGCCGCGTCGGCCGCTTCGATTAGCCTTTTCCGCTGGTTGTTAGCTTCTTCGGCAGCCTTCCAGTCTGCCTCCGCCTTCCCCGTACGCGCCTTTTCGATTTCAACTCGGCCCTCAACCTCTTTGAGCACTTGAATCGCTTCCTTGGCCGCATCAGCTTCGTCCTTTGCCCTGGCCAGCGAACCCTCGCGACTGTAGCGATTTAACGTTTCCTGGAGTTTGCCGAGGCGCCCGACCTTCTCGTCATACTCTCGCAGTTCTGTGACCAACTCATCGCATGCTTCTTCTAGCGCCTTCGTTCGATTGCGGGGCTCGACTAGTCTCTCCCGTTCGCGATCTGTCCGAGTAAAGTACTCGCGCGTGCGCTCCTCCACTTTCTCGATCAGCGGCCGTCCGCGCTCCCCGCCAAGCACTTGTCCGACCTCGCCTTCTATGGCCTCCCTCAGGTCTTCTTGAGTGTCCTTGTTCATTCCTAGGTGTTCGAACGCATGGCCTTGCTCAACCCAAAGCAGGCCGGCGGGTCCCCGGTGCTTGTTGTCAGCCGCCCCGCGTCCCGGAGGTGAGAAGCCGAGAAGGGCTCGAAGCTCCTCTTCCGCGGCTTCTCCCTCTAACCGTCCGCCGCCTCCCCGCAGAGAGACTGCTGGATTTCGCCCGAACGCCTTTTGCAGCTGGTAGGCGGTCCCCGCAAGTTCAAAATCCACTTCGACCGACGGACTCACGCCTCGTGCGCCGAAGGGCAACATGTCTTCTATGGCTTTGCCCACTAGGTTGTGCCGGTCGAAGAAGGCACTCTGTAGTGCCCGAAGAAGCGTGGATTTGCCTTCCTCATTGTCACCGACAATGATGGTAATTCCTGCTTCAATGCCTTCGATGAGAATGCCTTTGGCCAGCTTGCGGAAGTCACGGACAGCGAATCGGTCAATGCGCATCGCCCTAATCCGCCAATCCGATGTGGGTTTCGTAGAGCCGGACCAGCGCCATTCCGGCAACAGCCTTCTCTGGGTCGGTATCGTCAAGCGATCGCTGTCGCAGGCGTTCGATGGCCGTGCGCACGAAGCCTTCGCGGTCAATATGGTCCAAGTCGCCGTCGCTGGGCGCATTTACCAAGGCGTCTTCCCGGACATCCAAGTGGTGGAGCAGTGCGCCCCAATGCTTGAGACGCTCACTCAGCTTTGCGCGGGTCGCCAGATCGACCGTGCCAGCCAATGTCAGGCGGAGAAGGCACCGCTGGGGGTCCGGAGCCAAGGTGTTGATCTTCCGGTCGAGCGCCTCGATGTCCTCGGCACTCCTAACTACCGCTTCCTCGGACAGCCAGGCGAAATGGCCTATTGAAACCTTCTCTACCTCCGGTGGTGCGCCCGATTCGGAAATCGTTACAACGAGCGCATTGCCGGGGTCGCTGGAAGAGAAGCTGTCGGTTTCCGGCGTGCCCGAGTACCAAGTGCGGTCGTTTACTCTTAATGTTCCGTGCCAGTCCCCAAGCGCCAAGTAATCTAGGTGCGCTGCGTCGGCACGGTCGGCGGCGACGGGATTGTGCGCTTTGGAGGGGTCGGGAAGGAACTCTGGCACCGACCCATGTGCCAACCCGACTCGAATGGCTTGCGTTGGTGTCTCCGCGCGGTCAAACCATGCTGTGAGGTCGTCGATTTCGTGGCGGCGCTGCAGCACGGCTGAAAGCACGACGGCTTGTCCGTCGGCGAGCGGCAGCGGCCTCTCGGGTTCGAGGACGAGATGTACATTTGCCGGTAGCTCCCTGTTCCGCAGACGGGACCAGACCGAGTCGGCGAGCGCGGCATCGTGATTACCCGGAATAAACACCCAGTCTACAGGAAACGTCTTCAACGCCTCCAACATCCGGATCAGCGTACGGTCAGCCACGGCGTTGGCGTCAAAAGCGTCGCCAGCCACCAGCACAGCATCTGCGCTCCTTTCCGCCGCAAGCTGGCCGATTGCCCGCACCGACTCGACGCGCCTTTCGCGCAATGCGGCACCTGCATCACCGGAAATGTTGGCGAACCCCTTGCCGAGTTGCCAGTCCGCTGTGTGTACGAATCGGAATGCCATTTCAATATCAGACTCTAACCGCTAGATGTTCACGCCGCCTGTGTCGAGACCGTTAGCTGTTGTCCCAGTGCCTGAAGTGCCTTTTCGACTTGGCCGATGTGCGAACGGTGGTCGAGGTCGATCAGCCGCCGCACCGCGCCTTCGGAAAGACCGAGCCGGGCGGCCAGAGCCGTACTTCCGATACGCTTCGAGCGCATCGTGACGTATAGCGCGATCTTTGCAGCGGCAAGCGCTGGCAGAGCGATCATGGGTCGTCCCAGCGCTTTGGCAGGTCTGGGGATGGAGCGCCGCGTTGCGACATAGCCACCGAGGGCGGCAATCAGGCAGTCTTGAGCCTGCGCCAACGCTTCGTCCTCCGTTTCCCCTTCGGTCAATGCCTCTGGGATATCCGGAAAGGACACGAGGATCGTTCCATCCTCCTGCGGTTCCAGTTCCACGGGCCAAGCCGTTTTTTGATCCATCCGATGTTCCTCGGTCTTCCGCTTCCCGTTGGGGAGAATCCTCATGCAGCCATCGCCACCTGATAGCCCGGCCGTTTCTCCAAGTCCTCCATGTAGCGCCAAGCGGCGGGGGCGCTCGCCTCGGTCAGCAGCTCGAGGAGCTTGGCGACCATGAGGGTCCAGGCCATGATGATGTCGGCGTTGGTGAATTGGTCGCCGAGCAGGTAGGCGTTGTCCGTCAGTTGGCGGTCGGTTGCGGCTAGGCAGGGTTCGGCGCGCAGCCGGGCGTCCTCCACCACGCCGGGGATGCGCTGCTTCGGCGGGCGCAGGCGCCCGTGGTGGATCCAGTCACCCAAGGGGCGGGCGAAGCTCGCTTCGGCGAACCAGCACCATTGCTGGTAGCGGGCCGCCTCGGCGGTGCCGGGCGCGGGCTGCAGGCGGCCTTCGCCGTAGCGGTCGAGCAGGTATTGATTGATGGCGCAGGATTCGAAGATGGTGATCGTGCCGTCGGTCAATACCGGCACCTTGCCTTGGGGATGCTTGGCCCGCCACTCCGGGCTTTGCCGGTAGGCGGGGGAGAAATCGATGGCGAGTGCCTCGTAGGGCAGGTCGAGTTCTTCGCAGAGCCAGATATTGCGCACCGAGCGGGTGCTCTTGGCGTGGTAGATCTGAATCATGGTGATTGTTCCCAAGGCATTTCCCGATCCGGCCGCTATACTAGCCCGCTTTTCCCCTGGACGGGCATTTAAGGAGGATCGATGACGGCAAGGGTGAGGCGCGGCGGCTTGCAGGTGGCCGCGGAACTCGACGAGTTGGTGAATGAACGCATGCTGCCCGGCACGGGCGTTGACAGCGCGGCGTTCTGGGCTGGTTTTGAGGCGGCGCTCGATGAGTTGGGGCCGCTGAATCGTTCGCTGTTGGCCAAGCGGGAGGCCTTGCAGGCGCAGATCGACGCTTGGCATCTGGCCCGCAAGGGCCAGCCGCTCGATGCGGGGGAGTACCGGGCCTTCCTTGAGGAGATCGGCTACCTCGTCTCCCAGCCCGGCGAGTTCACCATCGCCACGGATAACGTCGATCCAGAGATCGCGGAGCTCGCCGGGCCGCAGTTGGTGGTGCCGGTGATGAACGCCCGCTACGCGTTGAACGCGGCCAACGCCCGCTGGGGCAGTCTCTACGATGCCCTGTACGGCACCGACGTGCTGCCGGAGTCGCCGGGCCGGGAAAAGGGCGGCAGCTACAACCCGGGGCGGGGCGAAATCGTCATCGAGCGGGCGGCCGGGTTTCTCGACGAAACCGTGCCGTTGGATGGCGCCAGCCACAAGGACGTGCGCCTGTATGGCATCGGCCAAGGCGCGGGCGGCAATGGCTTGCGGGCGGTGTTGGCGGATGGCGGCAATACCGGCCTTGCGGACCCCAGCCAGTTTCAGGGGCATGTGGGGGACGATGAACCGAGCGTCATCCTGCTGCGCCACAACGGCCTGCACATCGAGATTCAGATCGATCGCAGCCACGATGTGGGCGCCGCCCACCCGGCGGGTGTCAAGGACGTGGTGCTGGAGTCGGCGGTCACCACCATCCAGGACTGCGAAGACTCCGTGGCGGCGGTGGATGCCGAGGACAAGTGCCTGGTTTACGGCAATTGGCTGGGCCTGATGAGGGGCGACCTCGAAGAGCGCATGGAGAAGGGCGGGCGCCCCATCGTGCGGCGGCTGAACCCGGACCGAACCTACGTCGGCGTGGACGGCGAGCCGCTGACGCTGCCCGGCCGCAGCCTCATGCTGGTGCGCAACGTGGGCCACTTGATGACCTCCGATGCCGTGCTCGACAAAGCGGGCGACGAGGTGCCGGAGGGCTTTCTCGACGCCTTTCTGACGGCCTTGGCGGCGGTGCACGACCTGCAAGGCAACGGGCCGGTGCGCAACTCCCGCACGGGGAGCGTTTACATCGTCAAGCCGAAGATGCACGGACCCGAGGAGGTGGCGCTCACCGCCGCCCTGTTTGGTCGGGTGGAGGACACCTTGGGGCTTGCGCCCAACACCTTGAAGATCGGCGTCATGGACGAAGAGCGGCGCACCACGGTTAATTTGGCCGCTTGCGTCTTCGAGGCGCGGGAGCGCATCGTGTTCATCAACACCGGCTTTTTGGACCGCACGGGGGATGAAATCCACACCAGCATGCAGGCTGGCCCCTTCCTGCCCAAGGAGACCATCAAGGCGCAGCCTTGGATCGCCGCCTATGAGGACGCCAACGTCGATGTCGGCCTGGCCAGCGGCTTTCGGGGCCACGCCCAGATCGGCAAGGGCATGTGGCCGAAGCCGGACGAGATGGCGGAGATGCTCACCGCCAAGATCGGCCACCCGAAGGCGGGCGCCAACACGGCTTGGGTGCCGTCGCCCACCGCGGCGACCCTGCATGCCATGCACTACCACCAGGTTGACGTGGGCCAACGGCAAGCGGAATTGGAGTCCCGAACGCCGGCTAGCCTCGACACCATCCTGCGCATCCCGCTGTTGGCCGGCGAGAACCTGTCCGCCGAGCAGGTTCAGGCGGAACTCGACAACAACGCCCAGGGCATTCTCGGCTACGTCGTGCGCTGGATCGATCAGGGCGTGGGTTGCTCCAAGGTGCCCGACATCAACGACGTCGGCTTGATGGAGGATCGCGCCACCTGCCGGATCTCCAGCCAGCACATGGCCAACTGGCTGCACCATGGCGTTTGCAGCGAGGCGCAGGTTGTGGAGACCTTCGAACGCATGGCGGCGGTGGTCGATGGCCAGAACGCGGACGATCCGGCCTACCGCAACATGGCGCCCGACTTCGCGGGCAGCATCGCCTTTCAGGCGGCCAAGGACTTGGTGTTCAAGGGGCTGGCCCAACCAAGCGGCTACACCGAGCCGATCCTGCACGCACGGCGGCGGGAGGCCAAGGCCAGTGTGAGCCATGATTAAGCTCTACGTCTTTCTGAGCGCAGCGCCCGGCACCGACCCATTCCGTCATCGGGGTGCGGCAGCGCTCGCCGAGCTGCACCGAGTGGCGCCGACGGCGGTGGAGTACGTTCAGACCCGCGCCAGCGTCCGGCAGCTCTCCGATGCGCCGCCGACGTTCGCCGGCGCCGCCGAGTTGCGCTTCGACTACGCCGCTCCCGCCGTGGAGGCGGCCGCCGATGTGGCGAAGCTCGCGAACCTTTGGGCGGATGGGGCGGTCGTTGCCAAGGTGGTGGCCGGCCACGAACGCACCATCATGCGCCTGCCCAGCCACGCCCATGGCCACGGCGTGAAGGGCGTGTTTCCCTTCGACCGCAAGGCCGGCCTCAGCGTCGACTACTTCCAGCAGTATTGGTGGCGCACCCACGGCCCCATCGCCGCCCAAACCGAAGGCGCGCTGGCCTACTTCCAGTGCCACCCCCTGCGCCATCTCTACGAAAACGGAGGCCCCGGCTTCGACGGCGTCACCGAACTGCACTGGCCGGACTTCGCCGCCGCCGAAGCCGCCATGACCTCACGGCAAATGCGCGAGGACCAGTCCCAGGATGCCCAGAACTTCGCCGAAACCGGCTCCGTGCAGCTGTTCCTGGCGGAGGAGGAGGTTGTTCAACCTTGAAGCCGACCGATATCGGCTATCGGTTCGGGCGATTTTGGCAGTGGCTTTGATTTAGGAGTCGGCGACGGTGAGTACTGAAATCTGCGGTCAGTTTTGTCGAGAAAACCTTACCTCGCGGTTCTGCAATCAAATCGCGGTCCCCAAAGTCCTTTTTTAGATCGCGGTCGTTGGAATACAGGAGTCGGGCACCGCTGAGCCGAGCCAACGCGATGATGTGGGCGTCGTTGGAGCGGCACGCTTTTTCGGCTTCGAGCTGGCGTTGCAGCTTGGTGACTTGGTTGTCATTGACGAGTGTGGTCCTGCCCGCCAGCGTTGCTTGTTGCCA
Organism: uncultured Pseudomonadales bacterium; assembly: GCA_964598305.1. Classification (GTDB taxonomy): domain Bacteria; phylum Pseudomonadota; class Gammaproteobacteria; order Pseudomonadales; family Azotimanducaceae; genus Azophilus. The sequence continues at coordinate 1,950 of CAZRBP010000112.1, read as the reverse complement.
CCATGTTTGGAAGGTGTTGTTGGCGTCGAGTTCTTTTTTGTTTTGGCCCCCCGACACCAAATGTCCTCTCGAATCCAGCCAATTGAGAAAGCCCGTGCCAGCGGGAGTGCGCTTGTCGCCAAAGACCTCAGCGCAAACGTCGTTGTCGAGGATGGCGCACATCAGATATTGAGCGACCTGCGGGTCTCAGCCATGAAGAACTGCCGATAGCTCGGAGGCGCGCCTAGGATGTTGCCTTCTTGGTCAATCCGCAGCGAGTGAATATTCACATCGACGTTGCCGCGCTCGAAATACAAAATGGACACGTCCTTAGGCTTCAGCTTGGTGGTCCCGTCGCGGACGTCCATGCGAATGCGTTCGATCAGGTGATCGCTGTGGGTTTCCACCAATAGCTGACGGCCCTGGCTGGCGAGTTGGCAAAACAACGTGCCGAGGGCGGCTTGGGCGCTTGGATGCAGATGCACTTCCGGCTGCTGTAGAAGGAAGGTCCTCGCGGAGTCCTTGCGGAAAAGCTCGGTTAGGATGGGCAGCGCTTGGCTGACACCGTAGCCCACGTCAATGAAGTTCCGATTTGGACCCTTGATCCTAGTGGAAGACTTTCTGATCTGTACTTGGAAGGGTTCGCTTTCTCGTCTCCCGAGTGGCTTTATAGTGATTTCATCGAACAAGCCCGAGTCCCGCCCGAATTTCTCCAGACCCGCCTTCATCGACTCCCATGCCTTGTGCTGACGGAAAAAGATGTCCGCCAAGTACATGGGCACGTAGCTGCCCTCAGAGTCGAAGGCATAGGGTGACGGGTTGTAGGTTCGATGTGGCTTGGAACGCACGGGAGCGGCGGCGAACAGCGGACCTCCATACGTCAATGGCGCGCGCCCGCCCCAACGGGCCACGCGCGTGAGGCGTTCGATTTGTTGGAACTGCTTTGGGGTTGGTGTGCCTTTGCCTTGGGGTGAGATGTCTTCACCGTTACGGATGTCTTGCAAAAAGGAGGCCCATCCCCACAGGGTGAGGGGAGGCGGTTCGCGGACTTCGTCCTCCCCCTCGAAGCCCAAGTCGGGAGGGTGCCAACTCCAAGCACTCGAACCCTCGCCGAAGTCAACTTTGTCCTCGTCAAAGCGCTCGTTGATCCATGCTGTGTTGCTTTGCCAACGGCGGTATTGCAGGATAGGAATGGAGCCTTGGCGTACAAAAGCCAAATCCATGTTGTAGGGCAAAGCGACTCGATTGGATTTGCCGTTTTTGCTTTGGGGCTTACGCACACGAAACGCATGATTGCCGCTAAAGCCGGCGGTGAATTCCGTAGCCCTCCCACCTCGGCCACCCCGATGATGGGCAATCTCGTCAAAGCTGCCTAGGTCGTAGGGCGGGTCCTTGAAGCTGTAGTCCCATACGCCAGCAAAAATGGCGTTCAGTGCGCGAACCATCGCTAGAAATGAGGTTTTGCCGGTGCTGTTTTCCCCAACCAGTAGCGTTAGCGGCGCTAATCGGGCGGTTTGTTGCTCCCGAAAGCAGCGGAAGTTCTCTAACCGAACCTCATCCATTTTTCACGCACCCCTTGGGATTTAGGCCGAAAGTGCCACAGCAACGACAATGGCCTAGCGACATCTTGTTTAGCTGCTCCATGAACGGCCATGCTAACGCTGGCTGTTGTCTTGGGGCAATCGCATTGGCCCCATTGCTATAGCTGCTTCAGCTCAAACAACAACTCCAATGCCTGCATGGGGGTAAGGGTGTTGGGGTCAATGGACTCCAAGCGGGTTCGAAGCGGATCGTCCGGCGCTTCCTCCGCCGGGGGTTGAACGAACAGGTCGCCTTGGTTGGTGTTTGCGGCGGGCTGGGATTCGAGTTCCCGTAGCCGGGCCCGGGCCTTGTTGAGCACGGCGGCGGGCACGCCAGCCAGCCGGGCCACCTGGATGCCGTAGCTTTGGCTGGCGGGGCCGGGCCGCACTT
>CAZRBP010000111.1:6109-11790 GCA_964598305.1 uncultured Pseudomonadales bacterium | reverse complement strand
GCGCCTTCGAGGCCCATGCCGCCGAACTCGCCGGTCGGCCAGGTGACGGTGAACAACGGCGCCTTGAAGCTGCCGCCCGCCATGGCTTGGGCGCCCAAGCCGTAGGCCTTGCGGGTGACGATGGTCATCAGCGGCACGTCGATGTTGGCGCCGACCACGAACATGCGTCCGGCGTGGCGGACCAGTGCGGTCTTCTCCGACTCCGGGCCAACCATGATGCCGGGGCAGTCGCACAGGCTCAGGATGGGAATGTCGAAGGCGTCGCAGAGCTGCAGGAAGCGCGCGCTCTTGTCGGCGCCGTCGGAGTCGATGGCGCCGGACAGGTGGCCGGGGTTGTTGGCGATCACGCCCAAGGGACGGCCTTCCACGCGGATGAAGGCGGTGTAGATGCCGGGGCCCCAATCCTTGCGGATCTCGAGCATGGATCCCACGTCGGCGATGCCCTCGATCACCTCGCGCATGTCGTAGTAGCGCAGGCGGTTTTCCGGCACGATGAAGCGCAGCTTGCGCTCGTCGGGCGCCTCCCACTCGGTCACTGGCCCTTGGAAGTAGGAGAGGTACTGCTTGGTGACGGCCACCGCCTCCGCCTCGTCGGCGACCGCGATGTCCACCACGCCGTTGGGCCGCTGCACCGACATGGGGCCGACTTCCTCGGGCTTGAAGATGCCCAAGCCCCCGCCTTCGATCATGGCGGGCCCGCCGATGCCGATGTTGGAGTCCTCGGTGGCGATGATGACGTCGCAGCAGGCCAGCAGTACCGCATTGCCGGCGAAGCAGCGGCCGGTGGTGATGCCGACGATGGGCACCAGCCCCGACAGGCGGGCGAAGTAGGTGAAGGCCCAGCAGTCGAGGCCCGCTACCCCGGAGCCGTCGGTGTCGCCCGGCCGTCCGCCGCCGCCCTCGGCGAACAGCACGGTCGGCAGGCGGAACTGCTCCGCCACCTCAAACAGGCGGTCCTTTTTGGCGTGGTTTTTGATGCCCTGGGTGCCGGCCAGCACCATGTAGTCGTAGGACATGAGCATGGCGCGGGCGCGTTCCGGCCCGAATAGGTGGCCATTGACTTGGCCGAGCCCGCAGACCATGCCGTCGCCGGTGGTGTTCTCGATGAGGTCCGCGATGGTGCGCCGCCGCCGCTGCCCGGCGACCACCACCGAGCCGTACTCGACGAAGGTGCCTTCATCGCAGAGGTCGGCGATGTTCTCCCGGGCCGTGCGATGGCCGGTCTTGCGCCGTTTGGCCACCGCTTCGGGGCGGTTCTCGTCGTGGCCCGCGGCCTTGCGCTCGAAGACTTCGGCGAGGTCGGAGCGCACCCGGTCCAGGTCCAGGGCGCCGCTGCCGCCTTCGCTGGGCGCCTCGACCTCGGTTTCGGCGAGGTAGATCAGCGGATGGCCCTCGAACACGGTGTCCCCGGCTTCGACGCCGAGGCGCTGCACCATGCCGCTGACTTCGGCGTACACCACATGCTCCATCTTCATGGCTTCCATGACCAGCACTTGCCGGCCGCTCCAAACCTCATCGCCGGGACCGACGTCGAAGGCGACAATGGTGCCCTGCATGGGCGCGGCCACGGCGACGACGCCCGGTGGCAGCTCCTCCTCGACCAACGCCAACGCCGCAGGGGCAGCGGTGGCGCTGGCGGCATTGGACTTCCCGTGGTCCAACACGGCGAGCGGATCGATCGCATCGACCTTGGCCCCGGCCAGCGCCTTGCTGGCTGCTGCCGCGTCGCCGGATTGGTTTTGGCTGTCTTGGCGTTGGGACAGGGTGCCGTGTTGGGCTGGGCTGGCCAGACGGCCCAAGTTAGCATCGACGAAGCCGGTGTCGAACGCCCCACTGGTGAATTGCGGGTCGGCGAAGAGGTTGCGCAGGAAGTCCAGGTTGGTGGCCACGCCCTCAATTCGCGTTTCGCGTAGCGCCCGGTAGCCCTTGCGCACTGCGGCCGCGTAGTCGCCGTGCGGGGAGTGAACGATCAGCTTGGCGAGCAAGGAGTCGAAGGCGGGACTGGTGACGTAGCCCGCGTAGCCGAAGCTGTCGGTGCGCAGTCCGGGACCGGAGGGCGGTTCAAAGAGGCTCAAGGTGCCGCCTGCCGGCTTGACGCTGCCATCCTCGCCGAGGGTTTCCATGTTGATCCGCGCTTGGATGGCGAAGCCCCGGGGGGCGGGGATGTTGGCTTGCTCAAGGCCGAGCTTTGCTAGAGTCCCACCTTCGGCAATTTCCAACTGGGCGCGCACGAGGTCGATGCCGGTCACTTCCTCCGTGACGGTGTGCTCCACCTGCAGGCGGGCGTTGGCTTCGATGAAGGCCATGCGGCCGTCCGTCACCAGAAATTCCACGGTGCCGGCGCTGCGGTAGCCGGCCGCCTGTCCCAGCCGCAAGGCCGCGTCGGTGAGTTCATCGCGCAGGGCGCCATCGAGTTGCGGGGCCGGGGCGATTTCCACGAGCTTCTGGCGGCGGCGCTGAACGCTGCACTCCCGCTCCCAAAGGTGACTGACTGCGCCGCTGCCGTCGCCGAGAATCTGCACTTCAACGTGGCGGGCACCGGGCAGGTACTCCTCTACGTACAGGGCGGAATCGCCGAAGGCCAGTTCCGCTTCGGAGGCGCAGCGCGCGTAGGCGGCATCGAGCGCCCTGGCGTCCTCGACCACCCGCATGCCCCGGCCCCCGCCGCCGGAGACCGCCTTGATGATGAGCGGCGCGCCGTCGAGCGCTTTGAAGAAGGCGTGGGCTTCGTCGAGGGTGGCCGGTCCATCGCTGCCGCGCAGCACGGGAATTTCGCACTGTGCCGCCAACGCGCGGGCCTTGGACTTGTCGCCAAGTGCGGCCAGGGTTGCGGGGTCCGGCCCGACGAAGGTGATGCCCGCGGCTTCCAACCGCTCTGCAAACTGGGCGTTTTCGCTCAGGAACCCATAGCCGGGATGCACCGCATCGCAGCCATGGGCAGTTGCCAGGGCGATGAGCTGCTCGATGTCCAGATAGGCGGCTGCGCCGCGCCCCTCCAACGCCACCGCCTCATCGGCTTGCAATCGATGCAGGGAGGCGGCGTCTTCGGGGGCGTAAACCGCTAGGCTCGCAACGCCTAAGTCGGCAGCGGCTCGGGCAATGCGGATGGCGATTTCGCCCCGATTGGCGATCAGCAGTCTTTGCATGTTGAATGACCTTCAGAATCCGGCAATGTTCTCGGCCGGGTAGGCGGCGCAGCCCAAGTCCCGGTATTCGCCGTCGTCGAACAGGCCCTGCCACCGGAACAGGCGCACATAAAGCTCACATCGCTCGCGGCCCTCCGGCAGGGAGGCGTCGGCCATCAATTCCAGTTTGATGTCGGCACTGGTGACCACCTCGTCATCCATGCGGATGCCGCCGTCGGTGGGCGTGTCCAGCAGGATGGAGGTCTTGCCGTCCTCGCCCCAGGCCAGCCAAGGCACTTCGGCGCCATCCCGTCCCCGCCCCGGCGTGCCGTTGTAGGCGAACTCCGCCCAGTAGGACATCATGCTCCTCGACAGCGCCGCTTGGTTTTCGTCGTTTGGATAGATGTATCCCAATGCGCCGATTCCCCCTTCGAAGTCATCGAAGACGAAGGCGATTTCCAAGGCGTGGGCCGCGCCTAGGGCGACGCTGAGGTCGTAGCCGAGGGCGCTCGGCTCTTCGTCCCAATCCCAACGATAGGCATAGACGTTGGGGTTGCCGGAGGCGGCCATGAACTGCGCCAGCTCATCCACGCCCCGGGCCTTCCAGGAGCGGGCGCTGTAGCGGACCTCGCGGCGGTAGGCGTCCTCGTCCTTGAGCGAATAGAAGATGCCGAAGAGATTGTCCACGTGGCGGGGATCCCGGGACATGAATAGGGTGGGCTCATCCCGATTGGTGCCCAGAATCACCGGCACGGCGTTGTGGTTTTCGGGATGGGAGAACACGTCCTCAGCGTCCAAGGCGGGCAGCACGTGCCCATCCTTGAAGTTGTCGGGCAGATTGACCATGCCGAAGCCGCCGCCTTCGAGCAGGGCGTAGATGTCGGCCGGCGTCTTGGAGTAGAGGTAGTTCCGCGTGTCGACAGGGGCCCAGCCGTCCTGAATGGCGCGGGCGGCGGTGGCGTCGGCCGCCCTTCCGTCGGCGACCAGCAGCGCGTTGACGATCTCCGGGGCGCTGTATCGGTGCCCGCCCTCCTGCTCATAGTTTTGACCGCTCGCGAGGCTGGAAACCCCGTAGCCGCCGCTCTGCACGACGGCCCGATGGAACAGGCCCCCGGCCAGCGGCGAGGCCATCATCGCCAAGGTGTTGAAGGCGCCGGCGGACTCGCCGAACACGGTGACGTTGCCGGGGTCGCCGCCGAACGCGGCGATGTTGTCCCGCGTCCACTCCAATGCCCGAATCATGTCCAGGGTGGCGTAGTTGCCGGAGTCATTGACCGGGTCGCCGGTGTGCAGCGCCGGATGGTTGAACCAGCCAAACAGGCCCAATCGGTAGTTGATGGAGATGACCACCACGTCCCCGCCGACCGCTAAGTTGCCGCCGTTGACGTTGCCGCCGTGGCCGATGCTGTTGCCGCCGCCGTGAATCCACAGCATGACCGGCAGGCCGCTCGCGTTCGGCGGCGACCAGACGTTGAGCGTCAGGCAATCTTCGCTGCCGGCTACGGCGGCGCCTTCGGGCGTCTGGCCGGCGCTCAAGAGCGATGGCAGTTGCGAGCACATCTCCCCAAACGCCAGCGCCTCGATGACGCCCTCGGCGGGCACCGGCGGCTGTGGCGCCTGCCAGCGCAGGGCGCCCACCGGCGGGCGGGCGAACGGGATGCCGAGCCAAGCCCGAGCGCCGCTCGCATTGATGAATCCCACTACGTCGCCGGACTCCGTGGTTCTGAGCGTAGTGCCGTCCGCTTCGTTCGGCGCTGGCGGGGCCGGCAGGCTGCTAATGTACCAATTGGCGCCCACGATTACGGCGATAGCGATGACGATCAGGGTGATGGCGAGTCTGCGCATGGTGTTGGACTCAAAAGCGGCCATCATACTACGGCAGCCGTGCGAGGCAGCGGGCCAACGACCCTTCGCAGGTGATAGCATTTCCATCGTCCCGAATCGAGGTCCGGCGTGAAGTCGAACGAGTTGTTGCCCGCTTCTGTTTCCGCATTCAAAGCCGGTGCGCCGGGCTTTTGGCGCACGGCATGACCGCCACCATCGGCATTGTTGCTGGCGAGGCCTCGGGTGATCGGCTGGGTGCGGGGCTGATGCGCGCCCTGTCCCGCCGGATCGATGGCGTTCGCTTCGTCGGCGTGGGCGGTGAGGCCATGCGTTCGGCAGGGCTTGAGCCGTTGGCGGATATGGACGCGCTGGCGGTCAATGGCTTCACGGAGCCGCTCATCAAGCTTCCAGGTTTGGCGCGCCTGCTGTTCGGGCTGCGTCGGCGCCTGTTGGCCGAGCGCCCGGCGGCCTTTATCGGCGTGGACTTCAACGTGTTCAATCTGCTGCTCGAAGGGCAGTTGAAGCGCTCCGGCGTACCGACCGTTCACTACGTGAGCCCGTCGGTTTACGCATGGCGGCGGGGCCGGGTCCGACGCATCGGCCGGTCGGCGGATCTGCTGCTGGCGCTGTTTCCCTTTGAACCCGCGTTCTACGACGGCACGGGCCTCAAGACCGCATTCGTCGGCCACCCGTTGGCGGATGCCATTGGCTTGGAGGACGGCGGAGAGGCTT
>CAZRBP010000111.1:2778-6009 GCA_964598305.1 uncultured Pseudomonadales bacterium | reverse complement strand
CCTGGCCCGCCTGCTGGTGCGCACCGAGTTCGTGGCCCTGCCGAACCTGTTGGCTGGGCGCGAGCTGGTGCCGGAGCGGCTGCAAGGCGAGGCGACCTCGGAAAAACTGGCCGATGCGCTGCAGATTCAACTCGACAAACCGGCGTTGCTGGCGGAAACTCAGCAGGCGTTTTCGATGCTGCATCTCGAACTGCGACGGGATGCCAACGAACGGGCCGCCGATGCGGTGATGGAGCTATTGGGGGATGTCTCGCACCCGACAGGAACGCTGCTCTGAGCAAGGCGCCTTCAGTGCGCAACCAAGTTGGGCTTGGGATCTGCGTTCGGCGGGCGTCGATGAAGCGGGGCGCGGGCCGTTGGCCGGTCCTGTGGTCGCTGGGGCGGTTCTGTTGGATCCTCGGTATCCCATCAACGGACTCAAGGACTCCAAGCAGTTGTCCGCCAAGCGCCGGGAGGAGCTTGCGGCCCTGATCCGGGAGCGGGCCGTCGCCCATGCCTTGGGCCGCGCCGAGGTGGCCGAGATCGATCAGCTCAACATTCTGCAAGCCACGCTGCTCGCCATGCGCCGGGCGGTTGCCGGTTTGGCTGTGCAGCCTGAACGGGTGTTCGTGGACGGCAATCACCGCCCGGACATGAATGTGCCCACGGTGGCTGTGATTGGCGGCGATGCGCTGCTGCCGCCGATCAGCGCTGGGGCCATCTTGGCCAAGACCGCGCGGGATGCGGAGATGACCCGCTTGGCCGCCGATTATCCCGGCTATGGCTTCGAGCGGCACAAGGGCTACGGCACCCGGGCGCATCTGGCCGCTTTGCGGGCTCTTGGGCCCTGCCCAATTCATCGCCGAAGCTTTGCGCCGGTGGCCGCGGCTGCTAAATTGGAACGCTACGGAAACGAACCCATGAACCCGGTTGCGGCCCGATGAGTGCGGCTGAATTTGTCCATCTGCGTACCCACAGCGAATACTCCATCGTTGATGGCCTCGCGGGCGTCGACGACTTGGCGCGCCGCGCCGCCGAACTCGACATGGGCGCCATCGGCCTCACCGACCACGGCAACCTCTTCGGGCTGATCAAATTCTATCGCGCCTGCCTCAAGGCGGGGGTCAAGCCGATCGTCGGGGTGGATCTGCCGCACCAAGTCGCCGAGGCGGGAGAGCCGCTGCGCTTGACCGTGATCGCCTGCAATCTGGTCGGCTACCGCAACCTGATTCAACTCGCCTCGCTGGCCTACGTCGGGGGCGAACTACACGGCGCGGTGACCACAGCGGAGGTGCTTGAGCGCAGCGACGGCCTCATTCTGCTCGCCGGGGCCCGGGACACCGAGGTGGGCCATGCGCTGCTGCGCGGCGATGACAAGGGTGCGGAGCGCGCTGCGGGGGTCTTGGCGGAGCGGTTCGAGGATCGCTTTTATGTGGAGGTGCAGCGCACGGGCCGCGAGAACGAGGAAGCCTGCCTGCGGGCCGCCGTTGGGCTCGCAGCGCGGCTCGAACTGCCGGTTGTGGCCACCAACGAAGCCTGCTTTCTTGCCCCGGAGGACTTCGAGGCCCACGAAACCCGGGTCTGCATCCACGAAGGCAAAGTGGTCAACGATCCCCGCCGGCCACGGCGCTATTCAGCGGAACAGCACTTGAAAGGCTCTGGCGACATGGCGGAGCTGTTTGCTGACTTGCCGGAGGCGTTGGCCAACAGCGTGGAGATCGCCAAGCGCTGCACCTTGGAGCTGGAACTCGACAAGCCCCGACTGCCCGACTATCCGGTGCCCGAAGGCGAGACCCTTGAGAGTTTCCTGGCCAAGGCCGCCGAGGAAGGGCTGGCCGAGCGTCTTGAAGAGCTGCGCGCCCTGGATGCCTATGCCCTTGATGAGCGGGCCTATCGGGAACGCCTGGCCGATGAGCTCGGCATTATCAACCAGACGGGGTTTCCGGGCTATTTCCTGGTGGTCATGGAATTCATCGCTTGGGCCAAGGAGCAAGGCATTCCGGTGGGGCCGGGCCGGGGCTCCGGTGCCGGGTCGCTGGTCGCCTACGCGCTGCGCATCACCGACTTGGATCCCGTCCACTATGACCTGTTGTTTGAGCGTTTCCTCAACCCCGAGCGGGTCTCCATGCCGGATTTCGACGTGGATTTTTGCGTGGAAGGCCGCGATCGGGTGATCCAGCATGTCGCGGAGCGCTACGGCAAGGACGCGGTCAGCCAGATCGCCACCTTTGGCACCATGGCCGCCAAGGCGGTGGTGCGCGACGTGGCCCGCGCCCAAGGCAAGCCCTACGCCTTGGGGGACAAACTCTCCAAGCTCATTCCCAACGAACTCAACATCAAGCTGCGCGAGGCCATGGCGAAGAGCCCGGAACTGCGGGACTTCATTGGCGCCGACGAGGAAGCCGCCGAGATCATGGAGATGGGCTACAAGCTCGAAGGCATCGTGCGCAACGTCGGGCGGCATGCCGGCGGCGTGGTGATCGCGCCGTCCCGCCTGACCGACTTCGTGCCGCTCTACGTTGATGAGCGCAGCGGCAGCTTGATCTCTCAATACGACAAGGACGACGTGGAGAAGGCGGGCCTGGTGAAGTTCGACTTCCTGGGGCTGACCACGCTGACCATCATCGACTGGGCCGTGCAGGCCGTCAACGCCTCCATCGATGCCGAGGGTGGCGGGACGCGCGTGGACATCAACCGAGTGCCCTTGGACGATGCAGCCACCTTCGACCTGCTCAAGCGCGCCGAGACCACCGCCGTGTTCCAGCTTGAATCCCGCGGCATGAAGGACTTGGTGCGCCGCCTGCTGCCGGACCACATCGACGACATCCTGGCGCTCGTGGCGCTGTTCCGGCCCGGCCCGCTGGACAATGGCACCCACGATGACTACATCAACCGCAAGCACGGCAACGAGCCGGTGACCTACCCTCACGATGACTTGGAGCCGGTGCTGAGCGGCACCTTTGGCACCATCATCTACCAAGAGCAGGTGATGCAGATCGCCCGGCTGCTGGCCGGGTTCAGCCTCGGCCAGGCGGACATCCTGCGCAAGGCCATGGGCAAGAAGAATCCCGTTGAGATGGCCAAGGTGCGCAGCGACTTCATGGCCGGCGCCGAGGCCAACGGCGTGGAGAGCAAGCTCGCCAAGCGTTTGTTCGACGAGATGGAGACCTTTGCGGGATACGCCTTCAACAAATCCCACTCCGCCACCTACGGCCTGATCGCCTATCAAACGGCTTGGTTGAAGGCGCACCA
>CAZRBP010000111.1:0-2678 GCA_964598305.1 uncultured Pseudomonadales bacterium | reverse complement strand
GGGCGCTTTGAGAGTTTGGCGGAGTTTTGCCTGCGCATTGACGTCAAGCGCGCCAACAAGCGGGTGATCGAAGCCCTGATCCATGCTGGTGCCATGGATGAGTTCGGCGCCGCGGGCGAGGATCTGGGCTTGGTCCGCGCCAAGCTGCTCGGTGAACTCGATCAAGCGCTGCAGGCGGCGGACCAACAGTCTCGAGACGCGGCGCTCGGCATCGGCGATCTCTTCGGCGGCGTCGGGGAAGACCGCCAGCCAGCCCTGCGGACGACGATCAAGCCGCAACCCTTCCAGGAGCGGGTCGAATTGGAGCGGGCCGCTCTCGGGCTGTACCTCACCGGCCATCCCGCCGAGCCCCACTTGGCCGAGTTCAGCGAAGGTTGCCAGCGCCTTGCCGACTTGCGGCCAACGGAAGCCGCGCGGGTGTTTGGCCTGCTGATCGACCTGCGGCGGATGCACGGCAAAAAAGGCCGCAACATGGGCCAAGAGTGGGCCGTGGCCGTCATTGACGACAGCACGGCGCGCGTCGAAGCGATGGTTTATGCCAAGACCTACGAGCGAATTGGGCACAAGCTTGAAAAGGGGCAGGTCCTTGTCCTGGAGGGCGAGGTGCAGCCGGACGAATACAACGGCGCCCACAAAGTCATCGTGGAGTCGGCCCTGACCATCGACGAATGGCGTGAGCGGAGCCGCCCCATCCTGCGTATCGGCATGAATCACCAGGACGCCCCCTCCGACTTCTCCAGCCGCTTGGCGGCCAGCTTGCAGCCCTATCGAGTCGAGGAGGGCGGCTCGCCGGTCGTCGTGGACTACCAAGCGCCGAAGACCGCCGGCAGCATCCGCTTGGGTTGGCGGGTCAAAGCCAGTGAAGCCTTGGTGACGCACTTGAAGACTGAATACGGTGACGACTGCATCAGGGTGGGCGCGGACAGTCCGTGAAGGATGTCATCCGCGACCTGCGGTTTGAACTGGCAGGCCTTGATCGCCGGCGCTTGGCGGTAGCCTACTCAGGCGGCCTCGACTCAACCGTTCTTCTTCACGCCGCCGTTCGCGTCGCGCCCCCGGTCATGGCGGTACACATCAATCACGGCCTGCATCCTGACGCCGACCAGTGGCAGGCGCACTGCGAAGCGGTTTGCAGCTCGCATGGCATCGAACTGCTGAGCGAGCGCGTCGAAGTGGCGGCTGGCAACGTCGAAGCGCAAGCCCGGCGCGCGCGCTACCGGGTCTTCGATGCCCTGTTGGGCGCGGGGGATATCTTGCTGCTGGCCCACCATCAGGACGATCAGGCGGAAACGGTGCTGATGCGGCTCGCCCAAGGACGCGGTGCTCGAGCCATGCCCCGCACCCGGCACCTCCCCGGTGGGGCGGTGCTGTTGCGTCCGTTTCTCGGCCTCCCCAAGCAGGCGCTGCGCGCCGCGGCAAAGGAACTGGGCGTTGACTGGCTGGAAGATCCGAGCAATGCCAACACTGCGTTCGACCGCAACTTTCTGCGCCGCGAGGTTTTGCCCCGCCTGATGGAGCGCTGGCCCAGCGTAGACGCCGCGTTGGCGCGCGCCGGGGAGGCCCGGGCCGACGCTGACGCGCTGCTGCGCCATCTGCTGAACTGCGAGGCGTTGCCCTTGGACGACTTGCCGCCCGGTCTTCGGTCCCGAGCGCTGCGCGCTTGGCTGGCCCGCTTCGACGAGCAAGGCGTCAGCGAGCGGGCGCTGGCGGAATTCGCAGCCCAGTTCGACGCTCCGGCGGACGCCCAACCGGAACTGCGCTTGCGCTGCGGGTGCCTGCGCCGCTGGCGCGGCGCGGCGCACTACGTTCGGCCTCCTCCGGTCTTGGCATCCCGCTACGAGCTGCAGCCACCGGGCACGCTGCGGCTACCACATGGCGAATTGGTGGTTGAAAGGGCCGTCAACGGCGGCTTTCATGCGGCGGGCGCCTTAACCATTCGATTCCGCCGCGGCGGCGAACGGGTTCGGTCAGCCCAGGGGGCGCGACCGCTCAAGAAGGCCATGCAGGAAGCTGGCCTGCCGCCTTGGCTAAGGTCCAGCTACCCATTGCTGTACAGTGGCGATGCATTGGTCGCCGTTCCAGGCATCGCGGTTGCTGCCCGTGATGAGCCGAAGACGGAATCGCGCTGGCGAGCGAATTGGAACATGGGGGGAGCTAGAGGGGACCGAGCTTCGGCCCACGAGTGAGGGTAGGGGCCTTTAACGGCCCTTCCAATCGGGTTCGCGCTTTTCGGCGAAGGCTTGGGCGCCTTCGAGTTGGTCTTCGCTGTCGTAGAGCCGGTCCACGGTGGGGAACTGGCGCTTGCCCACCCGGCTTAAGGCGTCCTGGGCGCGCAGGTTCTCCGTTTCGCGCACAACCTCCTTGATGGCGGCGAACACCAGCGGCGGGCCGCTCGCCAGCTTCAGGGCCAGTTCCCAGGCCCGGTCCAATAGCGCCGGCGGCTCCAGCACTTCGTTGACGACGCCCCAGCGCTGCGCTTCTTCGGGGTCCATCCAGCGGCCAGTCAGCAGCAGGTCCATGGCGACGTGGTAGGGCATGCGCTTGGGCAGCTTGATGGTGGCGGCATCCGCTAAGGTGCCGGCATTGATTTCCGGCAGGGCGAAGGCGGCGTCGGTGGCGGCCAGGATCAGGTCGCAGGAGAGCGCCAGTTCGAAGCCGCCGCCCACCGCCATGCCGTT
>CAZRBP010000110.1:10615-11802 GCA_964598305.1 uncultured Pseudomonadales bacterium | reverse complement strand
CCTCAAATCGGGTGCAGGCGCACCGGGACGTCCTTGAGGCCGCGGATGAAGTTGTTGGGCAGGCGCACCACATCGCCAGCCAGCTCCACCTTGCGGAAGCGCTTTAGGATCTCCTCCCAGAGCACTTGAAGCTGCAGCTCCGCCAAGCGGTTGCCCATACAGCGGTGGATACCGAAGCCGAAGGCGACGTGGGCGCGGGCGTTGGGTCGGTCGATGCGCAAGCGGTCCGGGTCGTCGAAGACCGCCTCGTCGCGGTTGCCGGACAGGTACCACATGACCACCTTGTCGCCCGCCTGGATGCGCTGGCCGTCCAGCTCGAAGTCCTCCAGCGCGGTGCGGCGCATGTGGATGACGGGGGTCTGCCAGCGAATGATCTCGGAAACCATGTTGGGGATGAGCTTGGGGTTGTCCTTGAGCTTTTGAAACTCGTCGGGGTGCTCGTTCAGCGCCATGACGCCGCCGCTGATGCTGTTGCGGGTGGTGTCGTTGCCGCCGACGATCAACAGCAGAATGGTGCCAAGCAGGCGCTCCGGACGCTCGATCATGTCCCGCGTGTTCTCGCCGTGGGCCAGCATGGAGATGAGGTCGAACTTCGGCGGCGCGGCGGCCCGCTCGCGCCAAAGCTGCTCGAACGCGGCGGCGCACTCCATGAGTTCCGCGAAGCGCTTGCTCATGTCGATGCTGTTGTCGCCGGTGACCTTCGGCACCGCAGTGGTGATGTCGGACCAGTGGATCAGGCGGTGCCGCTCGGCGTAGGGGAAGTCGAACAAGGTGGCCAGCATGCGGCCGGTGAGCTCCACGGAGACCTCCCGGACCCAATTGAAGGTCTCTCCCACCGGCAGGTTCTCCAGAATGTCCACGGCCCGCTCGCGGATGAGGGGTTCAAGCTCCCGGAGGTTCCGCGGCGCCACCGCTGGCGCCACCGTCTGCCGGTCCGGCGCGTGGCGCGGCGGGTCGAGGTCGATGAAGCTCTCATTGCGCTGGCGCCCTTCGTTGTAGTCCGGGAGGTCCAGGATGGAGATTCCGCCGGCCTCTGATGAGAACACCTGGTGGTTGGTGTCCACCGCCTTGATCAGCCGATGATTGGACACCGACCAGAACGCGCCGTTGTCGCTATCAGCCACGTGGTGCAAGGGCGCCTCGCGTCGCAGGCGGGCGAACCAGGGACGCCAGCTATCGTCTCGATA
>CAZRBP010000110.1:0-10515 GCA_964598305.1 uncultured Pseudomonadales bacterium | reverse complement strand
AGGGCGCCTCGCGTCGCAGGCGGGCGAACCAGGGACGCCAGCTATCGTCTCGATACAGCTCGGGGCGGCTGACGTCGATTTCCTCAAGTGGCACCTCAGCCACGGCCGCTCGTTGATCCTCAAGTTCGCTCATGCTGGCCTCTCCCTGTCAGGCGAGCGCTTTGCGCAGCGCAGCGCAGGCGGTCTCGAATGCGGCGCGGCTGGCCTTGAACTGCTGCGCGGTGGCAAAAAAGTCGTGGAGCAACCCGTCATAGCAGATGACCTCGGCTTGGGTTCCGGCGGCAGCGAGGGTTTCCGCGTACAGGTTGCCCTCGTCGCGCAGCGGATCGAACTCGGCGGTCATCACCAAGGCTGGGGGCAAGCCGCTGTGGTCGGCGGCCTTTAGCGGCGTCGAGTATGGGTGGTTGCGGCTGGCTGGGTCGGGACAGTAGTGGTCCCAGAACCAGCGCATGGTGTCGGTCTCCAGAATGTAGCCGGTGGCGTTCTCCTCGTAGGAAGGGCGGCTTAGGTCATCGTCCACCACCGGGTAGAGCAGCAGTTGGAAGTCGATCCTCGGTCCACCCTCATCGCGGGCCTTCAAGCACAAGACTGCCGCCAGGTTACCGCCGGCGCTCTCGCCCGTCACCGCCAGGCGTCCGTTGCCGCCGAGTTCATCCCCGTTGCCGGCCACCCACTCCAACGCGGCGTAGCAGTCGTCCACGGCGGCGGGGAAGCGATGTTCCGGGGCCAAGCGGTAATCCACCGACGCCACCACGCAGCCCGCCGTCTCGCACAGGTCGCGGCAGGCGGCGTCGGCGGTGTCCAAGTCGCCAATCACCCAGCCGCCGCCGTGAAGATACAAAAGCAGCGGATGCGGGCCCGCGGATTGCGGCCGGTAGATGCGCAGCGGCACCTCGCCAGACGGGCCGGGGACCCCACGCTCGATCACCTCGCCAACCGTCAGGTCGTCGTTCAACGGTCGCATCATGCGGTAGAGCGCACGAGCTTCCTCGGGCGTCATCGCGGGGATCGGCGGTCCGGGCTCGGCGGCCAGCGCCTCCAGCATCGCTTGGTATTCCGGCACTAACGGCATGGGTCTCCCTCGTGTAGAATTCGCGGCCTTTCAGTCTAGCGCACAAGCTGCGGGAATGCCCTCCCCACCCGCAGTCCTGTCCCATTAGAGGAGCCCCTATGCAAAATTTGGACGCCGAGAAGGACCTGACCGAAGCCGCCAAACAGTTCAATCTGCTGGAAAGCTCGCTGTTCAAGCACCGTACGCTGACCCTGTTTGGCGAAATCAGCCAGAAACTCGCCCAGCGGACGGCGGAGAAGCTGCTGAGCCTGTCGTTCGAGTCGGACGATCCAATCACGATTTACTTGGGCTCCCCCGGCGGCCACGTCGAGTCCGGCGACACCATTTTCGACATGATCGGCTACATCAAGCCGAAAGTGCGCATCGTCGGCACCGGTTGGGTGGGCAGCATCGCCACCCACATCTACTTGGCTCCAGAGAAGGAGGACCGGCTCTGCCTGCCCAACACCCGCTTCCTGATTCACCAGCCGGCGGGCGGCTTCGGCGGCGACGCCTCGGACATCGAAATCCACGCCCGCGAGATCATCAAGACCCGGGAGCGCATCAACCGGATCATCGCCGAGCGCACCGGGCAGCCCTTGGAGAAGGTGGCCGAGGACACCGACCGAGACTACTGGATGAGTGCTGAGGAGTCCGTCGAGTACGGCTTGGTGGGCAAGATCATCGCCAACGTGGACGAACTCGGCTAGCTCCCGAACTGCTTGAGCCGCTCGGCCATATCCGGCCCGGCGCCTGGGCCCTCGGTTCGCTCATAGCGCAGGCCTTCGCTCAAGCCCCGGTCCAGGCCGCCGTTGACCAGCATCTTGTCGGCGCGCAAGGTGAACCAGGAATTGGCCAGAAATGAGCGAGCCATGGCTTCGGCCGCCCCCATCAGCTCTTCGGTGGGCACACAGCGGTTGGCGAGGCCGAGGGCGACGGCTTCTTCGCCACCGACCACCCGCCCGCTGAACATCATCTCCTTGGCGTTAAGCAACCCCACCCGGCGTGGCAGCCGCTGGGTCATGCCCCAAGACGGCGACATGGCCCATTTGCCGTGGGTGTCGGCGAAGCGGGCGTCCTCCGCCGCGATCAGGAGATCACAGGCCAAGGCCAGTTCCAGGGAGCCGGTGTAGCAGTGGCCCTGCACCGCAGCGATGACCGGCTGCGGCAATCGCTCGATGGCCTCCAGGGTCTCCGCCTGGAAGTGCCGGCTCGGTGCCCGCTCCCCTGCCTGAATGGCCTTGAGGTCGTTGCCAGCGGAGAACGAACGGCCTTTGCCGCAGAGGATCACGCAACCCACGGTTTCGGTCTGCTCCGCAATGGCGTCGATGTGTCCGCGCAATTCGACGAACAGGTTGGGACTTAAGGCGTTAAGCACCTCTGGACGGTTGAGGGTCAGTGTGCAAAGACCGTCGCGGTCTTCGCGCAACACGAGTTCGGTCATGGCTTTCTCCTGTGAGTGACGATTCGCTTAAAGGCCGAGCACCAGCTTGGCGACGATGTTCTTCTGCACTTCGTTGGTGCCGCCGGCGATGGAGCTGGCCCGCAGGTTGAAGTAGCGCGGAAAGACGGCCACACCATTCGCCGGGCCGATGGGCGGCACGTTGCGCCCTGGGACCAAGGCCTCCGGCTGGTGCGGGGCGGCTTGAGCGCCGAGCGCCTCCAAGGCCAGCTCGGTTAGCGCTTGGCCGATGTCCGCGCCAAAGTTCTTCATGATGGAGGACTCCGGCCCCGGTGGCTGACCCTTGGAGAGCGCTGCCATGATGCGGAATTCGGTGGCCTTAATGGCTTGCAGCTTGACCTCGGCGGCATCGAGCCGGCGGCGGTAGTCGGAGTCGTCAATGAGTGCGCCGCCTTCCTGGGGTGCCTGGGCGGCCAAGCGGCGAACCCGGTCCAGCGCCGTCTGGTAGCCCGCTGCGCCGCCGCCCCCGCGTTCAAACTCCAGCAGGTACTTCGCCACGGTCCAGCCGTCATGCTCCTGGCCGACGATGTTGGACTTCGGAACCCGGACGTCGTCGAAAAACACCTGGTTGACCTCGTGGGTGCCGGAGGCGAAGACAATGGGCTCCACCCGGATGCCCGGCGAATCCATGTCGAGCAGCAGGAAGGTGATGCCCTGCTGGGGCCGCCCTTCGTCGCGGGTGCGCACGAGGCAGAACATCTTGTTGGCGTAGTGGGCGTGGGTGGTCCAGATCTTCGAGCCGTTGAGCCGATAGAAGTGGCCATCGGAGACGGCCTTCAGCTTCAGGGAGGCTAGGTCGGAGCCGGACCCGGGTTCCGAATAGCCCTGGCACCAATAGTCCTCCCCGGACAGAATGCGGGGCAGCAACTCGGCCTTCTGCGCTTCGGTGCCGTAACCAATCAGCATGGGGCCGCACATGCCGAGGCCCATGGGCGCCAAGCTCGGCGCCTCTGCCCGGGTGGCCTCGGCGGACCATAGGTAGCGGCGGGTCAAATCCCAACCCGGCCCGCCGTGCTCCTTCGGCCACGCCGGCGCCACCCAGCCCTGCCGATGCAGGATGCGGTGCCAGCGAATGTTGTGCTCGTAGTCGAGAAAGAT
The DNA here is from genome assembly GCA_964598305.1 of uncultured Pseudomonadales bacterium. Taxonomy (GTDB): domain Bacteria; phylum Pseudomonadota; class Gammaproteobacteria; order Pseudomonadales; family Azotimanducaceae; genus Azophilus. Next base: position 6,904 of record CAZRBP010000110.1, on the reverse strand, counting down.
GCCGGGGCAAAGGCGTTGCGCCCTCTTGAGGTCCTCCGGGAGGTTGGCGTCGAGGAAGGCCCGCGCCTCCTCCCGAAACGCCTCATGCTCATCGCTGAATGAAGTGTCCAATGGCCGCCCCGTTGCGATTCAAGCTCACAATTGTGCGTCCTGGAATCCGCAAAGGAAAGGGCCATCGCTATGGTCATACGAGAGCAACATGGCTATAGTAGCGCCGTCTCTTTCCCCTGACGCCGACAAGCGAATCGGAAGTAGGGATTCCGACAATCTGTACCAGTTGGAGAGGTACCCATGAATCAACCGTTCCCCAGCCGCAAGGCTGTTTGTCTCATCCTGCCAATCCTGATCCTCGGCGCCGGGGCGCCCACGTGGGCCGCGGAAGCCAGCGGTGAAATCGAGGAAATCGTGGTCACCGGCTCCTACATTCGTGGCACACCGGAAGACTCTTCGTCGCCCGTGGAGGTGTTGACCCGCGAAGACATGGACCTCAGCGGCACCCCCAATGTGCTGGAGATGATCCGCAACATGGGGCCGAGCACCGGCATCGACGGCGAAACCAATCAGTTCCAGTCCAACGGCTTGGAGGGTGTTTCCAACGTCAATTTGCGCGGCTTGGGCGCCGCTCGCACCTTGGTGATGCTCAATGGCCGCCGCATGCAGTATTCGCCCTACGGCATTGCGGAGACAGGCCAGCTTTTCGTCAATACCAACGCCATTCCAGCCATTGCCTTGCAGCGCATCGAACTGTTGAAGGACGGCGCAAGCGCCACCTACGGGTCCGACGCAGTGGCGGGGGTGGTGAACTTCATCACCCGCTCCGATTTCCGCGGCCTCGAGATCCTGGTGTCCGGCAAGGACATGGAAGGCAACGACGACGGCGATTGGGAGGGCGGGTTCATCGCTGGGTTCGGCACGGACCGCCTGAATGTCGTCGCTTCGGTGGGCTACCAATCGAGGGGCGAGGTGCCCACCCGAGACAAGTCCTGGGCGTTGGACGACACGCCGGCAACCAACCCACGGGGCGGGTTCTCAGGCATTCCCAACCCGTCGAGATTCCTTGGGCTGTCGAGTGCGTTTAGCGTTACGGGGCTGTTCAACGACCCGGACTGCCTGACGGTGGGAGGCCATCTCAACAATGGCGCCTGCAACTTCCGCTTCACGGACTTTGACAACATCTCCGAAGAGGAGGAGCACTACCAAGCATTCGTCGAGGCGGATTTCGATTTGAACGATGCCTGGACCCTGGGCGGCGAGTTTCTGTACGCCAAGGACGATGTGCCGGAGTGGAAATCCTCGCCGTCCTACCCACCTCAAGCACTATTCAGCGCAGACCGCTACGTCGGCCCCGGCATGCCGCACTTCGACGATTTCATTGCGCGCAATCCGGGTCTGGCCGAAGCCATGGGCGGTGGCGCCCAAGTGCTTGGACGCACTTTTGGCGTGGCCGGCGATGCCCAGAGCAACTTCCGCGAGTACGAGCAGTTCCGCATGAGCATGGACTTGGAAGGCGCCTTCAATAACGGCGTCGGCGTCATCGCCACGCTGACTTACGGCAAAGCCGAGGGGGAGCGCAACACCGACGACACCGCGATCGACCGCTTGGCATTCGCCTACCGCGGCCTCGGCGGTGCCGACTGCGACGTCGATTCCGGCGTGCCTGGCAGCGGCAATCTGGGCACGGGCAACTGCTACTACTACAATCCCTTCACCAGTGGCTATCCGGTTTCCCAGTCCCACACGGCCTTGAATGTGCCGCCTCCCGGCAGCGAAAACCCGCAACTGCACAATCCTGATTGGATGCAAGACTGGTTGCAGGATCCCATCGGCACAAAGGTGGAGACCGAGCTTCTCGTCGCAGACCTGGTATTCAGCGGCGAATCTTCCGTGGCGCTCGGCGGCGGCAACGTCGGCTGGGCAGCCGGAGCGCAGTACCGGCGCGAGGACTACAAGATTACCCCCAACCAGTACACCGATCTCGACCAGACCCCTTGTGCCTTCGGCCTGCAGCCCGGCGAAAGCTACTCGCGCGGGGCGGAGGGTTTTGGGCTGCCGTTCACTGTCAACTGCCCGTCCGATCCGCTTAGCCTCACCGGCAACTATCACTTCCTGGCTGGCACCCGCAACTTCGAGACCGACCAAGACATCTTCGCCCTGTTCGGAGAACTGCAGGTGCCGCTGTCCGAGCGTGTCGATGTGCAGGCGGCGATTCGCTACGAAGACTACGGCGGCGCCGTGGGCTCAACGCTTGATCCAAAGCTGGCCGCCCGGTGGGACGTTACCGATGCTGTGACCCTGCGCGGTTCCGTCGGCACCAGCTTCCGCGGACCAGGCCTCAACCAGTTGAGTGGCCGGGGCACCTCGTTGCAGTTTGTGGCGCCCACCAGCGCCTTCAAGGCGATCGATACCAGCGGCAATCCAGATCTCAGTCCCGAATCCGCCACCACTTGGAATTTCGGCTTGGTGCTGAATCCCAACGAGAACCTGTTCGCCACCCTTGACTATTGGATCTTCGATTTCACCGACCCCATCGTCATCGAGCCGGCTGGTGACATTGTCAGCGTGGCCTTCGATGCAACCAATCCCGCCCAGGCCGAAGCCGCATCGAAGCTGGTCTTTCAAGACCCGGACAATCCAACGGGAGCCAGCATTCAGCGGGTCAGCGTGACCTACCAGAACGGGCCTGACGTCAAAACCGACGGCATCGACTATCAGGTGGAGTGGGACGTTCCCGCAGGCGATCTGCTGTGGACCCTGGGCAGCCAAGGCACCTACGTTTTCAACTACGACGTAGACAGCTGGCAGTGGGCGGCCGAGTTCGAAGGCGTGGGCAAACTGAACCGCTTCACCTACGTGCGGCCGCTGCCGGACTTCAAGAACAACCTGTACATCAATCTGGCCATGGGCCGGCACAACTTGCGACTGGATCACTGGTTCACGGCGGACTACGATGATGCGGACGCTCCCGCAGGCGCGGACTGGAGCATCGACAGCCACCATACGTTGGACCTCAACTACAACTTGCGCCTCAACGAGGACCGCACCCGGCTGTTCCTCTCCATCGTCAACATCACCGATGAGGACCCGCCATTTGCACGGCTCGACCTCAGCTACGATCCGTACACCCACAATCCCTTCGGGCGCATCATCAAGGTTGGCGTCCAGCACCGCTTAGGTGGCGGTTCCTGAACCGCTACGGCCACCGCCAAGCCGCAGCACACACAGATTGGTCGCTGCGGCTTGGTGATCGGGCGCTGCGCAGAGCCCTTATGGTTCTGTTGCTGAGCCTGAGCCTTCCGCCTACCGGGCTCGCTGACGAAAGGGATGCCGACGTGTCAGCGGCGCTCGGTTCGGTGGATGCCGAGGATGCCGAGGCGATTTCCCCTGAGGCGGATCCGATAGTCTGCAAGCGAGTCAAGGTCACCGGCAGCCACATGCGCAAACATGTTTGCCACAAGCGGAGCGAGTGGCGGACGATGCGGGAAAACGCCCAGGAGTTGATGGATCGGAAGTTGCAGAACACTGGCCCGACGGAAGGCTGAACCTCCCGTGGAACGACTTTCGAACCCCCCCGGGCCTAGCCAGCAGATCGCTGGCTAGGCCCGCTGAAAGTGAGTGCCATCAAAGAAGTATGGTAGGGTGGATCCATGGTGGCTAGCGAGGTTGTGTGCACAGTGTCGCTTGTTGCCCAGTTTGAATAGGAGTAGGAGGAATCGATATGGCAAATCTCTGGAACACCACCGCATTCGCGTTGTTTTGGGGCAGTTTCGCCGCGATGTTCGGGCCATCTGCGTTGGCTCAGTCCAACACGGCAACCGTTCAGGAAATCGAGGAGATATTGGTCACCGCGACGAGGCGGGAGGAATCAATCCAAGATATCCCCATTGCGGTATCGGCCTTCGCCGGCGAGGATTTGGAAGCGAGGGGCGTGCAAGACCTTTACGGCCTGCAGGAGGTTTCTCCCTCAATATCCGTCTATAGCTCCAACTCCACATCCAATGGCGGCACGCTGCGCATCCGCGGCGTAGGCACGACCGGCAACAACCCCGGCCTTGAGGCAGCTGTAGGCACTTTCATCGATGGTGTCTATCGCAGCCGGGCTGGTCAAGCCTTTTCTGATTTCGTTGACATCGACCGCGTGGAAGTGCTGCGCGGGCCTCAGGGCACGCTCTTCGGCAAGAACACCAGCGCCGGGGCGCTGCAGATCATCACCAAGCAGCCGGAGTTTGAGCAATCCTCCATGGTGGCTTTGAGCGCAGGCGATTTCGGAACGATCAGGGTCCAAGCGTCCGCCACCGGCCCGCTGGTCGATGACCGCCTCGCGTATCGCCTTAGCGTCAATTACCACGAACGAGACGGCTACTACGAAGACAACTTCACCGATGAGGCATATGACCGCCGCGACCGCTACACCATCAGGGGGCAACTGCGGTGGCAAGGCGACACTTGGGACAATCGCCTGATGGTGGACTACACCGACAAGGACGAGGACTGCTGCCCCGCCACATTCCACTCGGTCAACTTCGAAGATCAAGGCCCCAGTTCCACCACGCGGGGCATCCTGAGCTCGGGGGAAGCCCCGGGGGTCATCATCAACGACTTTTTGGCGGCAACCGGCCGGCCGGCGGAACGCGGCGATGACGGCGAGTCCTGGGAGGTTGGCGTTAACTTCGATCCCTTCGAACTGGTTGAGGACAGGGGCATCCAGAACCAGTTCAACTGGAACATCAATGACAACTGGTCACTCTCCTCAATCACATCCTATCGGGAGTTTGACGTGGAGCGAGGTCAGGACATCGACTTCACCGGCGCTGACCTGCTGCAGCCGCAGTACACCGATGAGTCGTTCGAGAATTTCTCCCAAGAGCTACAGTTGCAGTTCAACACAGACCGCGCCAGCTACCTATTGGGCGCCTACATCTACACTGAGGACATCGTCACCGACGAGGCGATTCGCTTGGCGCAAGACGGAGCGGTCTTCCTGGGCCGCTACATTTTAGGCTTAGCTGACGGTGGAACCGGCGCCCTGCTCTCCGGCATTCCCACTCCTCCTTTTGGAACGACCACTGGCAGCGGCCTTGGCACCTACGATCCGGCAACCCGTACGCTGGGCGGCGACGACACGCCAAGGCCGAACTTCCAGGAACACGACGGCTACCGGGCTGACTACGCTCAGGAGACGGATGGATGGTCAATCTTCACTCACAACACATTCGACCTGACCGAGAAGCTGACTCTGACGGTCGGCGCCCGCTACTCCAAGGAGACCAAGGAGGCCATCACGCGCATCAACGGGGTTGACCCGGTGCAAGGCACGGAGCGCGACCTTATGGCAGCGATGCTGCGCGATGAATTCAACGAAGCCCATTGCACCGGCATCGTCTTTGTCGGCTCCCTGTGCAACATAGCCTCCTGGGAAGACAAGGAGACGGAAAAGGAGTGGAGCGGCACGGTCAGCCTTTCGTGGGCCGTCACCGATGAGGTGAACCTGTACGCCAGCGTTTCGCGGGGCTACAAGGCCGGCGGCTTTAACCTCGACCAGCAAGCCATCGAGATGGATTCCTTTGCCACCTTCCTGGCCACCGGGGGCGATGCGCGCTTCCTGTCCGACAGCGGACTGGCCAGCGACGTGCCGCAAGCGGTCATTGAAGCCACCGGCGACCCCCAAGGCCGCAATGGCCTGTCCCAGTTTGAGTGCGGCTCGGCCGGCGGGGTGACTAATCCCAGCATCGCGCATCTGGATTGCGCCTTCTTCGATGACGACCATCGTTTCGACCCCGAATTCGTTGATGCCTTTGAAGTTGGCATGAAGGGCCAGTTCCTCGACGGCCGCCTAACCACCAACATCGCCGCCTTCTATAGCGACTTCGAGGACTTCCAGCTCAACACCTTCACCGGCACCGGCTTCCTGATCAGCAACACCAAGGAGATGATCAGCAAGGGCGTGGAGTTTGAGAGCAGTTGGGTGCTGGCGGACGGCATCCTTTGGTCCTTGGGCATAACTTACGCCGATGCCAGATATGGTGACGATCTCAATGATCCTCGGACCGAAACCGAGCTGTTCCTAGATCAGGACTTTGCCGTGATGGAGGACTGGGCTTCACTTGAGAGCATCGAGGGTCGCCAGATCACCCATGCCCCCTATTGGCAAGGCAGCACTTCCTTGTTTGTGGAACAGCCCCTCAACGACCGCCTGTTCACCTATGCCAATCTGAACATCGGTTTCCGAGGTGCCCACAACACGGGTTCCGACCTCAAGAACGAAAAGGATGTGTCTGACGAAGTCCTGGTCAACCTGCAGCTAGGCCTGCGCACCGCGAACGATCAGTGGGATTTTCAAGTCTGGGCCAGAAATCTGTTTGACAACCACATTCAGACCTTGGTGTTCAACTCGGTCCTGCAGGGGGGCAGCTTCAGCACCTTCCTGGCACCGCCAAGAATGGTTGGCGCCACCCTGAGGATGAACTTCCAGTAGGCTGATACTGCCAGTAGAAGCCCCCTGAGCAGATCTTCCGTCGTCACCTTGGCCCACTGCGCGTCGGTCATGTCCACCAAGTTTGCGGTGCCGCCGAGGCCGGCGTTGTTGATCACCACGTCCACCGCTCCAAAGGCGTCCGCGGCGGTGGCGAACAGCGCATCCACGTCATCCTGAACCGTCACGTCGCAGCGCTGGGCAACGCTCGATTTTTCGGGGCGACCATGCCCCCTCACCCGACTTCGCTCTTTGGCGCGAACCGTCCGGCCTTTTACGAGTCGAGCAGCCAAGCCAGCAGCGCAACCGGCACGGCTGAGACGTGGGGGTCGGACAGGTCAGTGTCAGAGCGTGTGGCCAGTATTCCCCGCCAGCGTGACGCCTTCAGGGTGAGCGCATCTCGTCGCCATCCGCCATCGACGTACTTGGACTCGA
>CAZRBP010000109.1:0-12139 GCA_964598305.1 uncultured Pseudomonadales bacterium | reverse complement strand
GTGGACGCGATCCGCGGCCACTTGGAGGACCACCGCTACATTTGCAGCAGCCAGATCGCCACGGCGGTGTACTTGGCCTACCAACTGCGCAAGCCGGTTTTGATCGAAGGCCCGCCGGGGGTGGGGAAGACCGAGCTGGCCAAGACCACGGCGGACATGTTCAACCTGCCGCTGATTCGCCTGCAGTGCTACGAGGGCCTCGACGAGGCCAAGGCCATCTACGAATGGAAGTACGGCAAGCAGCTGCTCTACACGCAGGTGCTCAAGGAGACCCTCGACGAAGTGCTGCAGGGCGCCCGGGGCTTCGCCGAGTCGGTCACCCGGCTGCACGAGTTTGGCGACATCTTCTTCTCCGAGGAGTTCATGGAGCCGCGCCCGCTGCTCAAGGCGCTGCAGGAGGAGGATGGCTGCGTGCTGCTGATCGACGAAGTGGACAAGTCGGACCACGAGTTCGAGTCGCTGCTGCTGGAGATCCTGTCCGACTTTCAGGTCTCCATCCCCGAGATCGGCACCGTCAAGGCGACCCGGGAGCCGCCGATGGTGTTTCTGACCAGCAACAACACCCGGGAGATATCCGACGCCCTGAAGCGCCGCTGCCTGCATCTCTACATTCCGTTCCCGGACGTGGAGCTCGAGCAGCGCATCATCAATGCCCGGGTGCCGGAGATTCCGCCGGAACTGCGCCGGCAGTTGGTGGCGTTCATTCAGGAACTGCGCGACCTCGACTTGAAGAAGGTGCCGGCCATTTCGGAGACCATCGACTGGGCCCGCACCCTCGTGCTGCTGCACGCCGAAAACCTGGACCCGGACCTGGTGCGGGAAACCTTGAACGTGGTGCTCAAGTTTCAGGAGGACATCGAGAACGTCCAAGGCGAGGTGGCCGCCCTCACCAGCAAGGTGGTCAAGCATTGACCCGCCCTTGAGCCGCCGTGGACCGCACCCTCGCCAACTTCATTCGCGCCCTGCGCAATTCCGAGGTGCGCATCTCCACCGCTGAGACCTTGGACGCCTTCAATGCCGTTGAGTTGGTGGGTTATCGCGATCGCGCCTTTCTCAAGCGCTCCCTGTCGCTGGTGCTGCCCAAGACCCTCGACGAAAAGGAGACCTTCGACGCCTGCTTCGACCAGTTCTTCTCCTTTGAAGACGTGCGCGCCAGTGAGCAGGCGGATTCGACCGGTGGGCAAGCCGATGAGTCCGGCGCCGACGGCCAAGGCGAAGGGGAGGGAGGGGCTGGCGGTGAGCGTAGCGAGGCCACCCCGGCAGGCAGCGACCAACGCCAGCGCAAGGGCAAGCGCAAGTCCCGCAACGCCCTCTACGAGGAAGAGGAGGAGCCTGACCTGGGCCCCGGCGAGATGAGCGCGCCCGCCTCGGCCTTGGGCGCCCTCTTGATGCAGGATTCCAAGGTCGAGCTGTCCATGGCCATGTCGGCGGCGGGGGAGGCGGTCGATGTGCGCGAGATCCAGGTCTTCACCCAGAAGGGCCTCTACACCCGGCGCATCATGGACCAGATGGGCTTGGTCGAGCTCAATCGGGAGATCGCTGGGGCCCGGGAGGACCCGGCCGTTCCGGTGCGCCGCTTGGGCCAGGAGCTGCGGCGGCGGCGGGACTGGCTGCGCGGCCAGGTGCGCGACTACGTGGAGCGCCAGTTCCTGCTGCATGCGGACGCCTCCGGCAAGCGCCTGCGCGAGGAGCTGCTGCGCAAGGTGAAGCTCTCCAACGTTGAGCACCGCAGCTTCCGCCTCATCCAGGAGATCGTGTACAAGATGGCCAAGCGCTTGGCCACGATGCACTCGCGGCGCAAGAAGGTGTTCAAGAAGGGCCAACTCAACGTGCCCCGCACCCTGCGCCACAACATGGCCTACGACGGCGCCATCTTCGACCTGCGCTGGAAATCGGTGAAGATCGACCGGCCCAAGGTGTTCGCCATCTGCGACGTGTCCGGCTCGGTGGCCAACTACGCCCGCTTCATGCTGATGTTCCTCTACAGCCTGGAGGAGGTGATGCCCAAGGTGCGCTCCTTCGCCTTCTCCTCGGACCTCGCCGAGGTGACCGATCTCTTCGACCGCAATGCCATTGAGGACGCCATCGCCAAGACCCTGCGCGACTACGGCGGCGGCTCCACCGACTACGGCCAAGCCTTCGAGGACTTCAAGCGCTCCTGCCTCGACGACGTGGACAACCGCACCACCATCATCATCCTGGGCGACGCCCGCAACAACTACGGCGACCCCCGCGCCGAAATCCTCAAGGAGATGTACGACCGCGCCAAGCGGGTCATCTGGCTCAACCCCGAGGCGCGCAACGCTTGGACCGTGGGCGATGCGGAGATGCGCCGCTACAGCGCCTACTGCCACCAAGTGGAGGAGTGCAACTCGCTCATGCACTTGGAGCGGGTGGTGGGCAATCTGCTGAAGACGGTGCAGTGACGGGCGTTCGCGACCGCGCCGGCGAAGCGGCCTTCAACCGCTCGGCGGCCCGGCAATTGGGGCTTTTCGGGCTGGCCATCCTGGTCGGGCTGGCGGCCCTGATGTGGGGGCTCAATCTGCTGGCGAGCCTTACCGCCACTGCGGGCGGGGCGCCTCCAGCGGTGGATGCGGCCAACAACGCCATCACCGTGATGCTGACCGAGGAGCCGCCGCAGCTCGACAGCAGCCGAGCCACCGACCAGGTGAGCGGCATCGTGCTCGGCCACGTGATGGAGGGCCTGCTGCGCTACGACGACCGCGGCGAACTGGCACCGGGGATGGCCGAGCAGTGGCACATCGATGAAGAGGGCGCCACCTTCCGGCTGCGCGCCGATGCGCGCTGGAGCGATGGGCAGCCGGTCACGGCCGACGACTTCGTGTTCGCGTGGCGGCTGGGCCTCGACCCGGAGAACGCTTCCGAGTACGCCTTCATTCTCTACCCGATCAAGAACGCCGAAGCGATCAATCAAGGGCTGTTGCCGGTCACCGAGCTCGGTGCCCGGGCGGTCGATGCGCGCACCCTGGCCGTGGAGTTTGAACGGCCCATCCCTTTCTTCGACAAGCTCACCGCCTTCGCCACCTACCTGCCGGTGCGCGAGGACTTCTACCGGGCCACCGAGGGCCGCTACGGGGCGGATGCCGACCAATTGCTCTACAACGGTCCCTTCGCGCTGTCGAGCTGGGTGCATGGGCAGTCCCTGCGGCTGGACCGGAACCCCCACTATTGGGACCAAGAACGGATTCGCCTGGACCGCATCAACGTCGGCTACATCACCTCCGACCCCAACACCCGCCTGAACCTGTTCAAGGACGAGAAGATTGTGATGACGGGGCTGACCGCGGAGAACCTGACCAACGCCCTGGAGCAGCGCTGGCACATCCAGCGGCACATGGACGGCTCGATTTTCTACTTGGACTTCAACCATCGGGAGGAGCGGCTGACCCGCAACCTCAACCTGCGCAAGGCCATGATCCTGGCCCAGGATCCCGGCGAACTGGTGTACAAGGTGACCAAGACGCCGGGCTACCTGCCAGGCGAATCGCTGTTTCCGCGCTTTCTTGATGGCGTGCGGGGCAAGTTTCGCGATGAGCATCCGGCGCCCACCTACCGGATGGACGTGCAGGCGGCCCGTGCCCATCTGGAGATGGCCCGCCGCGAGCTCGGCTTGGAGGCGTTCCCGCCGCTGGTGCTGCTGACGGGCGACAACCCGGTCTCCAACATCCAGAGCGAGTACTTCCAAGCCGTATTCAAGAAGAACCTGGGGCTGGACCTCAAGATCGACCGGCAGATCTTCAAGCAGCGGCTGGCCAAGATGACGTCGGGGGACTTCGACTTGGTGCTGGCTGGCTGGGGACCGGACTACAACGACCCGCTGACCTTCGGCGACCTGTACGCCTCCTGGAACCTGAACAACCGGGGCCGCTACAGCAACCCGGAATACGACCGCCAGGTGCGCATCGCCCAAGGCGCAATGGATGCCCCGACGCGGGTGGCGGCCTTCGCCGAAATGCAGCGCATCATCCACGAGGACGTGGTGATCATTCCCAACTACGAGCGCGGCGTCGCCTACGTCACCCACCCCCGCGTCAAGGGCATCCTGCGCCGCGTGATCGGCGCCGACACCGACTACACCTACGCGTGGATCGAGTGACATGCTGCGCTACAGCTTGAAGCGTCTTGTGCAAGGGCTGGTGACCGTCTTCTTCATCGCCACGGCGACTTTCTTCGCCATGCACAGCGTGCCCGGCGACCCGCTGGCCAGCGACAAGGCGCTGACCGAACGGATTCGGGCCAACCTGGAGGCCAAGTACGGCCTCGACCAGCCCTTGATGACCCAGTACGGCATCTTCCTCGGCAACTTGGCCCAAGGCGACTTCGGCATCTCCTACACCCAGGAGAACCGCCGGGTGAACGACATCATCCGCGAGCACTTCCCGGTCTCGGCCACCCTCGGCATCCTGGCCATCGCCTTTGCGGGCCTTGGTGGCGTGCTGTGGGGGGCGCTGACCGCGCTGTACCGCAACCGGCTGCCGGACGTGCTCATCATGCTGGCGGTGATACTCGGCATCTCGGTGCCGAGCTTCGTGTTCGCCGCTTTGGGCCAGTTGCTGCTGGTGCAGATCAACGGGGTGCTCGGCTTCTCCTTGCTGCCGGTGGCGGGCTGGGGCACGGTGGCGCACATGCTGGTTCCGTCGTTGGTGCTCGGTCTCGGCACCATGGCCTACTTGACCCGGCTCATGCGCTCATCGATGTTGGAAATCGTGGGTTCGGACTTCGTGCGCACCGCCAAGTCCAAGGGGCTGCCGGCGCGGCGCATCTTCACCCATCATCAACTGCGCAACGCCATCCTGCCGGTGGTCACCGTCTTGGGGCCGGCCATCGCCGCCATCACCACCGGCGGCTTCGTGGTGGAGATGGTGTTCGCCATTCCCGGCCTCGGGCGCTACTTCGTGCAGGCGGTGCAGCAGCTCGACTACACGGTCATCATGGGCACCACCGTATTCTACGGCGCCTTCCTGGTGTTCATGGTGATCGTGGTGGACCTGCTCTACGGCTGGATCGACCCCCGGGTGCGGTTGGAGTAGGCATGGCCGAAACCGCCTTTGCCCCCGACGACTTCCAGCCCGCCGCGGCAACGGAGTCCGCGCAGACGGTTTCGCGCCCGTCGCTGTCCTATTGGCAGGATGCCTGGATTCGCCTCAAGGCCAATCGCCGGGCGCTGTTTTCCCTGTATTTGGTGATCGGCCTGTCGGCGTTCACCCTGATTGGTCCGTTGATCTGGACGGTGGATCCGTCACTTCAGGACTTGGAGCAAATCAGCCAGCCGCCCGGCGCCAACCGCGACGCCGTGGTGGTTATGCCACATCGGCCTTGGGACGGAACGGTTCGGCTGCCGGAAATCCGCGGCTTGGAGCTTGCCGAACCGGCCACCACCCAGTCGGTGCGGCTGGCTTGGGCGCCGCTGCCGGATGCGGCGGGATATCGCCTGTACCGCAACCTGTTTCCCGCCGCCGAAGGACAGGCGCTCGGCTTGCCGCTGTTCGAAACGTTCAACCCGCAGGAGCGGCACTTTGAGGACCGCTTGGACCTCAAGCCCCGAACCTACTACTACAGCGTGGCGGCGTTGGATGCCCAAGGGCGCATGACCGGCGCCGTGCATCGCTTGGAGTTGGCGGTGGCGAGAGTTGTCACCGCCCAGGAAGCCCAAGCCATGGGCTTAGTGGCGGACGCCGGCCAGCTTCAGCCCGGTGACCGCATCAAGCTGCGGGCGCATCCGCTGGGCACGGACTACCTGGGGCGCGACCTGCTGGCCCGGTTGATGGCCGGTGCGAGAGTCTCGCTCTTCATCGGCATCGCCGCGCCCTTGCTGTTCATCGCCTTCGGCGTGATCTACGGCGCTGCGGCCGGATTTCTGGGCGGCTGGGCGGATCAAGTGCTCATGCGCTTTTCGGATTTCGTGGTGGCGCTGCCCTTCCTGCTGTTCATGATCCTGCTGCGGGTCGCCTCGGGGGTGCAGCCCGGCGAATCCGGCATCACGCCGATGGTGCTGGCCATGGTGCTGCTCAGTTGGCCGGCCGCGGCGCGGTTGGTGCGCGGGCAGATCCTGCAAATCCGCGAGGAGGGCTACATCAGCGCCTCGCGCCTGCTCGGCGGCGGTGCCCCCTACTTGGTGCTGCGCCACATGATCCCCAACACCCTGGGCGTCATCCTGGTGACCATGACCTTTGCGGTGCCCACCGCCATCTTCACCGAAGCCTTCCTATCGTTCATCGGCATGGGGGTGGCGCCGCCGACGCCGTCCTGGGGCAGCATGTGCAACGAGGGCATCAAGACCATGCTCACCACGCCCCACGAACTGATCTTTCCGGCGCTGTTCATCAGCGTCACGGTGCTGGCCTTCAATCTGCTTGGCGATGGGCTGCGCGACGCCTTGGACGCCCGCATGCGGAGCGCCGAATGAGCGCCGTGCTGGAGGTGCGCGACCTAGCGGTGGAGTTCGACACCTACGGGGGCGTCGTCCAGGCCGTGCGCGGGGTGGGCTTTGCCGTGGAGGCCGGCCGCACCCTCGCCGTGGTGGGCGAATCCGGCTGCGGCAAGTCGGTGATGGCGCAGAGCGTGATGGGGCTGATCCCCATGCCGCCGGGCCGCATCACCGCCGGCAGCGCCCGGCTGCGCGGCGCGGAAATCCTCGGCCGGCCCGAAGTCAACGGCCGGGACATCCGCGGCGATGCCGTGGGCATGATCTTCCAGGACCCGATGACCTCGCTCAACCCGACCATGACCATCGGTGACCAGATCGCCGAAACCCTAGTGGCCCATCGCGGCCAATCCCGCCGTCAAGCCTTGGCGCGGGCCATCGAACTGCTGGAGATGACGCGCATTCCCGAAGCGGCCGAGCGCGCCGGCCAGTATCCGTTCGAATTTTCCGGCGGGATGCTGCAGCGGGCGATGATCGCCATGGCCATCGCCTGCCAACCGGCCTTGTTGATCGCCGATGAGCCGACTACCGCCCTGGATGTGACCATCCAGGCGCAGATTCTGGATCTTTTGGGCGATCTGCAGCGCCAGACCGGCATGGCCATCATCCTCATCACCCATGATCTCGGGGTCGTGGCGCGCTTAGCCGACGACGTGGCCGTGATGTACGCTGGACGGATCGTCGAGCGGGGGCCAAGCGACGCGGTCTTCTACCGATCCGGCCACCCCTACACCCTGGGCCTGAAGGCCGCCATGCCCATCCGGGATGCCACTCGCGATGAGCCCCTCAAGCCGATCGACGGCAGCCCGCCGGACCTGTTCAATCCGCCGCCAGGTTGTGCCTACGCGCCGCGCTGCCCCCACGCCATGCGCCTTTGCCAACGCCGCGACCCGCCGCCGTTCGAGCTGAGCAACGCGCACGCCGCCAACTGCTGGCTGCACCATTCGGAAGTGCCGGATCAAGTCCCTGCGGAAGAGCGAAGATGAGCGTCTTGGTGGAGGCCAGCAACCTGACCAAGCACTTTGACTTGGGCAAGGGCCGGCGGGTGCATGCGGTGGACGATGTGAGCCTGACCATCAACGAACGGGAGATTGTCGGCTTGGTGGGCGAGTCCGGCTCCGGCAAATCGACCTTCGGCAAGGCCTTGGTGGGCCTGCACGACAAGACCGGCGGCAGCGTCTCGTTTCAGGGACAGGCCTTGCCGAGCCGCTACCGCCAACGGGACTTTGAGCGCTACGCGCCGCACATGCAGATGATCTTCCAAGACCCTTATTCCTCGCTGAACCCGCGCATGACCGTGGGGGAGATCATCGGCGAGGGCTTAAGGCTGCACTCACCGCTCTCCGGGGCGGAGATTCGCGAACGGGTGGCGGTTTGGCTTGAACGGGTGGGGCTGAACGCCGACCACCGATCACGCTATCCCCACGAGTTCTCCGGCGGCCAGCGGCAGCGCATCGGCGTCGCCCGGGCGCTGATCCTGGAGCCGGAATTCGTGGTCTGCGACGAGCCGATATCGGCGCTGGACGTCTCCGTCCAAGCCCAGGTGATCAACCTGCTCGACGAGCTCAAGGCGTCGATGGGCCTGACCCTGCTGTTCATCGCCCACGACCTCTCCATGGTGCGCTACGTCAGCGACCGCATGGCGGTGATGTACCTCGGCTCCCTTGTGGAGGTGGGAAAGGCGGACGAGGTGTTCTTCGAACCCCGCCACCCCTACACCCGGATACTGGTCGGCTCCAACCCCGAGCCGGACCCCACCTCGGAGCGGGCGCGTCCCTCGACCGCCATCCAAGGCGAAATCCCCTCGCCGGTCAACCTGCCCCCCGGCTGCCGCTTCGCCGACCGCTGCCCACAAGCGATGGACCACTGCCGCGCTAAGACGCCGAAACTGAAACCCTTGGCGGAGGAGAGCGAGCGGCTGGTGGCCTGCCACCTGTACGATTGAGATCAGGCGGCCTCGCCGACCGAGACGCTCACTCGCTTGCCGAGTTGGCGCAGAGCGCGGTCGATGGTCGCGGCCTTGGTGGCATGGTCGGGGTTGAGCATGCGCCGGACTTCGCTCTCAGCCACCTCAAGGTCGCGGGCGAGACGGCGTTGGGATACGCTGGCCTCGCGGAAAGCCTCATAGAGTGCCGCTTTTAGCGCGATTGGGAGCGGGGGGACAACGAGGGGCTGGTGCTTGGTCGCACGCGATGGTTGCGGCAGTTCGCTGCCTTCGCGCATCGTCGCGGCGATGAGCTCTCGAAGGAGGTCGCGGGCCTCGGACAGTGCTTCGTCAAGGGTGGCACCGTCCGTCGCGCCCCAGCCGAAGTCGGGGAACGTGATGACGTGGCGACCGTCCTCGTCACGCTCGATGTCGGCGGGATAGTCGTAGTTGTCAGACATCGGTTGATTTCTCCATCGTCAAATCGCTTGCCAGCATGTGGGCTAGAACTCTTTCCTGTCGATGCCGAGGTCGGCGAGCATCTTGGCCATCAGCCCCTTGCCGATCTCCTTCCTGCGGTCCTTGACGGTCGTCTTGCGGTCGCCGACGTATAGAGTACCGTGCGAGCCCGGCCCTTCCGATGCGACGAAGCGGACTTCAAGGTTGCGGACTCTCGCCCATCGGCGGACCCTCGCGATGAACTGCCGACCGGTCATGGGGTCATCGTGTCAAGCGCCGCCCAACGCTGTCAAGAATAGCTGCGCACATTTTTGACCGCAACCAGGAGCAAGGCAAGCGCCAGCAAATTGCGTTGGCCAAGGGCAGGGTATCTCCCGCTGAAATCACTCACACGCGCGCTTCCGTCTAGAGCAGCCCAGCGGGTATTGCCACAACCTCTCTTGCGAGCGGTGTGTCGGTTTCCTTGAGGCAGACCACCGCGCCTGTTCCCACGGGTTTGCCGAGCTTGGCCAAGGCGGAGAAGTTCTTGGAGGCGGACCGGCTAGGGGTCGCTGTTTTTTTGAATTCAACCGGATAAAGTTGATTGTCCCGTTCGATCAGCAGGTCCACTTCCCGACGGTCCCGGTCCCGGTAGAAGTGAAATTGGGCTTGCAGTCCGTTGTGCCAATAGCTCTTCAGAATCTCGGCGAACATCCAGGTTTCCAAAATGGCGCCGGACATGGCGCCCGCTTCGAGGGTCTGCGGCGACGACCATCCGGTAAGGTAGGCGCAAAGACCGGTGTCCAGAAAATAGAGCTTCGGCGTCTTGATCAGCCGCTTGGTGATATTGGTGTGGTAGGGCCGCAGCAGATGGACAAGGCCGGCGGTCTCCAATATGGAAAGCCACGCCTTGGCCGTCTTTTGATCGATGTCCACGTTCCGGGCCAAGTCGGCGAAGTTGACCAACTGGCCGGTATGGGCGGCGGCGGCGCGCAGCAGGCGGTGAAAAGCCAACTCGTCGCCCACCCGGGATAGCGCGCGCACGTCCCGTTGGATGTAGGTCTGGATGTATGAGTTGTAGAAGACGTTGCGCACTGCCTCGCCGCCAAGCACAGTGCTGGGGAAGGCGCCGAGCCAAATCTGCCGGTAGATGTCCATGAGTTGCTTCGGTGTGGTTGCATTGGCCTTGGCATTGGCCAGCCACTCTTCCGTTGGTGCGAAGGGCTGGCTGGATTCGGCGCGGCCATCGGTCTCGGCCTGCGAAAAGCCCAGCAAGTCGATGATCGCCACCCGACCGGCCAAGGTTTCAGTGATGCCCTGCATGAGATGGAACTTCTGCGACCCGGCCAGCCAGTACATGCCAGGCCGCTTGGCTTGGTCCACAGCGAGCTTGAGCTGGCCGAACAGCTCGGGTGCGTACTGCACCTCGTCAATGGTGACGGGGGCGGGATGCATTTGCAGGAACAGCGCCGGATCGTTGCGGGCGATCTCGCGTTGCTCCAAGTCATCCAGCGTCACATAACTGCGCTCGCCGCCGCAAACCTCAAGCAGAGTGGTTTTGCCCACTTGGCGGGGGCCGGTCAGAAAGAGGATGGGAAAGGCGTCGGAAATGCGTTGTATGGTGCGGGACAGCGTTCGCGGCAGGTACATGGGTTTCGGCTAATCTGGTAGTGCGCTCCATATTAGCCGAAGTTCGGCTGCCCTTCGAGCGAAGCCTGCCGCTGTCCTTGGGTCAGGCGGGACGAGCCCCCATGACCACGGCTTCGCGGATGGCGCGTTCCAGGACGCCGTCTGCTAGGACGCCGTCCCTCGACACCGCCACATTGTGATCCCTTACGGGAGCAAGTGGGCCACGGCGTCCCGTTCGCTGGCCAGTTCATCCTCCGTTGCCCGCAGGCGCTCGCGGCTGAAGTCGTTGATGTCGATGCCATCGATGACGCGCCAGTCGCCGCCTTGGCAGCGCACCGGGAAGGAGTAGATCAGGCCTTCGGCGATGCCGTAGGCGCCGTCGCTATGCACCCCCATGCTCAGCACGGCGTCCGAGCCCAAGGCCCAATCGCGCATGTGCTCGATGGCCGCGTTGGCGGCGGAGGCGGCGCTCGATGCGCCGCGGGCCTCAATGATGGCCGCGCCGCGCTGCTGGACCTTGGGAATGAACTCCTCGGTGTACCAGGCCATGTCGATAAGGCTCATGGCGCTCCGGCCGGCGACTGTGGTTTGGTGCAGGTCGGGGTACTGGGTGGATGAGTGGTTGCCCCAGATGCACAAGCCCTCGACCTCGGTGGTGTGGGCGCCGGCCTTTTGCGCTAACTGGGCGACAGCCCGGTTGTGGTCGAGGCGGGTCATGGCGGTGAAGTGGCGCGGGTCCAGGTCTGGGGCGTTGCGCTGGGCGATCAGGCAGTTGGTGTTGGCCGGGTTGCCGACCACCAGCACCTTCACCCCCCGGGCTGCGTTGTCATTCAACGCCTTGCCTTGGACGGAGAAGATGGCGGCGTTGGCCTCCAGCAGGTCCTTGCGCTCCATGCCCTTGGTGCGTGGGCGGGAACCCACCAGCAGGGCGTAGTCCGCGTCGCCGAACGCCACCTCCGGATCGTCGGTCTGCACCAGGCCGCGCAGCAGCGGGAAGGCGCAGTCGTCGAGCTCCATGGCCACGCCGTGCAGGGCGCCCAGCGCCGGGGTGATCTCCAGGAGGTTGAGAATGACAGGCTGGTCCTTGCCCAGCATCTCGCCAGCGGCAATGCGAAACAGCAGCGCGTAGCCGATTTGGCCGGCGGCGCCGGTGACGGTGACTCGAACGGGGTCTTTCATGGTGGCTTCCAACGATTAAAGCCGTATTCTACCGAGTCCAGTGGAACTCGTGATACCACTGCCCTTCGGGCATCGCC
Source organism: uncultured Pseudomonadales bacterium (assembly GCA_964598305.1). Taxonomy (GTDB): domain Bacteria; phylum Pseudomonadota; class Gammaproteobacteria; order Pseudomonadales; family Azotimanducaceae; genus Azophilus. The sequence goes on along the minus strand of CAZRBP010000109.1, from coordinate 447 downwards.
AAGGCGTCGACGAGCCAGGGCGTGACCCGCTCCGGCAGGTCGTTGCGCGGCCTCCAGCAGCAAGCGTCGAACAGCGCGGGCTCGGCAACGGCGGGCTCGCCGGTGAAGGCGTCCGCCTCGAAGACGAAGTTGAGCCCCTGGTGGGCGCCGGATCGATAGGGCAGCGCGAAGCGGGGCGTCAGGTTGCCCGCTTCGACGCCCGCCTCCTCCAGGCACTCCCGCCGGGCGGCGTCGCCCACGCTCTCGCCAGCCTTTTGGTGCCCGCCGGGCAGGCAGAAATAGCCATCCATGAAGCCGGTCGCGGCGCGGCGCAGCAGGAAAACGTCCTCGCCGCGCAGCAGCATCACGTGCACCACCACCGGGAAGCCTTGTCTCTTGGGTCGAGTCCCCATGTTGCGCCAAGCCGATTGCCGAATCGATTGAGATTATTGTCTTTCAATGGGTTGA
>CAZRBP010000108.1:3154-12293 GCA_964598305.1 uncultured Pseudomonadales bacterium | reverse complement strand
AAGCCGACGTCATCATCGTCGGGTCCGGGGTGGCCGGGGCGCTGGTGGCCGAACGGCTGGCCCGCGCGGGCATCGGGGTGGCGGTGCTGGAAGCCGGTTCGCGCGTTGATCGCGCCCAAGCCTTGGGCCGCTACTTCGATGCGCCCATCAAGACGCCCGAGAGTCCCTACCGCGCCACGCCGGAAGCGGACTTCCCGTTAAGCGCTGAGCCCGGGCACTGGTATCGGCAATCGGGTCCGGACACCTTCAAAAGCACCTACCTCAAGGCCGTGGGCGGCACCACTTGGCATTGGCTCGGCACCTGCCTGCGCTTCCTGCCCAACGACTTTCGTCTGAAGAGCCTTTACGGACAGGGCGTCGACTGGCCCATTGGCTATGACGAACTGGAGCCTTTCTATCTGCAGGCGGAACGAGAACTGGGTGTGGCGGGCGATTCGAACGAGGACTTGGGTTCCCCCCGATCGGGCCGCTTTCCGCTGCCGGCGATTGCGCCGTCCTATCTCGACCAAGTGTTCGGGCGGGCTCTTGACGGCACCGGCTTTTCGGTGCGGGCAACGCCCCAGGCGCGCAACTCGCTAGTCCATGATGGCCGTCCCGCCTGCTGCGGCAGCGCAAGCTGCATTCCGCTGTGCCCGGTTCAGGCCAAGTACGACGCCACCGTTCATCTGCAAAAGGCTGAGCGCTTAGGTGCCGCGGTGCATGAACGGGCGACGGCCACGGTGGTGGAAGCCGACGCGAGCGGACGCATCGCCGCCATTCGCTTCCGCCGACCGGACTTGAGCGAGGGGGTCGCCCAAGGCCGCCTTTACGTCCTAGCCGCCCACGCCATGGAGACGCCGCGGCTGCTGCTTCATTCCCGCTCCGAGCGCCTGCCGGCCGGGGTGGCCAACCGTTCGGATCAGGTGGGACGCCATCTCATGGACCATCCCATTCAATTGAGTTGGGCGCTGGCGGGCGAACCCGTGTGGCCCTATCGCGGCCCGCTGTCCACGGCGGGAATCGAGAACCTTCGCGACGGCCCGGTGCGCTCAAGCCGCGCCGGGCTGCGCATCCAGATCGGCAACGCCGGCTGGGCCTGGGGCACCGGCGGGGCGCTGACCTTGCCCCGCACCTTGGCCGAATCGGGGCTGCGCGGCGAGGCCCTGCGCAACGCCGCCGTTGATCAGGCTGCCCGACACGTGGAGTTGGCCTCCCTAATCGAGCAGTTGCCGGACGCCGACAACCGGTTGGTGCTGGACGCTAAGGACAAGGATCACTACGGGGTGCCGCTGCCACGTCTGCGCTACGCCATTGGCGACTACTCCCGCGACGGCTTGGCCGCGGCGCAGGGCATCCACGACCGCATCTTCGCCAAGCTGGGCGCCACAGACGTCCATCACCAACCAGAGTTTCAAGGTGCGGGACACATCATCGGCACCTGCCGCATGGGTGAGGATCCGGCGCATTCAGTGGTGGACCCGGCGCTGCGCTGCCACGATCACGACAACCTGCACATCCTCGGCTCGGCGGTCTTTCCCACTTCAGGCACCGCCAACCCAACCCTGACCATCGCCGCCTTGGCGCTGCGGTTGGCGGGAAACATCAAGGCCACGCTAAAGCACGGGGAACGGCGCTCTTAACGAGGGTGCAAGGAACCGAAGGGTTGCGCGGAGTGGGGGCGATGTGTTCCCATGCCGGTGAGGCCGGGTGAGGGTCCGGCTTGTAACAAATCGAGAGGCGCGCCCAAGGTTGCCAAGGGCCGCTCGAAGTTTGCGCGGTTGGCTGAACGGGCCGCCCACGACCAACGTGGGGAGATTCAGCATGACCATAGCGCGAAGCTTGGCGCACACCTTTAAGTCACTCGTTCCACTTTCCATCCTTGCCGCCGCGGCACCAGCGCCGTTTGCGGCGGAAATAGAGGAGATCATCGTCACGGCGCGGGCCACGGAAGAGTCCGTGCGCGAGATTCCCGTGGCCATCACGGCGGTTGGGGAGGAGCGCATGGACACCTTCGGGCTGGAGGGGTTCATGGATCTGGAAGCCATTACGCCGCAGCTGAGCATTGGCCGCGGCGGCAGCGGCAACGGCGCCGCCATCGGCATTCGCGGCATCGCTTCGGCCACCACCAGCATCGGCATCGAGTCCTCCGTCGGCGTCATCATCGACGGCGTTTACATGCCCCAAGCCCGCGCCATCAACGAGGGGCTGTTCGACACCAGCCAAGTGGCGGTGCTCAAGGGCCCGCAGGCGCTCTACTTCGGCAAGAACTCCACCGCCGGCGTGGTCTCGGTGATGACCAACAACCCGGGCGAGGAGTTCGAGGCGAGCGTTCGGATCAACAATGAGTTCGAGTCCGAGGACTTGACCCTGGAGGGCATCATCTCGGTGCCGGTCAACGAAAAGCTCGGGCTGCGCGCGGCGGTGCAAACCTCGGACATGAACAAGGGCTGGATCCGCAACAACGCCCCCGCCGACACCTACGCCACCTTCGACGCGGTCACCGGGCAGGTCAACCTCTGGGAAAACCCGGCGGCGGCCGGCGAATGGTGGCCCGGCGAGGAGACCACCTACTTCCGCTTGACGGCGGCCGGGGACTTAAGCGAACGGTTCAGCTACAACATCAAAGGCTCCTACGCCAAGTTTGCTCAGCACGCCTCAAGCGGCGGCGGCGAACTGTTCAGCTGCCCCACCCTCGACGGGCGCCAGCACATCAGCCTGCCAGTCGATCCGCAGCCCGAGGGACGGCAAACCACACTGTTCGAACCGCGCCCAGTGCCCGACTCGGACTGCGAGATCAACTTGGCCCGGGGCATCAACGACGTGCCGCCGGGCATTGGCGCCGTCAATTCCCTGCTCAACCAGTTCGGCGACGGGGACCTCGGCGAGAAGTTCACCTCCTGGAACCTCACCGGGACGTTCGACTACACCTTCGATTCCGTGGACCTCAAGACCATCATCAACTACAACGACGCCACTGAACGCTGGGTCAGCGACTTCGACGGTGGCGGCATCACCAACATCTTTGCCGGCGAACGCAACACCTTCGAGCAGTTCGCCATCGAGTCACGCGCCGTCACCCGCTTCGATGCGCCGGTGAACCTGGTGCTGGGCGTGTACTACCAGCAAACCGACCGCTTCTTCGACCAGGACGTGATCTTCGCCTTCCTGCCGCTGCCCGGCTGCGATGCGGGGACAGCCACAGTGTGCGGGCCGGAATTCTCCGGGCCGCTTGAGGATCCGGACGACCAGTTCACCGCCTACAACAAGATATCCGAAACCGACGGCGAGACCGTTTCGGTGTACGGCGAGGTAGCGTGGCAAATTGCCGAGCAGTGGGAGTTGACAGCAGGGGCCCGCTACATCCACGAGACCAAGGATTCATTCTTCATTCAGCCCTTCGTGAATCCCTTCGTCACGGGCCTGTTCATTCCCTACGACCCCGGTAACCTGCTGACCCGGGCCGCGTCGGACCAAACCTTCAAGAACCTGATTCCCGAAGCCACGCTGACTTGGACGGCCACCGACAACCTCACGGTCTATGCCGCCTACAAGGAAGGCTTCAAGTCCGGCGGCTTCTCCAACAGCGCCATCCTGAGCAACCTGTCGCCGCCGCTGTTGAACGGCGCGCCTTGCATCTCGCCGGGTCTGGGCGGCACCTGCTCGGCCAGCCCCGGCGATGATTTGGTGTTCAGCGACTTCGTCTTCGACCCGGAGGAAAACAAGGGCGGCGAGGTTGGCGTGAAGGCCTCGTTGCTCGACAACTCCATGCTCGCTTCATTGGAGGTGTACTACTACAAGTTCCGCGACCTGCAGGTGGACTTCTTCAACGACGCCCAATTCGCCTTCGTGACATCAAACGCGGGGGGCTCGGAAACCTACGGCGCCGAAGTGCAAGTGGATTGGGCGACGCCGGTTGAGGGCTTGTTCGTCAGTGGCTCCTTCGGCTGGCTGGAATCGAAGTTCACCGAGTTCTTCCAGTTCTGCCACGGTGGCCAAACGCCGGCTCAAGGCTGCGGGCCGCTGCAGCCCGGCCAGACGGAGACGGACCTGCGCCAGAACCTGGCCGGCAACACGCGCCCCGGCGCGCCGCGCTGGTCCGGGCACTTGGCGGCCAACTACGAGCGCGGCATCGGCAACGGCCTAGTGCTCGGCGTCACCGGCAACGTGCAGTACAAGAGCAAGACCCACTTGAGTGCGGACATCCCGTCGATCACGTATCCGGCCTATGCGACGCTGGACGCCAACGTGCGCATTCGCACCCAGGACGGCCGCTGGCAATTGGCCTTCATCGGCAAGAACCTCACCGACAAGCTGGCCATCCGCGGTGCCGCCGACGTGCCATCAACCGGCGGCAACACCGGGACTGCGGAGGGCTTCCTAGGCGACCTGTCCGGCGGCACCATCCGCCCCCGGCAATACGAGCTGGAGTTGACTTGGCGCTTCTAGGGCACGGGGCTTCCCTCGGTGAGAGTTCAGTCTTCCGGGAGCCATCACTGGCATTCAACTGAGACCCAGCAAGTCGAACGCCTCACGCCAGTGCGCGCATAGGACGCCGCCCATGCGCATGCGCTCCCGGTCGCGGCTGACGCACAACGCGAGCGGCTCCGCAAAGTCCCCGGCAAACCGGATCAGATTGCGCACGTCCTTCTCGTCCACGCGTCTCGAGGACTTGATTTCCAGCAAGGCGATGGGCAGGCCCGGGCGCTCAATCACTAGGTCAATCTCGGCCCCGGCGCCGGTTCGCAAATACGAGAGCTTCCAGTCCGGATAGCGGTAGCGGGCCAAATGGACGATCTGCGTGATCACAAAGTGCTCAAACGCCTTCCCGTATTCGTAGGTGCCAGCGTTCAACGGCACGTCCAGCGAACGATCCAATGAGCGCTTGATGCCCGTGTCAAAGAAGTAGAACTTTGGATTGACGCGCTGCTGCTTCCTGACGGAGCGATGATACGCAGGCAGAAGAAAACCAATCAGCGTGTCCTCGAGGATGCTGAAATAGGACGTGACGGTCTTCGGGTCGGTCCGCACGTCCCTAGCGATGTTGGCGTAGTTCAGGATCGTGCCGTTCGCCTGCGCAGCGGTCTCCAGGAACTGCCGGAACGGATCCAGCCGCCGAACGATCTGCTCCGCCGCGATTTCCTCCTTGAGGTAGGTCAATGCGTAGGCGCGAAGATACGCTCGACGGTCCTCGTCGGCATCCAGTGCGTAGAGCCTGGGCAACGTGCCCCAACAAAGGGCCTCATCCAGCTTGAAGGCACCTCCCAACTCCGGGACGGTCAGTGGATGGAGGTTGTACACGAAGGCCCGTCCGGCAAGGAGATTCGAGGCACCGCGCCGCAGCTTGCGGGCGCTTGATCCGGTGAGCGCGAAGCGTTTTCCGGTGCTCTCAATCAATCGATGCACTACGTCCAGAAGCCTCGGCGCACGCTGCACCTCGTCGATCAGGACCCACTGCACAGCCTCCGGCAGCGCCTCGACCTGTGGCTCCAGCCGGCCGGGATTGCGAGCGTACAAGTCCTCAGTCTCCGGATCGAGCAGGTCCAGGTACAGAGATTCGCGGGAATTGAACACATCCCGGATGTAAGTGGTCTTTCCCGTGCCACGCGCTCCGAACAGGAAGAATGAGCTACGTCGGCTGACGTTTAGGATTCTCTGGAACATGGCGCAACGATATCAGAAATATGGAACATAGTCCTGATTTCGATTCGAAAAAACGAGTGCGATCCCGAAATCGGGCCAATTAAACGCCCAACGAGCCGAAGGTTCAGGTTCCGGCGCTAGATGCGGTAGGTGGTCTCGGTCATGACGCGAGACAGGGCGGTCATGGCCGTTTTGGCCGCTTGGGGGAATTCGGCGCCCCCGGATTCAAGGGCGGCAGCGCCGTGGCGGGCTTCCTCGGCGCGCATTCCGGCGATGATGGCGCGGCTGCGGCCGTCGTCTTCCGGCAGCGCCTGCAAGTGGCGGTCGAGATGTTCGCAGACCTGATCCTCGGTGGCTTCGACAAAGCCTAGGCTCACCTTGTCGCCCGCCAGGCCGGTCAAGGCGCCGATGGCGTAGGAGGCGGCATAGAACAGGGGGTTGAGCAGGCTGGGGGACGCATCGAGTTCCTGCAGGCGTTCGGCGCACCACGCCAAGTGGTCGGACTCCTCCTCGGCGGCGCTCTTGAGCTTGGCCCGCACACCGTCCTGCCGGGCGGTCAGAGCCTGGCCCTCGTAGAGCGCTTGGGCGCACACTTCGCCGGTGTGGTTCACTCGCATCAGGCCACCGGCGTGGCGGCGTTCGGCGTCGTCGAGCGGCACCTCCGGCACGTCCGCGCCGGGGCTGGGCCGCCGGGCGCTTAACCGCCCAGTGAGGGTCCGCAGCGCCCGGTCGAACTGGCCGATGGTCTCATCAATCATTCGACCTACCCGAACCCCCGCATCTGACGGCCGCCCAGCAGATGCAGGTGGATGTGAAAGACGGTCTGGCCGCCGCCGGCGTTGCAATTGAGGATCAGCCGGTAGCCCTCTTCGTCGATGCCGCGCGCCTCGGCCAGCGCCTGGGCCCGCAGCACCATCCGACCCAGGAGCCCGGCATGGTCTTCATCCAAGTCGTTCACGGTGGAGATGTGAGCCTTGGGCACCACCAGCACATGGATGGGCGCTTGGGGGCTGATGTCGTTGAACGCGATCAACTCATCGTCCTCGAAAACGATGTCGGCAGGCACTTCCTTGTTCACGATCTTGCAGAAAACGCAGTCTTCGACCAATTCGTCGCTCCTGTGCGGCGCACGTTGCAGGGTCATGCGGACTGTAGCCGAAAACCCCTTTGGGCGTAATGGGGGGTCGGGGCGGAGTTCCGTGGGCACGTCCACTTCAGGCTGCCTCCACCGCCCAGGCGTCGAGGCCCTTTTGGGCCAGGATGAAGGTGGCCAGCGCCCGCTCCTCCGGGCGCCCGCCGATGACTTGGTAGCGCTGCTTGGGGTCCAGCGCAGCCATGGTTTGGCGGAGTTCGGCCAAGGCGCCCGGCTCGCCGATGTCGAGATTGACGCCCGCATCCGAGCATTCGACAAAGCGAACCACCCGGTCGAGCAGGAGCGCCACAAACCGATCCTTGGGCAGGCGCAGGACCGCGCCCGCCTCGAGCGCGCTGACCGTGGCGTTGCGGTGGCCGTTCATGATGAGGGCGTCCTCGCCGAAGAAGTCGCCCGGCACCAGTTGGGCCAACGTGCGGCCATCCCGGCGCACGGCGGCGCGGCCCGACTTCAGAACTAGGAAGTCGCTCGCTGGGTCGCCTTCGGAAATCAGGTCATCGCCAGCCGCGAACGGGCGCTCGTCAAGCTCGCTGAACAGCTTCTGCCACACGCCAGCGTCCAGACGGCGCATGAGCGGCGAGCCGAGAAAGCGCTGCTCCCACGGCAGCAGCACTTCCTGCTTGGGCTGCAGGTCCGTGCGGCCCAACAGCATGGCCACCGACGCGGTGTCCACATGCAGCAGGCGCGCGGCGGTCAGCGTGCGGATGGCGGCGTGGCCGGGATAAAGCGGCGAGCGGGCGTCACGGGAGCGGTGGCCAAGCACCGCGGCGGGCGAGAACAGCCGCACCCGGCCCTGGACCAGGTAGTAGCTGCCGCTGAGCGTTCGGCCTTCACGCAGCACCCAGCGATTGGCCGGAATGCTGATGATCTGGGTGTGGCGGGCGACGCCGGAAAGCTCGGCGGCGGCCAAGGCCTCGAAGGCCTCAAATCGTTTTAGTAAGTGCTTAACCATGCAGCCAGCATGGCAGGCGCCCAAGCTGGCTGGAAGTCGTTATCGCTTACCGAACCGTAAGCTAATCGCCCGCCTCTCTCGCTAGAGCTCGGTAACCGATGTCTGAGCGATAACGGGCATCCTGCCAGCTTATTCGCACAGCGCCTTGGTAGGCATTCTCACAAGCCTCCGTGACGTTGCCGCCCAATCCGGTCACGCACAGAACCCGTCCGCCGCTGGTGAGCACCGCGCCGTCTTCGAGTTGGGTGCCGGCGTGAAAGACCTTGCAGTCCGGAGCCTCGGCGGCATCGAGGCCGGTGATGGGATGGCCCGTCTCGTAGCTGCCGGGATAGCCGCCGGACGCCATCACCACGCCGAGGGCGGCGCGCTCGTCCCAGCGCAGCGTTTGGCTCTTAAGCTCCCCGTCCAAGGCGGCGCTGCATAGCGCCGCCAAGTCGGACTTCAGGCGCATCATCACGGGCTGCGCCTCCGGGTCGCCGAAGCGGCAATTGAACTCGATGACCTTCGGCGAACCATCCGCCGCGATCATCAAGCCCGCGTAGAGAAAGCCCAAGTAGGGCGCGCCATCCGCCGCCATGCCCTCGAGGGTGGGTTTTATGATCTCGTCCATGATGCGGGCATGAACCGCTTCGCTGACTACCGGCGCCGGGGAGTAGGCACCCATGCCGCCGGTGTTCGGTCCCGCGTCGCCATCGAAGGCGGCCTTGTGGTCTTGGGAACTGGCGAAGGGCAGGGCGGTGCGGCCATCGCACAGGGCGATGAAGCTGGCTTCCTCGCCTTGAAGAAACTCCTCAACCACCACGCAGCGCCCTGCATCGCCGAACGCCGCCCCGGACAGCATGGATTCGAGCGCCGCCTCGGCTTCGGCACCTGTTTGGGCGATGATCACGCCCTTGCCCGCGGCTAGGCCGTCCGCCTTGACGACTACCGGCATCGGGCATTCGCGCACATAGGCCTTGGCGTCCGCCAGCGCTGTGAAGGTCTCCGACGCCGCCGTCGGGATGCCCCAACGGTGCAAAAACGCCTTGGTGTAGGCCTTGGAACCCTCCAACTGGGCGGCTTTTCGGCTTGGCCCGAAGCAGCGCAAACCCCGCTCGTTGAAATAATCGGCAAAGCCATCGACCAAGGGCGCCTCCGGCCCGACGATCGTCAGGTCGATGCCCTCCCGCTCCGCAAACGCAGCCAGACCGGCGAAGTCATCCACCACGATGGGCACATTCTCGACGTTGGCTTCCAGCGCAGTGCCCGCATTGCCCGGCGCCACGTACACCCGCGACACCGACGCCCCTATGCTGGCCCGCCACGCCAAGGCATGCTCGCGACCACCGTTGCCCGTCACCAGAACCTTCATCAGCAACCCATCCTCCCTACGTGAATCAAGACGCTACATTCGAGGGCGGGTCGCCCTCGCTCCG